>NZ_JBGLYM010000039.1:0-47213 GCF_047303955.1 Pseudomonas sp. Pseusp88 | reverse complement strand
GAGTGGGGCGGGGCGGTGTTGATGGCTGTCGAGCATGCGCCTGAAGGCAAGAAAGGTTTCTATGGCAGCCTGCCGCAGACCGGCGTGGGCGCCGGCCTGGTGCTGGCGTCCCTGGCCATGGGCCTGGTGGCGAAACTGCCGGAAGCCGACATGCTCAGTTGGGGCTGGCGCCTGCCGTTCATCGCCAGTGTCGTGCTGCTCGGGGTCGGCTGGCTGATTCGCCTGAAAGTGCCGGAGTCGCCGGACTTCGAACGCATCAAGAAGGAAAACACCGCAGTCAAAATGCCGCTGCTCAAGGTCCTGCGTGAACACCCCCGGGAAACCCTGACCATTATTGGCGCCCGTACCGCCGAGAACGCCTGGTTCTACATGTCGGTGACCTTCGCCCTGGCCTACGCCGCCAACCAGCTGCATATCCCTCGGGCCGACGTGCTCAACGCCATTACCGCCGGGGCGGCGCTGTCGCTGTTCACCATGCCGTTCTGCGGGCATCTGTCGGACAAGGTCGGCCAGCGCCGCCTGTATTTCGCCGGGTTGCTGCTGCTCTGCGCCTTCGTCTATCCGTTCTTCGCCATGCTCGAAACCCGTGAGCCGACTCTGGTCTGGTGGGCCATGGTGCTGGCGGTGGGCGTCATCTTCCCGATCCTCTACGCACCAGAGTCGTTGCTGTTTGCCCGACAGTTCCCGGCGCAGATCCGCTACAGCGGCATCTCCGTCTCGGTGCAACTGGCCGGCGTTCTGGGCGGCGGTTTTGCGCCAATGATTGCTACCAAGTTGCTCGAATCCGGCGGTGGAAGCCCGCATTACGTCATCGTTTACCTGATCGGCATGGGGGTTGTGGCGCTGTTCTGCACAGCCCTGATGAAGCGCGACCCGAAGCGCGTCGTCTGACCGAACTTACTTGAGGAAACTGCCAAATGAATGCCCATAACAACAATACCAGCGTCGCCCGGGTCAAACTGTTGATCGACGGCGAGTGGGTTGAATCCCAGAGCACCGAGTGGCGCGATATCGTCAATCCGGCCACTCAGCAAGTACTGGCCCAGGTGCCTTTCGCCACTCAGGGCGAACTGGATGCCGCCGTCGCTGCCGCGCAAAAGGCCTTCCTGACCTGGCGCCACACCCCGGTGGGTGCGCGCATGCGCATCATGCTCAAGTTGCAGGCGCTGATTCGCGAGCACTCCAAACGCATCGCCGCCGTGCTCAGTGCCGAGCAGGGCAAGACTCTTGCTGACGCCGAGGGCGATATCTTCCGCGGCCTGGAAGTGGTCGAACACGCCTGCTCCATCGGCACCTTGCAGATGGGCGAGTTCACCGAGAACGTCGCCGGTGGCGTCGATACTTACACGTTGCGTCAGCCTATCGGCGTCTGCGCGGGCATCACGCCCTTCAACTTCCCGGCGATGATCCCGCTGTGGATGTTTCCCATGGCCATCGCCTGCGGCAATACCTTCGTGCTCAAGCCATCGGAACAGGACCCGATGTCGACCATGCTGCTGGTGGAACTGGCCGTGGAGGCAGGCGTGCCGGCCGGTGTGCTCAACGTGGTGCATGGCGGCAAGGAGGTGGTCGATGGCCTTTGCACGCACAAGGACATCAAGGCCGTTTCATTCGTCGGCTCTACAGCGGTGGGCACCCACGTCTATAACCTCGCCGGGCAACACGGCAAGCGTGTGCAATCGATGATGGGCGCGAAAAACCACGCCGTGGTACTGCCCGATGCCAATCGCGAACAGACCCTCAACGCCCTGGTCGGTGCCGGTTTCGGAGCGGCCGGTCAGCGCTGCATGGCGACTTCCGTGGTCGTGTTGGTGGGCGCTTCGAAACAGTGGCTGCCGGACCTCAAGGCCCTGGCGCAGAAACTCAAGGTCAATGCCGGTTCAGAGGCGGGGACGGATGTCGGACCGGTGATCTCGCGTCAGGCGAAAAAACGCATTCTCGATCTGATCGAAAGTGGCGTGCGCGAAGGCGCCAAGCTGGAGCTGGATGGCCGCGACATCAAGGTGCCCGGCTTCGAGGACGGCAACTTTGTCGGGCCGACCCTGTTCTCCGGGGTGACCACCGAGATGCAGATCTACACCCAGGAAATCTTCGGCCCGGTCCTGGTGGTGCTGGAAGTCGATACCCTTGATCAGGCCATCGCCCTGGTCAACGCCAACCCCTACGGTAATGGCACCGGTTTATTCACTCAGAGTGGAGCGGCAGCGCGCAAATTCCAGAGTGAAATCGATGTCGGCCAGGTGGGCATCAATATCCCGATTCCGGTGCCGGTGCCGTTCTTCAGCTTTACCGGTTCACGCGGTTCCAAGCTCGGCGATCTCGGTCCGTACGGCAAGCAGGTGGTGCAGTTCTACACTCAGACCAAGACCGTCACCAGTCGCTGGTTCGACGACGACAGCGTCAACGATGGCGTGAACACGACGATCAACCTGCGTTAGGGAGAACTGCCATGAAAATCGCATTTATCGGCCTGGGCAACATGGGCGCCCCCATGGCGCGCAACCTGCTCAAGGCTGGCTACCAGTTGCACCTGTTCGACCTCAACACCGCCGTGCTGGCGGAACTGGCTGCCCTCGGTGGGCGCATCAGCGAATCACCGAAACACGCCGCTCAGGGCAGCGATATGGTCATTACCATGCTGCCTGCCGCTGCCCATGTGCGCAGCGTGTACCTGGGCGAAGACGGCGTGCTGGCTGGCATCGCCGCCGGCGTGCCAGCGGTGGATTGCAGCACCATCGACCCGCAGACCATACGTGACGTCGCCGCTGCGGCGGCCAAACAGGGTGTGGTATTGGGTGACGCGCCGGTCTCGGGCGGTACCGGTGGCGCCCAGGCCGGGACCCTGACGTTCATGGTCGGCGCCAGTGTCGAACACTTCGAAGTGCTCAAGCCGGTACTCGCGCGCATGGGCAAGAACATCGTGCATTGCGGCGATATCGGCACCGGGCAGATCGCCAAGATCTGCAATAACATGCTGCTGGGCATCTCCATGATCGGCGTCGCCGAAGCCATGGCCCTGGGCAATTCGTTGGGCATCGATACCGGGATTCTGGCCAACATCATCAACAGCTCCACCGGCCGTTGCTGGAGTTCGGAAATCTATAACCCCTGGCCCGGCGTGGTCGAAACCGCCCCGGCTTCGCGCGGTTATACCGGTGGCTTTGGCGCCGACCTGATGCTCAAGGACCTGGGCCTGGCCACCGAAGCGGCGAAGGCGGCCCATCAACCGGTGATCCTCGGCGCATTGGCGCAACAGCTGTATCAGGCGATGAGCCAGCGTGGCGATGGCGGCAAGGATTTCTCGGCGATTATCGAGGGGTATCGCAAGGCTGAATAATGGCGTTGGGCTAACTCCTGTAGGAGATTCTGTGGGAGCGAATTCATTCGCGAAAGCTTTATTCCGGACGCCGCCATGTGTTGGATGTACTGGCCCCTTCGCGGATGAATCCGCTCCCACAGGTATCGATGATATTCACGCGCTACTGTGGGAGCGAATTCATTCGCGAAAGCTTTCTTCCGTACGCCGCCAATGTGTTGGATGTACTGGCCCCTTCGCGGATGAATCCGCTCCCACAGATCCGACGATATGCACGCGCTACTGTGGGAGCGAATTCATTCGCGAAAGCGATATTCAAGCCGCTGAAGATGCGCTGAATGTACCGGCCTCTTCGCGAATAAATTCGCTCCCACCATTTGCTCCCGGTTCAACCAGCCAGCAACGCGTTCAGCTCGCCTTTTCTTTCCAGTAGCGCCAAATCATCGAACCCACCCACATGCAGGTCGTTGATGAAAATCTGCGGCACGCTGCGACGCCCACTGCGGCTCATCATTTCCAGCATTTTCTCGTTCGAGCCGGCAACGTTGATCTCGATCGGCTTGACGCCTTTACCCGCCAGCAGGCTTTTGGCGGCGACGCAGTAGGGGCAGGTGTTGGTGGTGTAGACGGTGACTTCGCTCATGGCGGACTCCGATGCAATTAAGGACATGGACTTATCCTAGGGCGAAAGGTGTATCGTTCGGCTGCTAAAAGTCGAAGAAATGCAACCGATCGTCCAAACCCGAGGGCTTCCATGGATCGCCTGTCCACGCTGCTCAATCACTTCGGCGTCAGTGCCGGGACCTTTCACAGCGGTGAATTCTGCAACGCCGCAGCCTTCGATGCGGACGGTCGTCATGGTCATCTGCATGTGTTGCGCAGTGGTGTGCTTGGGCTGCGCCTGGCTGACAATCGCGAGCTGACGTTGAGCGAGCCGACGCTGATCTTTTTCCCCCGGGCCTATGCCCATCGCCTGACGCCGGCGCCCGGAGAGTCGGCGCAAATCGTTTGTGCCAGCCTGGATTTCGCCGCCGGTTCAGGCAATCCGATTGCTGCCGCTTTGCCGGATTACTTGCTGCTGCCGCTGTCTTCCAGTGCCTTGCTGGGGCCGACCCTGGAATGGCTGTTTGCTGAGGCGTTCGGCGATATGTGCGGGCGCGAGGCGGTCATGGACCGGCTGTTCGAGCTATTGGTAATTCAACTGCTGCGCTATCTGCTCAACGAAGAGCGACTGGGCAGCGGCATGCTCGCGGGGCTTGCGGACCTGCGTCTGGCCAAGGCGTTGAACTTGATGCACGCCATGCCGCAGCAGGCCTGGACGGTGGGTGAACTGGCCGAAGCGGCGGGGATGTCGCGAGCCAGTTTTGCCGCGCATTTTCATGAGGTGGTCGGGCAGCCGCCTGCGGAGTATCTGCTCAGCTGGCGGGTCAGCCTGGCGCAGAAACGCCTGCGCGAAGGCCGCCCCATCGCCTTGATTGCCGATGAGGTCGGTTATGAAAGTCCTTCGGCACTGGCCCGGGCCTTTCGTCGCAGAACCGGCTCAAGCCCGCGCCAATGGTTACAGACCACTCAGAACGGTTTGTAAGGCAAAAACTTTCCGTCCAGAGTGATGACGGCGCGGGAACCGCCCTCGGGATCCTTAACCTTTTTCACGTCGAGCTTGAAGTTGATGGCGCTGATAATGCCGTCCCCGAACTGCTCGTGGACGATGGCTTTTAGGGTGGTGCCGTAGACCTGGATCATCTCGTAGAAGCGATAGATGGTCGGATCGGTGGGTATGCCATTGGGCAGGCTGCCGCGCAACGGGATGGTCTGCAGTTGGGCGACGGTGCTGTCGTCCAGGTCCAGGTGCTTGCCGATGACTTTCGCGGCATCGGCGGGCAGCGGATGCTGACCGAGCAACGCGGCAGTGACGTAGGCAAGGCTCAGGCCGGTGCCTTCGGTCAACTGGGCGAAGGACAAGTCCTTGCGGGCTTTGATTTCCAGCACTTTGCTGGTCAGGGCCTGGGAGGGATCCTGGAAAGCATGGGACTGTTGCATAGGGTGATTCCTGTAAGCAAGGGAAGGGCGGCAGTGGCCCATACTCATCGCATCTGCGTGATAGCGTCCAAGACCGATATGCAATAGTTTCTATTGCTCCTGCCTATAGCTTCCTCGGAGCGCCCCCAATGCTGCTGCGACATATCCGCTACCTGCTCGCCGTGGCTGAGCAGGGCAACTTCAGCCGTGCCGCCGAGGTGCTGCATGTTTCGCAACCGACCCTGTCCCAGCAGATCAAGCAGTTGGAAGAAGAACTCGGCGTCGAACTCCTTGACCGTTCGGGGCGCAGCGTCCGCCCCACGGCGGCAGGGACGGCCTATATCGAACATGCGCGCAAGATGCTGCTGGAGCTGGAGGCGGGCAAACGGGCCATCCACGATGTCCAGGACCTGTCTCGGGGCAGTTTGCGCCTGGCCCTGACACCGACTTTCATCCCTTACCTGGCCGGCCCGCTGATCCGCGACTTTACTGCGAGATATCCCGATATCCACCTGACCGTCCTGGAGCGCTCGCTCAACGATATCGAGAGCGAACTGGCCGAGGACGCCATCGATATCGCCATTGCCTTCGATACGGTGCGCAACCCGGAAATCGAGCGCCTGCCGCTGTTGGTGGAAACCCTGGGCCTGATGGTGGGCAGGCATCACCCGTTCTTTGCCCGCAACAAGATCCGGGTAGCGCCGCCGCAGTTGTCCGAGCAACCTTTGGTGCTGCTGACTAAAGACTTCATTACCCGCACCTGCATCGAGGATTACTTCCGTGTGCATGAGGTCAGGCCCAAGGTGGTGATGGAGACCAATTCAGTGGGGGCGATTCTCGAAATTCTGCGCCATGCGCCGATGGCCACCATCCTGCCCGAGGCCATTGCCAGTGAAGAACGCGGGTTGCGCTGCTATCAGCTCGAAGGCTATCCGCCACAGCGTACGGCGGCGTTGTTGCGGCGGCGGAATGGCTACCAGAGTGCGGCGGCATTGGCGTTTACACAGATGGCCGAGGCGTGGTGTGTCAATAATCTCGGGGGGCGGGAGGTTTAGATCTCAGTAGTGGACACTGTGGGACCGGCTTTAGCCGGGAATACGCCTTCCCGGCTAAAGCCGGTCCCACATTTGCTCTGTGCCGCGCTACGGCGAGCTTCCCGCGAGGCAAGAAAAGGCTAGGATACGATCCCTTCCCCTATGTCAGATGGAGCCCCTCGCATGGCCTTGCATATCAACACGCCGCTGCTCGAATCCCGCGCCCTGAGCGAGCGCGCCGGTTATTCCGTGTGGCTGAAACTCGATGCCTTGCAGCCGCCGGGTTCGTTCAAGATTCGCGGCGTGGGGCATGCCTGTGAAGTCCATCATGCTCGCGGTGCCAAGCGTTTCATTTCATCTTCGGGCGGTAATGCCGGGTTAGCGGTGGCGTATGCCGGGCGGGCACTGGGTGTGCCGGTTACGGTAGTCGTACCGCAAACCACTACTCAGCGGGCGCAGGATCTGTTGCGTCTGGAGCAGGCCGAAGTGATCGTGCATGGCGCGTCCTGGCAGGAGGCCAACGCCCTGGCCCAGACTCTGGTGACGGATGCCGATGCTTTTATCCATCCCTTCGACGATCCGCTGCTGTGGACCGGCCATGCCACGCTGATCGATGAAGTCGCGGCAGCCGGGCTCAAGCCTGATGCGGTGGTCCTGTCGGTGGGCGGTGGCGGCCTGCTGTCGGGGATGATCGAGGGGCTCGATCGCAATGGCTGGCAGGACGTGCCCGTGTATGCGGTGGAAACGTCGGGCGCGGCGTCCTTTCATGCAGCGGTGCAGGCGGGCGAAGCGGTGGAGATCGATGCGATTACTTCGGTGGCAACATCTCTGGGCGCCAAACGGGTCTGTGCGCAGGCGGTGGCGAGCCTGAAGAATCACCGGATTCACAGCGTCGTGGTGTCGGATGCCGAGGCCCTTGATGCCTGTGAGCAGTTTTTGAGTGATCACCGTGTTCTGGTCGAACCTGCCTGCGGTGCAGCGCTGGCCCTGGCCTATCACCCGGAAAAGCTTCCGGCCCAGGGCAAGGTACTGTTTATCGTCTGCGGTGGCGCGACGGCAACGCTGGAGCAGATTCGGGCCTGGGCCAAGGCCTGATCATTGCGGGTTGAGCCAGGGCGTTTGCGTACTCCAGAAGATGATATCGACCCCCAGGTAATCTTCGGCGAAAGTCACGAGCTCCTCGCGGGTGAAAGGCGCGCCGGTCTTTGGGTTGGTATAGGTCAGGGTCGGTTCCTGTACCGCCATGGCCACCTGTTCCAGCCGCTTTTTGTAGCGATTAAGGAATGGGTAGGCGGCGTTCATATGGGCCTTCTTGTACGGCACGATATCCGGGCCGCCGAGGCCGATGCGGTTATTTGCTGCGAACTCGAATAACCGCGACATATAGCGCTGATCGTCATTCCACTCACAGGGGAAGAAGTTGACGTACTGCACCACATGAGACTGTTTGAAGGCGTTGCGAGCGAAGCGGATATTGTCCAGGGTCGCGGCGAAATAGCCTTCGCAGGTAAAGCCGGAAGCGGCGTCATTCACATCAATGTCGATAGCGGTTTCCGGCAAATTCATACCCGCGATGCGGCCATCGAATGACGCCGCCAGGGCAGCCAGCAACGCCTGGAAACGTGCCCGCACACTCGGCTGCCATTGCATCGCTACCCACCCCTGGCCTTCGGGCATGCCTTCACCGGCATTGTCGGATTGGGCCATCAGCCCACCGTGATAGACCGGCTCCTGTTGCAGGTAGAGCGGGATATTGCGGGCTTCGGCAGTGAAGAACCGGTCCTGAATCTGGATGAACAGTTTCTTGTCGAGTTTGCCCAGTCGGGCGAGGTCTTCTTCGATAGCGGAAAAGTTGTATTGGCCTTCGGCGTTTTCCAGCAGCTTCCATGAGTAAACGATCTGCACCCCTTCGATATCAGGGCGCGTCAACAGCGCACCGAGCTGTTCAAGCTCACCGGATGAGGTGTAGAGATAGTGCTTTGGCGGGGCCGCCAAGACGTTGCCGATGCCAATGATAAGCAGGGCAATGAGGGTGATGAGGCTGCGCATTGTTTAAATCCCTGGCAGTGGGTAAGGGATGTTTTATAGGTGATTGTGCGATGGGATGTGCGGTATGGGGATATTGCAGGCAGCGCCGCAGGGTCACCTGTGCAGCCTTTGTCGGACCGGCTTTAGCCGGGAAGGCGTAGGCAGGATCGATACCCGTATATCGTCTGCCCCATTGTCTTCCCGGCTGAAGCCGGTCCCACAGAAAAGCCGGATCAGGCAAAAACGAAGTATTTGCGCACAGTCTCGACCACTTCCCAATTGCCTTTGAAGCCTGGCTCGATGATGAACTTGTCGCCGGCTTTCAGATGGATCGGGTCTTTACCTTCGGGAGTCAGGATGCAGTAGCCCTCCTGAAAGTCGCAGTATTCCATATCATATATTTATGTTCTCATCCCTTGTCTAGCTAAGATTTTCACTGCGGAACAGGGCAGCTTTTGGCGGCAGCCTGTAATGACTTGGCATAATCCATATAGGTTTCGGGGTCGTAGGGCTCGGCAATTATCTCGAAGCTGGATCCGTTTTTGCTGTCAAGCCACTGCTCAACGTTCAATGCCCATAGCCGACCATCATGCCTGGCGAGCAAATCAAAAACGTGTAAATTTAAATCGTTATCTTCGCCCACATAGGAATAGCGGTAATATAGTTTTTTGTACCAACCGTCAATCCCGGTTATCGCCCTGATCGCTACTGTTGCCTGCGCTTCGTCGGCATCGCTCAGAGAATACATTCTACCGATAGTCAGTCTGCCAGACTCCTCAAGTTCGGCCAGGGGCACTACCAGTGGCTGGCGGCTTATCAGCCGAGAGTTGCTGCAATCGAAGACCCACTTACCCGACTTCACAAAATCATCGGCGTAGACAACTACACCATTGCCAAAATCCCGTTTATATACACTTGTCATTATCTTTAATCCATAGTGAGCCGCGACCAGCAGTAACGGCGAGAACATGATTATTGCAACCCATAAATTCTTACTTCGATAGAAATTCAAGGTGACCTCCCGGCGCACCGACGGGTGTATCGCCTGAAATCACAGGCTTGCTGGCTCCTGCGGACTGGTAGGTAAATTTTGAGCTTTTATCGTACTTATCACGCTCAATTTCCAACTCCTTCCACCGCCTGCACCACGCCTCGTGTGGCGCCGCACTGCCATTAACCTCACACGACTTACTCCGCTGCCTATCTCTAAACGAACCCCAGGTATTCTTGTAATCCGAGCGCCGAATAAACGCACGCACCTTTATTTGCAAATGATCGACCAATAACTGCGCTATGAGCGCGTCATCGACCGGGCTTCCTGGGCTTACAATACCGAGCTTGTCGAAATTCATTGCGGAACAGGACAACTTTTGGCGGCAGCCTGCAGTGATCTTGCATAATCCATATAGGTTTCGGGGTCGTAGGGCTCGGCAACTATCTCGAAGCTGGATCTGTTTTTGCTATCAAGCCACTGTTCAACGTTCAACGCCCATTGCCGACCTTCATGCCTGGCGAACAAATCAAAAATGTGTAAATTTAGATTGTTATTTTCACCCAGACGAGAGTAACGGTAATATAGTTTTTTGTACCAGTCTTCAATCTCAGTGATCGCTCTGATCGCTACCTTTGCCTGCTCTTCGTCGGCATCGCTCAGAGAATACATTCTACCGATAGTCAGTCTGCCAGACTCCTCAAGTTCGGCCAGGGGCACTACCAGTGGCTGGCGGCTTATCAGCCGAGAGTTGCTGCAGTCGAACACCCACTTACCCGATTTCACAAAATCGTCGGCGTAAACGACTACACCATTTCCAAAATCCCGCTTATACACACTTGTCATTATCTTTAATCCGTAATGAGCCGCGACTAGCAGTGACGGCGAGAGAATGATTATTGCAGCCCATAGATTCTTACTTCGGTAGAAACTCAAGGTGACCTCCCGGCGCACCGACGGGTGTATCGCCTGAAATCACAGGCTTGCTGGCTCCTGCGGACTAGTAGGTGGATTTTGAGCTTTTATCGTACTTTTTGCGCTCGCCCTCCAACTCCTTCCACCACTTCCACCACTTCCACCACTTTTCGTGTGGAACCGCACTACCATTAACCTGACACGACTTACTCCGCTGGCGATCTCTAAACGATCCCCAGGTATTCTTGTAATCCGAGTGCCGAATAAACGCGCGCACCTTTATTTGCAGTTGATCGGACAATAACTGCGCCATGAGCTCGTCATCGACCGGGCTGCCTGGGCTTACAATACCGAGCTTGTCGAAATTCATTGAGGAACAGGGCAGCTTTCGGCAGCGGCCTGAAGCAGCCTAGAGTGATCCATATATATTTCGGGGTCGTAGCGTGTGGCAGTTACCTTGAAGCTGGATTTGTTGTCATAGCCGATAGATTGATCAATTTCGACGGCCCATTTACGCCCAGCATGTTTAACCAGCAAAGAGAATGTATGATATCTGAGCACACTGTTCTCATCTAGCCCAGAGTAAAGATAACGAATTCTTTTATGCCATTCAGGTATGCGCACAATAGCTCTAATGGCCTCCTTTGCCAGGACTTCATCAGTCTTGCTTAAAGTATACATATTACCTATTGTGAGTTTTCCGGCGGTATTCAGCTCTGCCAACGGAGTCGACAATGGTTCACGACTGATCAGTCGACGATATTCACAATCGAATACCCAGCGTCCAGTTCTCACATAGTCGTCCGCATAGATTACGACGCCATTACCCAAGTCCTTTTTATATACACCTGTCATTAGTTTGGCCCCATAATTCATAACAATCACCAGCAAGAAAAGAAAAAAAGCCAAGGCGATCCAGAGCTTATTATTTTGGCAGAAACTCAAAGTATTCTCCTGACGCGCCTACAGGCGTATTGCCAGATATCACAGGATGAATGGCGCCCACGAGCTGGTAAGTGAACCTCAAACTCTTATCAGTTTCATACCGCTCCGTGGCTAACTCCCTCCACCACTTACACCACTTCTCGTGTGGCACCGCACTACCTTTAGCCTCACACGACTTACTCCGCTGGCGATCTCTAAACGACCCCCAGGTATTCTTGTAATCCGAGCGCCGAATAAATGCGCGTACCTTGATCTGCAGATGATCAGCCAATAACTGCGCCAGGCTTTCATCGGTTTGCGAGAAGAACTGGAACAGCCCTTCGATAGCAAGGTCATGCACGTTGCCCATACCCGTGCGGCAGGCGTAGCTGTCGATTTGCGCGGAACCGGCAAACGCGAGGGCGGAAAGCTGTTCGTAGTTCAGTACATCAAGGGACAGCTCTTGGTCTTCGGCCAGTTGGTAGCCAAAGGCAATGCGCTGGGGTACGCCGTGGCTGAACAGCGATAGGTGTTCGATAGGGGATTGCTTACGGTCTTTGCCTTGATTGAGGTAGTGGATCAGCTCCTGAGCGTTGCCAACGGTGATGAAGGCTGCGTCGTAGTGGTCGGCAGACGCGCGCGCCGCGCTGAGCATGGCGTCGTTGTAGCTCGGGGCGAACACCACCAATGTGCGCGTCAGGCCGGGCTTGTCGGACCGGAATTCAGCCAGCTCGCGCACGGCCTGGGCGATGAACATCATCTTGTTGCCGGAGCCGTTATCGTGCTGGCTGCCGGCGACCGCGATCAGCTCGGGTGTCAGCGGCTCCTTGGCAGCTTGAGGCGCAGCCTCGGATTGCAGCAGCGCTCCCGAAAGCAGGGCTCGTTCCTTTAGCTGCGGGTCGGCCAGCAGTTGCGCCATGAGTGGCTCATCAACCGAGCCGTCCGGGCGCACGGTGCCGAGTTTGGCGAAGTCGATCACGGTCTCGGTGCATTCACCCTCGAATTGATAGCCGCCAAAGGTATCGTGGCTGCCCGAGACGATGAAGCCGCCGTGGCTGGTCGGGCTGCCCAGATGCGCGACCGGCCGATGGTTGATGATGATGCGCGGATAGCCTGCCGTGATCACCGCGCCACAACCGCAGACATCGCCCACGCGGGCGGCGCCCAGGTCGTTGATCTGAACGTCGGACGATGCGCTGACGATAGTCGAGGTGCCATGGCCGGGGATGGGGCAGACGTGTTTGTCGCCGAGTCGGGTAACGGGGATCATGCCATTCCTTGGGTGACGTCTTTGAGGAGACGAACGCTAAAGGAATGTGCTGGAGGGTTCTGTAGGGCAAATCGCAAAGGGCTGAGGGATGTTTCTTTGAATTCTTCTCGCGCGCTCACTGAGGCGCGGTTGGGCGGAGCCAGACGACAACGGCGCGTTGAGTGTACTGGCTCCTCCGCGAATCAATTCTTCCCCACAAAAATAAAGTCATTTCATCTTTCGATGATAATCAGGCAAAAACGAAGTACTTGCGCACAGTCTCGACCACTTCCCAATTGCCTTTGAAGCCTGGCTCGATGATGAACTTGTCGCCGGCTTTCAGGTGGATCGGGTCTTTGCCTTCGGGAGTCAGGATGCAGTAGCCCTCCTGGAAGTCGCAGTATTCCCACTTGGTGTATTCCACGTACCACTTGCCCGGGGTGCAGATCCAGGTGCCCATGATCTTTTCGCCGTCAGCGGAGGTGTAGCAATTGAGGTTGACGGTGTGCGGGTCGCCCGCGAGTTTTTCCCACTTGCAGGCATCGACGACGGGCAAAGGATGGGTATCGCGCAGGACGGTAATCAGGTTAGACATGACAGCTCCAGATCAGTGGCGCAAATTGCGTGCGCCCACCATAGGGTGGATGGAGGCGGGCCAGTTGTCTGAACTCGACATCGGGTTGTCCATAAACGCTGGTTTTCAGCCCCGGCTCAGTGCATCCAGCAACACCCTGGCATAACCCGGCAGAGCGGCGAAGTCGCGGGCGCACAGCAGCAGTCGGCGCTGGGCCCAGGGATCGTTCAACGGCAGGCTATGGAATGGCTGCGGCCCCTGCCAGCGTTCAAGGACTATCTGCGGCATCACGCTCAGGCCGGCACCCCGGGCGACCATGCGCAGAGCGGCGTCGAAGCCTTCGGCGCGCACGCGGATGTTCAGACGGCGGCCGACATGCAGTGACTGTTCTTCCAGGTACAGGGCCAGTGCGCTATTGGCGCTCATGCCGACGAATTCGTGATCCAGGGCCTGACTGAAACTCAGGGTGGGTTCCCCGGCCAATGGATGGCCCAGAGGCATCACCAGGGCCAGTGGATCTTTGCGAAACGGCAGGGTCTGCAGGTCGCTGGCGTCCACGGCGTCGGAAATGATGCCGATGTCGGCCTCTCCTTGGCGCAGGGCATGAAGAATGCGCAAGCTGGGGCGTTCTTCCAGTTCAACATCAATGGACGGATTGCTGACCAGAAAGTCGGCCAGCAGCTCCGGCAGATGTTCACTCAGGGCCGAGCTATTGCCCAACAGGCGCACCCGTCCCTTGAAGCCTTTGGCGTAATCGGCCAGATCCGATTGCATGCGTTCTACCTGTTGCAGGATCAGTCGCGCATGCTGAGCCATGGCCAGGCCCGCTGGAGTCGGCGTGACGCCCCGGCGCCCGCGCTCGAACAACGGGGTATTCAACGATGCTTCCAGTGCGCGCACCCTGGCACTGGCCGAGGCCAGGGACAAATGGCTGCGATGGGCGGCGGCGGTGATATTGCCCCTTTCCACCACCTTGAGGATCAGGCGCAGGTCGGTCAGGTCGAAGTGCATGAAGGTAAGCCTATGGCAGAAACTGAGGCTGGCTCAGTATATGGCAGATTTTCAAGGCACGCCGTGGCCGCCATCATGAGGCCATGAACGCACTGATCGAACACTATCAAATACTGGGTTTGGGCCTTTGCGCGTTAGTGCTGGGCACCTTTCTGCTGGCCGGTACGGTCAAGGGCGTGATCGGCCTGGGCCTGCCGACCGTGGCCATGGGCTTGCTGGGCCTGGCTATGCTTCCGGCTCAGGCAGCGGCGCTGTTGATCATCCCGTCGACGGTGACCAATGTCTGGCAGCTGGCGATTGGCGGGCAGTTGCGGCCGTTGCTCAAGCGCCTATGGCCGATGCTGACCATGGTGGCGCTGGGCACCGCAGCGGGTTCCTGGCTGTTGGGAATAGGCTCGGACGCTGCCATGGGTAGAGCGCTGGGCGGTGCGTTGTTGCTGTATGCGTTGACGGGATTGTTTCTACCGCCACTGCACGTCGCCCCCCGGCATGAACGCTGGCTGGGGCCGTTATGCGGCTTTCTCACCGGTTTGATCAGTTCGGCTACCGGGGTTTTTGTGATTCCCGCCGTACCTTATCTACAGGCGCTGGGTCTTGAGCGAAACCAATTGGTGCAGGCCCTCGGGTTGGCCTTTACCGTGGCGACCCTGGCCCTGGCAGCCACGCTATTGCGCAGCGGCGCATTGGGTGGGGGGGAGCTGAGCGCTTCGCTGTTGGCGCTGCTACCCGCGCTGCTGGGTATGTGGCTGGGTCAGTATTTGCGCCAACGCATCAGCGCCCAATTGTTCAAGCGCCTGTTCTTCATTGGCGTCGGCGGCCTGGGCCTGCACTTATTGATTAGCGGATGACGGGCTGATCATGTCGATCATGCGGACCTCGAAATCCCGCTCCAGGTAGTACATGCGATTTTCGAAGAAGCGCGCCATATGCGGCAACGAGGAGTGCACATCCAGATGCGCCTTGGATTGCCAGACTTCATAGAAGATAAACAGCGACGGATTTTCACGGTCGCGCAGCATGTGGTACTCGATGCAGCCGTCCTCCTCGCGACTCTGCTCCACGTACTGACTGAACAGGGCCAGGAATGCATCAGACTTGTCCGGCCGGGTGTAGGCGTGGAGGATAAAGCCATACAAGGCGTTCATGGGATGGGCTCCTGAGGGAAGAAATTTGTCGAATCCTAATTCAAGAGTTCACTGTTGATTTGTGCCTTTTAAGCAAATATCTTTTGCTCCGCTTCTGCTTAATCTGCCGCTATTGCGTCGTTATCCTGCCGTCACTTCCCCTTACTGACTTCCCGGACCAGCCCTGTGGGCTTGCGGGATAGCGACGAGAATCAAGATGAAAAAAATCCTGTTTTTGAATGGCGGCAAGCAATTCGCCCACTCCGAGGGTCGTTACAACGCCACCTTGCACGAAGCTGCCGTGGCTTTTATGGACCATGCCGGTTTTGACGTGAAGGAAACCTTTATCGACGGCGGTTACGACGCCGCCGAAGAAGTGCAGAAGTTTCTCTGGGCTGACGTCATCGTCTGGCAGATGCCGGGCTGGTGGATGGGCGCGCCTTGGACGGTGAAGAAATACATCGACGAAGTCTTCACCGAGGGCTACGGCAGCCTGTATGCCAACGACGGTCGCACCCGCTCCGACGCATCGCAGAAATACGGCAGTGGCGGATTGCTGCAAGGTCGTCAGTACATGATTTCCGCGACCTGGAACGCCCCGCAACAAGCCTTCGATGATCCGACCGACTTCTTCGAAGCCAAGGGCGTGGACGCCGTGTACTTCCCATTCCACAAGGCCAATCAGTTCCTTGGCCTGACCGGCCTGCCGACTTTCCTGGCGGTAGACGTGATGAAAGTGCCGAATATCGAAGCCGATGTGCAGCGATATCAGGCGCACCTGGCACAGGTTTTCAATATCACCGCCTGAGTAGCCCTGCGATAGTCGGATGTTCTTTGCTTCAAACACGGCTAACATCCAGCGTGTTTTGAGCGGAGAACAATAATGAAAGCCAGATCCGACGAGCTACAAGTCTTTATTTCTGTTATCGAAAGCGGCTCCATTTCGGCGGCTGCCGAGCAATTCGGCCAGACGCCTTCGGCCGTGAGTCGCACCTTGTCGCGGCTTGAAGCCAAGCTGGAAACCACCCTGATCAACCGCACCACGCGGCGTATGGACCTGACCGAAGAGGGCAAGTTCTTCCTCGAGCGCGCGCGGCAGATTCTGGCGCAGATGGAAGACCTCGAAGAGCGCCTGTCCCTGCGCCAGCAACACCCCGCCGGGCGTCTGCGGATCAACGCCGCATCGCCTTTCATGCTGCATTCGGTGGTGCCCTATGTCGCCGAGTTTCGCCTGCTGTACCCCGATATTCAGCTGGAGCTCAACAGCAACGATTTGATCATCGACTTGCTGGAGCAAAGCACCGACATCGCTATCCGTATCGGCAGCCTGGCCGACTCGACCCTGCATGCCCGTTCGTTGGGCAGCAGCCCGCTGAATATCCTCGCCAGCCCGGCTTATCTTGAGCAGCATGGCACGCCGCGCCGCGTTCAGGACTTGAGCAGCCACACATTGTTGGGCTTTACCCAGACCGAAACCCTCAATCATTGGCCATTGCGTCATGCCGAAGGGGATCGCCTGTTCATTCAGCCGGCGGTCGCGGCGTCGAGTGGCGAAACCTTGCGTCAACTGGCTATAGCCGGTGAAGGGATTGTTTGCCTGTCGCATTTCATGACCCACGACGACATCCACAAAGGCCGCCTGAAAGTGCTGCTGCCCGAGGCCAACAGCGGCTATCGCCAGCCGATCCATGCGGTGTACTACCGCAACTCGCAACTGGCGCTGCGGATTCAATGCTTTCTGGATTTCATCCAGCAGAAGATGGCGGGGTATGCCGCCTGAAATGGGGGCCGTTTATTGTGAGACCGGCTTTAGCCGGGAAGACTTCAAGGCAAGCGATAGAGATGCATCGACTGTACTTGCCTCTTCCCGGCTAAAGCCGGTCCCACATCTATGATTGCGGCTTCTGCCTTTACCCATTATTTACGCTCTCAGCCCCTTGCCGTTCAGCTTGCTGCGGTTAGGCTGGCGCTTTGCCTGTCCCGACCTTTTATCGAGATAACCCTGTGAAGCTCATTCCTGTTCAATACCGCCTGGCTGCGGCTGTCCTGCTGGGGACGCTGGGCCTGTTGTCTGCCTGTTCCAGCACGCCTACCGATCCGCGTATCAAGTTCAACGAGCAGCTCGATGAGGACCTCGGCACCGCCTATAAGTCGGCCCGCCAGCAGGTAACCGGTTGGGAGGCTGACTGGGACTTCGGCCCGCAGTCTGTCGCGGTGGCCTTGCAGGCGCCGGTGACGGCGGGGCCGGTGCCGCTGATCATTTATCTGCCGGGGCTGGGTGAGTCGGCCACGGGCGGGGAGCAGTGGCGGCGGGCCTGGGCACAGGCCGGTTATGCAGTGCTGTCGATTCAGGATCAGGACGACGGCCCGGACATCTACGCCAGTGGCCTGGCCCAGGCCGGTGACTTCCATGGCCTGGCAGCTTATCGCTATGCCGACTCGGCGTTGCAACGGCGCCTGGCCACGGTACAGAAAGTCATCAAAGAAGCGCGCAGCCGCGCCGCCAAGGGCGATGCACAATTGGCGGCCATCGACTGGAATCAGGTGGTCTTCGCCGGTTTCGACCTGGGAGCGCAAACCGCCCTGGCCATGGCGATGAACCCGGCTGCGTCACCAGTGCAGCCCAAAGCCTTGCTGTTGCTCAGCCCGTACGCCGAAGCCGGTGCCGATCCGGCGCAGTTCGCCAGGGTATCGGTGCCGGTATTGTCGCTGACCGGCCAGAATGACGAAGACCCGTTCAACTGGGTCAACACTTACCACCTGCGTCAGGTAGTCGGCGACTCGGTGAATGTCGCAGGGAGTTATCAGGTGGACCTGAACCGGGCCACCCACAAGACCTTTTCCGGCACGGAACTGGTGAGTGCGCCGAAGCCGGATAGCAAGACCGCCAGGCTGCCCGAGGCTACCGACACCGGCAGCAAACAGTCCCATGGCGGCGGCAAGGGCCGCAGCCGCGGCGCACCGTCCCGAGGGGCCAATGGGCCGTCGGCTGGCGAGCCGCCGACCGATCCGAAGCAGGTCGCAGCGATCCAGTCCCTTAGCCTGGCGTTCCTCGACAGCCAGCTCAAGCATGCGCCGGGCGCGGCGGACTGGTTGCACAATGGCGCAGCCGGCTGGCTTGGCGACGCCGGGCGGTTGAAGGAAAAAGCCGGGCGCTGATAAGACGGGATAGTGGGATGTGGGACCGGCTTTAGCCGGGAAGGCGTCAGATCTGACCATGCAATTGTGGCGAATGTACCGGCGCTTTCCCGGCTAAAGCCAGTCGAACATAGTTCGAGTTTTCAAGGATATTCGTGATTTATACGCAACATTCATTTGGCCTTGCATGACTTTTTCAGAGGTAATACCTGCTCGATACTGGGGGCAACAGTTACTTACCCCTGAGGAGTCATTCCATGAAGATTTTCATTACGGGCGCTGCCGGTTTTATCGGCGGCTCCATCGCCACCGCCCTCGTCAAGCAGGGCCATCAAGTCTCCGGCCTGGTTCGCACTGCCGAGCAGGAAGCGCAAATGCTTGCGTTGGGTATCACGCCAGTCATCGGCACTCTGGACGACAGCGGATTGCTTTCCGGGCAGGCGCGTCAGGCCGATGCAGTGATCAACGCCGCCAGCAGTGATCATCGCGGCGCGGTAGAGGCGTTGATCGCCGGTTTGAAAGGGTCGAACAAGGTGTTCCTGCATACCAGCGGTTCGAGCATCGTCGGTGATGCCTCGGGTGGTAAAGGCAGCGACGTTATCTACTACGAAGGCCGGTTGCCGGAGCCGACTGCCGACAAGGCCGCTCGGGTCGCCATCGACAATTTAGTGCTCGATGCCGCGAAGCAGGGCGTGCGCTCGGCGGTGATCTGCAACACCCTGATCTACGGCCATAGCCTGGGCGTGAAGCGCGATAGCGTGCAACTGCCACGCTTGCTCAAGCAGGCGCAGAAAAGCGGCATCGTTCGTCACGTCGGCACAGGCCAGAACATCTGGTCCAACGTGCATATCGAAGATGTGGTGGCGCTCTATGCCCTGGCTTTGGAGAAGAATCCGGCCGGTACTTTCTATTTCGTGGAGAGTGGCGAAGCTGCGTTTGCCGATATGAGCAATGCCATTGCCAAGGCGTTGAACCTCGGCCCGGCCCAGGACTGGCCGCTCAAGGATGCTGAAGCCGAATGGGGCTACGAGATGGCCAATTACGGCCTGGGTTCCAACAGCCGGGTGCGCGGCAAGAATGCCCGTGAGCTGCTGGGTTGGGAGCCCAAGCGCACGGATGTCACGCAGTGGATCTTGAACGAGATGCTGTAACCGATCTGTTTAAACTCTCGGGAGCGAGATTTGTGGGAGCGAATTCATTCGCGAAGACGGTACTTGCGACACTAGAGATGTGTCGGATGTACTGGCTTTTTCGCGGATGAATCCGCTCCCACAGGTTTCGTGCCCAGGCTTACAGCCTTAGTGATGCTCACGCGTCGCGCGGAAGCTCACGTCTTTCCAGCGTTCTTCCATCAGTGCCAGGTTGACCCGGGTTGGCGCCAGGTAGGTCAGGTGACCGCCGCCGTCCAGTGCCAGGTTTTCCACGGCCTTGTTTTCAAACTCTTCAAGCTTCTTCTTGTCCGCGCAGTCGATCCAGCGGGCCGACCACACGGTGATTGGCTCGTAGGCGCATTCGACCTTGTATTCTTCCTTGAGGCGGCTGGCGACCACATCGAACTGCAGCACACCGACGGCCCCGAGGATGATGTCGTTGCTGCGCTGCGGGAAGAACACCTGGGTGGCGCCTTCTTCGGCCAGTTGCTGCAGGCCCTGGCGCAGTTGCTTGGACTTGAGCGGGTCTTTCAGGCGTACGCGGCGGAACAGTTCCGGGGCGAAGTGCGGGATACCGGTGAAGCCCAGGGTCTCGCCCTCGCTGAAGGTATCGCCAATCTGAATCGTGCCGTGGTTGTGCAGGCCGATGATATCGCCTGCGTAGGCTTCTTCCAGTTGCTCGCGCTCGGAGGAGAAGAAGGTCAGGGCGTCACCGATACGCACATCCTTGCCCAAGCGTACGTGGCGCATCTTCATGCCTTTTTCGTAACGGCCCGAGCAGATGCGCATGAAGGCGATGCGGTCGCGGTGCTTGGGGTCCATGTTCGCCTGGATCTTGAACACGAAACCGCTGAACTTCTCTTCGGCCGGTTCCACAGTGCGCTCGTTGGCGACCCGCGCCAACGGCATTGGCGCCCAGTCGACGACGGCGTCGAGGACATGGTCGACACCGAAGTTGCCCAGTGCGGTACCGAAGAACACCGGGGTCAGTTGACCGTTGATGAACTCTTCCTGATTGAACTCGTGGCAGGCGCCCTGCACCAGTTCCAGCTGTTCGACAAAGCGGTCGTACTCGTCGCCCAAGTGGGCGCGGGCTTCGTCGGAGTCCAGTTTCTGGATGATCTTGACGTCGGTGCGCTCATGCCCGTGACCGGCGGTGTAGACAATGATGTAGTCGTCCGCCAGGTGATAGACACCCTTGAAGTCGCGGTAGCAGCCGATCGGCCAGGTGATCGGCGCAGCCTTGATCTTGAGGACCGCTTCGATTTCATCCAGTAGCTCGATCGGGTCGCGGATGTCGCGGTCGAGTTTGTTGATGAAGCTGACGATGGGCGTGTCGCGCAGGCGGCAGACGTCCATCAGGGCGATGGTCCGTGGCTCTACACCCTTACCGCCATCGAGGACCATCAGTGCCGAGTCCACTGCCGTCAAGGTGCGATAGGTATCTTCGGAGAAGTCTTCGTGGCCCGGAGTGTCGAGCAGGTTGATCATGTGATCGCGATACGGGAACTGCATGACCGAGGTGGTGATGGAGATGCCGCGCTGCTTCTCCATTTCCATCCAGTCGGACGTCGCATGGCGATCAGACTTACGTGATTTCACCGTACCAGCAATGGCAATGGCCTTGCCCATCAACAGCAGCTTTTCAGTGATGGTGGTCTTACCCGCATCCGGGTGGGAAATGATTGCGAAGGTGCGGCGTTTCGCGACTTCGGCGGCCTGTTGGGTCATGGGAAATCGCCTGGCAGGTGAGTCAAAAAAGGGCAGCGATTATAGCCTAAGTCAAGGCAATAACCGAACCGTTCAGTCGATTAAGGGTGGCAATTTGCTGCTTCAGATGGGAACCTTTTAAAACGTGGAGACGTCCATTCCCCTGCAACACGCACTGTCAGGGTCTGCAATATCAGCAAGTTAGCTTGACGAAGCTGCGCTCATGGCTTGTGTTTTCGCCGAGGTAAAAACCTCAATGGCGACCCACCCGCTGCTCTTCGCGAACGCTGTGACAGGTCACCGACATGGTGGACCCTGGCATCCGTTCGCCGACTGAAATAAGGAGTCCGCCTGTGGCTAATCGCTATGGCAAGGGGCTATTGGGAGGTACGGTGACTATCGTACTCCTGGCCCTGCTGGTCCATTGGATCGGCATCGATACGATCAAGCAGTATCAGGACGATCTGCTGTTTTATCTGCAAGCACACGTGATACTGGTTCTGGTGTCCATGTGCGCCGCCCTCGTGGTCGGCATCCCGGCCGGCATCATCCTGAGCCGTCCGCAGCGCATCGGCAGTGCCGAACGCTTCATGCAGATCTTCAACGTCGGTAACACCGTTCCGCCTCTCGCGGTCCTGGCCATCGCCCTGGGTATCCTCGGCATTGGCAGTGGTCCGGCCATCTTCGCCTTGTTCCTGGCCTCGTTGCTGCCCATCGTGCGCAACACCTTCGAAGGTCTGAAAAACGTCCAGGGCTCACTCAAGGAAGCCGCCACAGGCATCGGCATGACCCCGCGCCAGGTGCTCTGGCAGGTGGAATTGCCCAACGCCGTGCCGATCATTGTCGGCGGCGTGCGGGTTGCCCTGGCGATCAACGTCGGCACCGCGCCCCTGGTGTTCCTGATCGGCGCCAACAGTCTTGGCAGCCTGATCTTCCCCGGCATCGCCTTGAACAATCAGCCACAGCTGGTCCTGGGCGCTGCCTGTACGGCGCTGCTTGCGCTGTTGCTCGACGGCCTGGTGACCCTTGCCAGTCGTATCTGGCTGGAACGTGGCCTGGCTCGCTGAGCCCGCCGAGAGAAGGAAACAACTCATGAAAAAGACAGGCTTGTTTTTAGCCTTTGCCTTGCTGTTCGCCGGATTTGCCCAGGCGGCCGATAAACCGCTGTTGCGCATCGGCGCCCGGGTGTTCACCGAGCAGACCCTGCTTGCCGAACTCACCGCGCAATATCTGCGCACCAAGAACTATGACGTGCAGATCACCGGTGGCCTGGGCAGTACCCTGGCCCGCAGCGCTCAGGAAACCGGGCAGCTGGATCTGGTCTGGGAATACACCGGTGTCTCGCTGGTCTCCTACAACCATATCGATGAAAAGCTCGATAGCCAGCAGACCTACGACCGGGTCAAGGGACTGGATGCGAAGAAGGGCCTGGCCTGGCTCTCGCCGTCGAAGTTCAACAACACCTACGCGCTGGCCCTGCCGCAGAAGATCGCCGACCAGTACCCGCAGATCAACACCATGTCTGACCTGAGCCAGGTGCTCAAGGACGAGGCCAAAGAAGGCCATATCGTCGCCCTCGATACCGAGTTCGCCAACCGTTCCGACGGCCTGGTGGGCATGGTCAAGCACTACGACATGAACCTCGGCCGCGAAAACACCCGGCAGATGGATGCCGGGCTGGTCTACACCGCACTGCGCAACGGCCAGGTGTTCGCCGGGCTGGTCTACACCACCGACGGGCGCCTGAATGCGTTTCGCCTGAAAGTGTTGCAGGACGACAAGCATTACTTCCCGGACTACACCGCCGCGCCGGTGATTCGTCAGGCCTATCTGGATCAGCACCCCGACCTCACCGGGCTGCTCAAGCCACTGGCCGACCTGCTGGATAACGCCACCATGCGCGAGCTCAATGCCCGGGTCGATGTCGATCACGACAGCCCATCTACCGTTGCCGCAGATTTCCTGCGCGCACATCCATTGAACTGAGCAGGAGAAGATCATGAGCTTTCTTAACGCCTTCTCCCATCTGGACTGGGCCCAGGTCCTGCACTTGACCTGGCAGCACATCACCCTGGTCGGCGTCGCCGTGACCCTGGCGATAGTCATCGGTGTGCCCCTGGGTATCCTGATGACCCGCTTCCCGAGCCTGGCCGGCCCCCTGCAAGCCAGCGCCACCGTGCTGCTGACCGTGCCGTCCATTGCCCTGTTCGGCCTGCTGTTGCCGTTCTACTCCAAATTCGGCCAGGGCCTGGGGCCGATGCCGGCCATCACCGCCGTGTTCCTGTATTCACTGCTGCCGATCATGCGCAACACCTATCTGGCCCTGACCAGCGTTGAGCCGGGCATTCGTGAAGCCGCCAAAGGCATCGGCATGACCTTCGGCCAGCGCCTGCGCATGGTCGAGCTGCCCATCGCCGTGCCGGTGATCCTTGCCGGTGTACGCACCGCCGTGGTGATGAATATCGGTGTCATGACTATCGCCGCGACCATCGGCGCCGGTGGCCTGGGCGTCCTCATCCTCGCTTCCATCAGCCGCAGCGACATGTCGATGCTGATCGTCGGCGCCTTGCTGGTCAGCCTACTGGCCATCTTCGCCGACCTGCTTCTGCAATGGCTGCAACGCACGCTGACTCCAAAAGGATTACTGAAATGATCGAACTCCAGAACCTGAGCAAAACATTCCAGAGCAATGGCAAAGAAGTCAAAGCCGTTGATTCCGTCAGCCTGACCGTCAATGAAGGCGAGATCTGTGTGTTCCTCGGCCCGTCGGGCTGCGGCAAGAGCACCACGCTGAAAATGATCAACCGTCTGATCATGCCGACCTCCGGCAAGGTGCTGATCAACGGTGAAGACACCACGGGCCTGGACGAAGTGACCCTGCGCCGCAACATCGGTTACGTGATCCAGCAGATCGGCCTGTTCCCGAACATGACCATCGAAGAGAACATCACCGTGGTGCCGCGCCTGCTCGGTTGGGACAAGCAGAAATGCCACGACCGCGCCCGGGAGCTGATGAGCATGATCAAGCTCGAGCCCAAGCAGTATCTGCATCGCTACCCCCGTGAATTGTCCGGAGGCCAGCAGCAGCGTATCGGCGTGATCCGTGCCCTGGCTGCCGACGCCCCGGTATTGCTGATGGACGAACCTTTCGGCGCCGTGGACCCGATCAATCGCGAGATGATTCAGAACGAGTTCTTTGAGATGCAACGGGCGCTCAACAAGACCGTGATCATGGTCAGCCACGATATCGATGAAGCCATCAAGCTGGGCGACAAGATCGCGATTTTCCGCGCCGGCAGGCTGCTGCAGATCGATCATCCGGATACGCTGCTGGCGCATCCGGCTGATGACTTCGTCTCCAACTTCGTCGGCCAGGACAGCACCCTCAAGCGCCTGTTGCTGGTCAAGGCCGAAGACGCTGCCGATAACGCCCCATCGGTCAGCCCGGAAACTCCGGTGGCCGACGCCCTGGAAGTCATGGACGAGAACGACCGCCGCTATGTCGTCGTTACCGACAGCGAGAACAAAGCCCTGGGCTATGTGCGCCGTCGTGACCTGCATCGCCAGACCGGCACCTGTGCGCAATTCCTGCGTGAGTTCAACGCCACCGCCGTCTACGACGAACATCTGCGCATCCTGCTGTCGCGCATGTACGAGTTCAACCGCTCATGGCTGCCGGTGATGGATGCCGAGCGGGTGTTCCTCGGAGAGGTGACCCAGGAATCGATTGCTGCCTACTTGAGTTCGGGGCGTTCCCGGGGGATGAAGACCAGTATCGTGTCGCCGGCCGAAGCCGTCGCTTGATGTCCTGGCAGGAGCGAACGTGTTCGCGGCGCATTCTGCACACCGCGTCATGCCTCTCGCCAACAAGTTGGCTCCTGCCCACAGCGCTGACCCGCTTCAATGAGTGGCATCAGGGCGTGCTCAAGAACGGGTTGCAATCGGCCTTGAGTGCGTCCTCCTGCGATACATAGGGTCGGAAGGGTTCCAGGTTCCACACGTTCTTGTCCCGGGCACGGATGGTTTTGCCCGTATCTTTATCCTTGCCCGTCCAAGTCAGATGGCAGACAAACTGCCGGCGCATGCTGCCGTTATCCGGTGTCCAGCGCGGGTCGCTGCCGTATTTGTTGAACAGCTCGCCATAGGCGGCTTCGGTCTGGGCGGGAGTGAGTTTGCGGCCGCATTCGGTGGGTTTGACTGACAGTGTCCAGGCCTCTTTTTCGATCCCGGGGTCGAAACGCTTCTCCCAATTGGCATCAGCGATATAGCTGGTGCAGGGGTTGTCCGCCTTGGGCTCGGGGACGCTCTGGTCCGCCGGATTGTAAGTGAAGCGGGCGTTCTGTGCGGAGGTCCGCGGCAGGTCGGCCTTGATCACGGGCAGCCATATAGCTTTGCCCTTGGCAGCGGTGGCCTTGTAGTATTTCTGTTGATCGGCCCTGGCACCGGCCAGGCCCTTGGCCTCGGTATAGATGAAGGCCATGATCGGCAGATCCCCATCCAGATCCTCTGGCCAGGTTTCCACCCGTACCTCGGTCTGGGTCTCCATGGACTCGTCCTTGATCATCTGCCGGGCGCGGATGCCCTGGTAAAAAGAGTAGGCGTCGTCCGGGCGGTCACCGATCTCGAAGCCGCACTGGCGTTTATGGTCGTTGCGCACGCTGCGGTAGTCCTTCAACCACGCTTCGGCGGTTTTGATATTGGCGCTCTGGCAGATTTTTTCGACCCGGTCAGTTGTCTCAGTATTATCAGCGCAACCCGCGTCGCTCCTATAGTCAGTCCAGGCATCGATCGGGAAGAAACACAGGACCTTGGTCTTGCGTTGGTCTTTCTCGATAAAGTCATTGGGTTTTAAAACGAAGCCGTTGGTTTTCAATAGGCCAAGGTCCTGATATTCCGAGTCCTTACGCAAGTAAGACATGGACACACCGCCACTCTTCTTTGAAGCGGGGCTGGGGTTCCAGGCATTGAATTGATCGGAGTTCTCGGTGCCCCGGAGTAACAGCCCGGAGCACCAGAAGGCTGGCCGGCCCTCGCCGCAATCCTCCACGGTGCGGCTGTAGTAATAGTTCATCAAGTGGGCAGTGTCGGTCCCTGCACCGGCCCAGGCGATGCTGCTGGCCAGTAAGAATGCGGGGAGTGATAGCGATGCATGCAGGACTGTTTTTGTTCTGTCGTCCATGGCAAATACCTCGGCCTATAAGCAGGCAGCTGTGTTTACGCGTTCGAGCGATAAACACGGACCTGTAGGAGCTGCCGAAGGCTGCGAAAGCGGCGTATCGGACAGGTCCGTTCGCGGCCTTCGGCAGCTCCTACAAAACTCCCGTTTGCGCTCAGAAGACTGCGTAGTGTTTGTTGGGAGGAAATTGCAGGTTTACAGAGAAATGCTATGCAGCCAGCAGAGGGCCTACTACTGTCAGAACTGCTAGGTATCCAGTCCTTTTTGCAGTGAAAGCCGATCTTTTAATGACCATTTGATTGCCGGTGCCACGGTGCAGGGCAGCATCGTCATGGGGCGATCAAAACCACATCGGGCGGAACATCACGCTGTCATGTCGGTCGGTTACATAGTGGGGAGTGGTTGAGCGGTTCACCCACGGGTGAAAACAGGCAGAAAAGCGACATTTTTTGTTGATCTCGAGCCCTTCAGGTCCTAAAGTTCGCGCCGAACGTCCATGCTGGAAACGATCCATCCGGCTCAAGTACTGACGACGAGACAGCAAGGCCAAGGGCAGCGTCGCTCCCATGGCCTTTTTGCTTTCGGCGACATGCCTTGGGAAGTAGGCGAACCAAAGTGGGGATACGGAGGACGTTCGGTAGGGCCTGTCATTGATGACTGGCCCTCGCACCCATTTATTCATTTGTTTGCCATTGGAGTCCCTGAGCATGCCGATTAAGGTCGAAGACTATTTCGAAAAAAACACCTTCGAGAAAATGAAGGCGTTCGCCGACAAGCAGGAAACCCCGTTTGTCGTGATCGACACCCAGATGATCAGCCAGGCCTACGACGACCTGCGCGCAGGCTTCGAATTCGCCAAGGTCTACTACGCGGTCAAGGCCAACCCGGCTGTCGAGATCATCGACCTGCTGAACAAGAAGGGTTCGAGCTTCGATATCGCTTCCATCTATGAGCTGGACAAAGTACTGGGCCAGGGCGTCAGCGCCGACCGTATCAGCTATGGCAACACCATCAAGAAGTCCAAGGACATCCGCTACTTCTACGACAAGGGCGTACGTCTGTACTCCACCGACTCGGAAGCCGACCTGCGCAACATCGCCAAGGCCGCGCCGGGTTCGAAAGTCTATGTGCGTATCCTCACCGAAGGCTCGACCACGGCTGACTGGCCTCTGTCGCGTAAGTTCGGTTGCCAGACCGACATGGCCATGGACCTGCTGATCCTGGCCCGTGACCTGGGCCTGGTGCCTTACGGTGTGTCCTTCCACGTTGGCTCGCAACAGCGCGACATCAGTGTCTGGGACGCGGCCATCGCCAAGGTCAAGGTAATCTTCGAGCGTCTGAAAGAAGAAGACGGCATCGAACTCAAGCTGATCAACATGGGTGGCGGCTTCCCGGCCAACTACATCACCCGTACCAACAGCCTGGAAACCTACGCCGAAGAAATCATCCGCTTCCTCAAGGAAGATTTCGGCGACGACCTGCCGGAAATCATTCTGGAGCCTGGCCGTTCGCTGATTGCCAACGCCGGCATCCTGGTCAGCGAAGTGGTACTGGTTGCGCGTAAATCCCGCACCGCTGTCGAGCGTTGGGTGTACACGGATGTGGGCAAGTTCTCCGGCCTGATCGAAACCATGGACGAAGCCATCAAGTTCCCGATCTGGACCGAGAAGAAGGGCGAGATGGAAGAAGTGGTCATCGCCGGTCCTACCTGCGACAGCGCGGACATCATGTACGAAAACTACAAGTACGGCCTGCCCCTGAACCTGGCCATCGGCGATCGCCTGTACTGGCTGTCCACCGGCGCCTACACCACCAGCTACAGCGCCGTAGAGTTCAACGGCTTCCCGCCGCTGAAGTCCTATTACGTGTAATGCCGTAGCCGGATGTGAAAAAACCCATGAGTGATCATGGGTTTTTTTTTGCTCGCCAGGTATGACCCCACGGGCAATGGTAATGGGTTGTTAAGTCGTTGCCGTTTGATATGCATTATTTGTTTATTTGCTGCCTGATCAAGTTGGGTGGCTATTATGGATCCATAAAATAAGAAGGGATATTTGCAGTAAAGTCATTGATGCCTATTGTCGTATTCCTACAGTTCAGGTCGGTAGTCGGGTCTGTTTAATAGTTAAATCCTTTGCTAGTTTTTAAAGCGCCCCTTGCCAGGGGTGATAATTTAAATAATAAGGATATTGATGATGAGTATGATAAACCCCAGCCTCGATCACCCCGAAGTCCGTGGCTTCGATGAGGTCAGTGAGGCCACTAAAAACTATCTTGATCTCTTGAGCGGCAAGGAGTCGGAGTCCGAGCGCGATCCGGGATTGTTGATCACTAACGAGGATGTACGGCGTATTCGACGCTATGTAAAAGCCGGCCTGGAGTTACCGACGGATCTCGAAGAAGTCCGGCAGCTTCTGAATAACCAGAATAGTAATATCAAGGGCCTCGAAGCCGAGGATATTCAGGTGCTGTACCAGGGCATCAATACCCACGCCAGAAGTTGGGCGCCCATTGAGTCCGATATGAAGGAGGTCGGCAGCGACCTTAATGTGTTCGCTGGCAACCTGATCACCACGGGTCAGGAAATGATCCAGTTCATAACCAGCCTCGAGTCCTACCAGCAACGCAAGGTCGGTGATCTGACACCGGATGAGATCGACCGCCTGCCGCCAGTGGACATGCTGCCAGACGACCATAAGAAGATCCCGGCGCTGTTGAGCCTGGTTGATGAGCTCAAAGGCTATGTCAAGGAGCACAGCGACAGCACGCAGCGGGTCAAGAGCAGTATTTCCACGTTCAAGGACATGTTGAAAAACGATATTGCGCCGAGCGTCAACCTGAAGATCCAGTTGATCGCCAGCGGTAATACCAATGAAGTGCTTGCGCTGCTCAATAGCGAAATTGCCCTATTGAATGAGCGCATCCAGCAGAAGATCAAAGAGTATGAAGAGTATTCGAAGTTCAAGTGGCTCGGCTTCTGGTGGGGCCCCATTGGTGGCGGAATTTCATATTCAATCTGGGGGCCAAAGGCCGCCCAGGCAAATAGGGATAAAGAGGCCCTGATGGCGCAAAAGCGTCAACTTGAAATACAGGTTGAACAGATCAACCGTCTTTCGGCGGCATTGTTGAAACTTGAAACTGACATGCAGGACTTACAGATCAGGATGGAGGGTGCGGCGAGCAGTGTGTCCAATCTTGAGAGCCTGTGGGTGCTTCTGGATGAATTGGTTGACTCGTCTTATCGACGCTTTGAGGGCATCACCAATGCAATGTATCTGGTAAGTTTTGTTTCTCGTTTCAAGACTGTGATTGCCAATTGGGAGGACATCAAGAAGCAGTCCTGGGACCTGCTGACCGCTTTCAATAACGCGCTGGATGAAAAAGACGCTTGATGGGCGTTATATCAAATCTATTATAAGAGTGAAAAGAACCAATGACTATTCATACTATCGATACGCCTTTTCAATTACCGCAACCTGATATTGCTGTGGTCAATAAAAACCGACAGGAATTCAATCGTCAGGCGAGCGCGCTGAGCGATATTTATCTACCCGTACTCAAAGAGAAGTTGTTGGACCTGCAAAGAGAGTTCGATAGCGTCGACAAGCAGGCCCTCAATGTTTTGACTCTGATCCCGCCTGTTCTGGAAAACGATGGCCTGGCGGACTTGCTGCAAGCGATTGTCGACTTGCGTGGCAAGGAGCCTGACGACGAGGTGCTGCAAGCCATTGCTGCACTGAGTGTCGACTTGAATGAACAGATTGCCCAAGGTCTGCTTGGCATCCGCAAGCACGCCCGTGATTTTGACGACAATCTGGTCAATCTCAAGGCTGTAAGCCTGGATGAGGCCAGGTTCGTGATGCCTGCTTTGCAGAAGGAGATCGATGAGTTGGCCGGTTCGCTGGCTGACCAGGAAAAGACCCTCGCCGAACTGGTGGAACGGGAGACTATGGTGAACAAGTTGATTGCCGATGTTGAAGCGATCAGCTTTCTGGATCGACTCAAGCCCTTGATCAGTTCCCTGGAAAAACTCATGGAAATCGATCCCAAGAATCCCCTGATTGGTTCCGTGAAAGCTGGCCTTGAGGGGCTCAAGAATATTCTCGGTCTGGCCGCCGATGCGATCCGCTACGATGATTTGATCAAGTTGCGCAAGACAGTACAGGAACAGTTGGATAGCCTGCGTCGCAGGCTCGGCGATATGCGCGAGCGCCGGGATATGGCCAAGAAAAAACTGGCCCAGTTACAGGCTGTGCTGGACCTGGACGTGCCCCGCCAGCTTTACGTAACCGAGATTGGCAAACTGCTCGAAGCCTTGCGCCGCTTTATTGAGCACAACGGCGATGCAGGCGAGGACATTGTCGAGTATGCCTCGCAATTCATTAATCACTCGCAGGTGCTGGTCAGTTACCTGGACGATTTGCGCCGCGAGTGGCGCAGTTAAGATCAGTCGCCTGACACTGGGGGCTGCATATCAGCCTGAAAATTTCTGAGTTCTACCGCGTCGGACTCATCACCCAGTTCAGCCGCGCGTTGGTGATAATCAATCGCCAGCGCGCGCAGCTGCGACTGACTTGCCTGTAACAGCGTCTTGCGGGTGACCCTGAGAAAATTCAAATTTCCCCCTGCCAGTGCGGTCTTGAGCCAGGCCACCGCCTGATCAAGATGACCTTGGTCGGCCAGCACGGCGGCGTAGCTGAACTGCCCGCGAAAGTCTCCGGCTTCGGCTGAGCGGCGATACCACTCGTAGGCGGCGGGTAGGTCGACCTGACAGCAATAACCTTCCTCAAGATAGCGACCCAGCAGGTTCATGGACTTGGCGTGGCCCATGTTGGCCGCCTGGCGGTAGCAGTTCAGGGCGCGGCGTGGGTCCTGCTGGATGCCGCGTCCGGTGGACAGCAGGTTGCCCAGGTTATACAGGCCCCAATCCAGGCCATGTTCGGCGGCGATCAGATAATGCCCGGCGGCCTTGGCGGCATCCGGTTCGCAGCCCCAGCCATGCTCGTGGCAGCGACCCAACATATTGCGCGCCATGCTGTGGCCCTTTTGTGCGTCGATGGCGAACCATTGCAGGGCCAGGACCTGGTCCTGCTCGATACCGTTGCCATCGAGCAGGATCTGCCCCAGCAGCGCCTGGGCGTCGACGATGTTCTCCCGGGCAGCGATCAGGATCGCCTGGGCGGCGCGGGCAGGATTTTCTTCCAGCATCCGGGCCAATTGCTCGCCATCAAGGATCTCTTCGCGTTGCAGGTTCCAGTTCAAGCGTCAGACCTCGACCCAGCGGCGCAGCAGGTTGTGGTAGGTGCCGGTCAGCTGGATCAGCGAAGGATGATCGGGTACGTCCATGGTCAGTTTCTGAATGGCATTGTCCATCTCGAACAGCAGGGCGCGCTGGCTGTCCTCGCGCACCAGGCTCTGGGTCCAGAAGAACGAGGCGATGCGCGCGCCGCGAGTGACCGGGGTGACCTTGTGCAGGCTGGTGCTGGGGTAGATCACCATGTCCCCGGCCGGCAGCTTGACCCGCTGCACGCCGTAGGTGTCCTGGATTTCCAGTTCTCCGCCGTCGTAGTCATCCGGGTCGCTGAAGAACACCGTGGTCGAGACATCCGTGCGAACCCGCTCCGGGCTGCCCTTGACGTAACGCACGGCGTTGTCGATGTGATAGTCGAAGCTGCCGCCGCCGGTATAGCAGTTGAACAGTGGCGGGAAGATCTTGCGGGGCAGGGCGGCCGACATGAACAGCGGGTTGCTCCACAGCCGTTCGACCATTGCCGCACCAATTTCCCGTGCCAACGGGTGGTCTTCGGGCAGTTGCAGGTTGTGCTTGGCCTTGGCTGACTGGTAACCCGCAGTGATCTTGCCGTCGGCCCACTCCGCCTGCTCCAGCGCCTGGCGGATACGCAACACTTCATCACGATTAAACAAGCCAGGGACGTGTAGCAGCATGGTGGTGGGGCCCGGTAAACAGAAGAAGTAGAGAATGGTAGTGATTCTTATTGTCTATGTAAAACCTGTAACGATGATCGACATCAAGGGTCGCTAAAATTTCGTCAATCGAGAATGTAAAGAACGTAAATTTTTCTCAAATAGCAATACCTCTCAATTGTTGCAAAGACGTGATTCCCCTATATTCCGCCGCCTTAACTCCTTGGGGAAGGAACCAATCATGTCGCGCGAACACCTGTTCTCAGCACCTCATTCTCCGCGTTCGATTGCCTCGGCCGTCGGCGTGGCAGTGGCGGCGATGTCTGCCGGGACCATGTCCCAGGCCGCCGAAACCGGCGAAGACAAGGCCATCAACCTGGGCGCCACCAGCATCACCGGTGAGCAGGATGCTACTTACAAGACCGATGAGTCGGCCTCGAAAAAATACACCGCGCCACTGCGCGAGACGCCCAAGAGCGTGACCGTCATCGCGCAGCAGGTTATTCGCGACACCGCCGCCACCAGTCTGGCGGACGCTTTGCGCACCACGCCGGGCATTACCTTCGGTGCAGGCGAGGGCGGCAACCCGAACGCAGACCGGCCGATCATTCGTGGCTTCAACGCCGAGAGCGACGTGTTCATCGACGGCATGCGTGATGTCGCCGCGCAAACTCGCGAAATCTTCAACATTGAATCGGTGGAAATCAGCAAGGGGCCGGGCTCGGCCTTTACCGGCGCTGGTTCCACGGGCGGCAGCCTGAACCTGATCACCAAGGAAGCGCACCTGGGCAACGCCTATAACGGTGGCTACACCTTCGGTTCCGACCAGACCCAGCGTTACACTCTGGACGTCAATCAGCAGATGACCGATACCTCGGCATTTCGTCTGAACCTGATGAAGCACGATGCCAACGTTGCCGGTCGTAATGACGTCGATGTCAGCCGCTGGGGTTTTGCGCCGTCGTTTGCCTTTGGCCTGGGCACCGACACCCGGGTGAAGGTTGACTACTACCACCTGGACACCGACGACATGCCCGACTACGGCATTCCGTTGGCCTACAGCGGTACCGCGCGCAGCAAGTACAACGTGGACAAGCCGGTCGACGTCAACAAGAACAACTTCTATGGTTTGACCGACCGCGACTATCGCAAAAGCAAGAATGACAGCGGCACCCTGCGCATCGAACATGACCTGAACGATAACGTCACGGTCTCCAACAGCTTCCGTATGTCGCGCTCGACCCTGGACTACATCGTCACCAACCCTGATGACAGCCGTGGCAACGTCAACAGCGGCACGGTTTCGCGTTCGGCCAAGAGCCGTAATTCGACGTCCAGTGGCTTCGTCAACCAGACCGACCTGAGCGCGAAGTTCGATACCGGCTTTATCAACCACAGCCTCAATACCGGCGTGGAATTCAGCTATCAGGACACCCATAACCGCGCGTACAACGTGCTCAGCGCTACCGGCGGCACTATTGCCACCGTCTGCTCTGCAGCGGTCATCCGCTCCGGCGATTGCACCAACCTGTACGATCCGACGCCCAAAGACGCGTGGAACGGCCAGATCACTGACAGCGCTGCGTATACCGATACCGACACCAAGACCTCTGCGGCCTATGTGTTCGATACCCTGAAGTTCAACGAGCAGTGGTCCCTGAACCTGGGCCTGCGCTACGACAACTACGATGTGCGTTCCAGCGGCTATGCCACGGCCGGTCGCGGCACGGTGGCGGGCAACTTCGATCGGCAGAAAACCAGCAACCTGTGGAACTACCAGGTCGGTGTGGTCTACAAGCCACTGCCTAATGGCAGCGTGTATGCGGCGTGGTCGACCTCCAGCAACCCGTCCGGTGAAACCAGTGGTAATGGGGGGCTGGAAGTAACGGCGGCCAATACCGATCTCGATCCGGAAAAGAACCGTAACTACGAGCTGGGCACCAAATGGGACTTCTTCGGTGATGATTTGTCCCTGACTGCCGCGCTGTTCCGCACCGAGAAAACCAACGCCCGTATCACCGATCCGGACAACAGCACCTATCAGGTACTGGACGGCGAGCAGCGCGTGGACGGCTTCGAGTTCACCTACACCGGCAAGATCACCAGCAAGTGGAAAGTCTACGGCGGCTACACCTATATGGAGAGCGAGCTGGTCAAGACCACACTGGCAGCGGACAAGGGCAATCATATGCCGAGTACGCCGCGTAACAACTTCAACCTGTGGTCCACTTATGAGCTGATTCCGAAGCTGACCATTGGTGGCGGTGCCACCTTTGTAGACTCGCGCTTCGGCAACGAGGCCAACTCGATCGAAGTACCGTCCTACTGGCGCTATGACGCCATGGCCAGCTACGCCCTGACCAAGAACGTCGACCTGCAACTGAACGTTCAGAACCTGACCGACAAACGTTACTTCGACCAGGTGTTCCAGACCCACTACGCCCACGTAGCGGCTGGTCGTACTGCATTGATGAGCGCCAACTTCCACTTCTGACCGCAAGTGACGATGCAAGCCCTGCTGACCTTCGGGTGAGCGGGGCTTTTGTTTGTATGCACTTGTGGGGGGTGTGGGACCGGCTCAAGCCGGTCCCACTGAATCTGGAGCTCGTGTAAATAATCGATACAAAGCGATAACGCTAATGAGAATGCATTCCGTTCAGTTCATACTACGCGGCATGGCTGATGAGTGAGGTAATCAAGGGTGTTGAAGAAAGTCCTGTTTCAAGTGCACTGGTTCTTCGGAATCACCGCGGGGTTGATCCTGGCCCTGATGGGGATTACCGGTGCGCTGTATTCGTTTGAAGACGAAATCACCGAGTTGCTCAACCCCGGCGTGGTGCTGGTGCAGCCACAGGACGTGCAAATGACGCCTGCCGCACTGGCGAGCAAGATCGAGGCGGATACTGGCAAGAAGATCTCGATGTTCCGCATCGAAGTCGATGGCAATCATGCCGCGCAGGTGTATTACACGCCGCCGCCAGGTGAACGTCGCGGGATGATGCAGTACTTCGATCCCTATACCGGCGTAATCACCGGCACTACCGGCAGCGATCAGGTCTTCGGCTTTATCCTCAACCTGCACCGCTTCCTCGCCGCAGGCGAGACGGGCAAGCAGATTACAGCCGCCTGCACGCTGATCCTGGTGTTCTTCTGCCTGTCTGGTCTGTATCTGCGCTGGCCGCGCCAGGCCTTGAACTGGCGCGTATGGCTGACCCTGGACTGGGCCAAGAAGGGCCGCAGTTTCAACTGGGACCTGCACTCGGTGTTTGGTACCTGGTGCCTGATTATTTATCTGCTGCTGGCCATCACGGGATTGAATTGGTCCTACCAATGGTTCAACGAAGGCATGACCCGTCTGATTGGCGATTCGGCGTCGGTTGAACAGCGCAAAGGTGGCGGTGGGGGTGGTGGTCAACGTCCGGGCGGCGGCCGTGGCGGGCAGGAGCAAGCTCCTGCGGCAGCACCGACCATCGATTACGTGGCGATCTGGGACAGTATCCAGAAGACTGCCGGGCCGGATCTGCGTGGTTATAACCTGCGTCTGCCGAACGCCGCCGGGCAACCGGCGACCGTCTTCTACCTGTTGAAAACCGCACCCCACGAGCGCGCCCTGAACCAGATGAGCCTTGATCCGGCCACGGGCAAACTCATCAGTGTGTCGCGTTATGCCGAAAAGGGAGTCGGCAGCCAGCTGCTGGCCAGTAACTACGCGTTGCATGTCGGCAGCTACTTTGGCCTGCCAGGGCGCCTGATCATTACCTTTGCCGCGCTGCTGATGCCGTTGTTCTTTATTACTGGCTGGCTGCTGTACCTGGATCGTCGGCGCAAGAAGCGCCAGGTCCAGGCCGCCCGCGGCGCGCTGGCTCCGTCAGCAAGCAATACTGACGAACGCGCGCCATGGTTGATCGGCTTTGCCAGCCAGAGCGGTTTCGCCGAGCAACTGGCCTGGCAGGCGGCGGGGCAATTGCAGACCGCCGGCTGGCCGGTGCAGGTGCAGCGCCTGGCTGATGTTACCGAGCAGGATCTCAAGCAACGGCATAACGCTCTGTTCGTGGTCAGTACCTTCGGCGATGGCGAGGCACCGGACAGCGCCCGTGGCTTCGAGCGCAAGATCCTCGGCCAGCCCCTGGCCCTGGAAAATCTCAATTACGCGGTACTGGGCCTGGGTGATCGCCAATATCCGGACTTCTGCGGTTTTGCCCGACGCCTGAGTGGCTGGCTCAGTGAGCGCGGCGGCAACACGCTGTTTGCTCCCATAGAAGTGGATAGCGGCGACGCTGCCACCTTGCAGCATTGGCAGCAGCAGTTGGGGCACTTGACGGGCAGCCAGCCGACCAGCACCTGGCAGGCCCCGGTGTTCGATAACTGGACCCTGGGCAAGCGCCGGTTCCTCAACCCGGGCAGCAGTGGCTCGCCAGTGTTCCTGCTGGATCTCGAACCACCTGCCGGACAAACCTGGCAGGCTGGTGACCTGGTCGAAGTCATGCCGCGCAACAGTCATGCCGCCGTGGCCCAGTTCCTCAGCGGCCTGGGTATCGCTGCCGACACCTCGGTGAAGGTGGACGGCTTGCAGGAGAGCATCAGCCAGGCCCTGGAAAGTCGCCAGTTGCCGATGCACCGTGCCCATCTGGTCGGCCTGCATGCCCAGGCGCTGATCGACGCCCTGGTGCCGATTGCCGTACGCGAGTATTCCATCGCCTCGATTCCGTCCGACGGTTCGCTGCAACTGATCGTGCGCCAGGAACTGCATGCCGACGGCAGCCTGGGCCTGGGCTCCGGCTGGCTGACCGAGCATGTCGCACTGGGTGATTCGGTCAGCCTGCGTGTGCGCCGCAACAGCGCCTTCCATGTGCCGCTCGAGCCCGTGCCGCTGATCATGATCGGCAACGGCACGGGCCTGGCCGGATTGCGCAGCCTGCTCAAGGCTCGCGTCGAGCAAGGACAGACTCGCAACTGGTTGATCTTTGGTGAGCGCGCTGTCGCCCATGACTTCCATTGCGGCGACGAGCTGCAAGGCTGTCTGGCCAACGGCAGTCTGGCTCGTCTGGACCTGGCGTTCTCCCGGGATCAGGCTGAGAAAGTCTACGTACAGGATCGCCTGCGTGAAGCGGCAGATGAGCTTCGCGAGTGGCTGGTGCAAGGTGCGGCAATCTATATCTGCGGCAGCCTTCAAGGGATGGCGGCGGGGGTTGATCTGGCATTGAGCGAGATACTCGGTGCCGAGGAACTGGAGCGACTGGTTGAGCAGGGACGTTACAGAAGGGATGTCTACTGATAAAACCTGGGCAGAATAACTGTTGGAGCGAATTCATTCCCGAAAGCAGTATTACAGACTATAAAAAGTACGTCGGATGTACTGGACTCTTCGCGGATAAATCCGCTCCCACAGGTTGATTTGTTCCCACGCAAAAAAGGCGGTGTGTCGTTTCGGACACGCCGCCTTTTTTGGATCTGAGCCGCGTTCAAGGAAGGCCGCGACACCGATATAAGGAGCCGGCAGCCTATCGCCAAACAGTCTGTCTACTGTCATAAGTGACAGTAGACCGTATAGGGAGCGATGCCTTAGTTTTTTAAGCGTTATTTACGCAAACCAAGGTGTGTCATGGAAAGGCTGAATGATCTGGTTATAGATCACTTCGATAGTGATCCAAGGGAATTGGTCCTTGCTCGCGGAAGTATCAGCGAACTTGAGCAGGCTGATGCAATTGACTATTTACTGATATCCAGCCGAAGCAGGGACTATGACCCTGCTCAGGGTGGCTGGGTAGCAGAGCTCCAGGAGGCCGGTGTTTCTGTCGAGCTGCTTGAGCGTGAGCCGGCGATGGATTTACGCCCTGCATTTCCTTGCTGGATATCCAGGGACATCGCCACGGGGCCAGGGCGTAACTTTAAACGCCTGGTGGTGTTTGAGCCTGTAGACCCGCATGTCTTTGCGGCACGGGATCTGTGGATGGTATTTCAGGCGTTGCGCCTGTTTGCCGGTGATGGGGCGGGAACCGAGGCGGATGTGCGAGTGGCTTTACCTGTACTGAGTTCGTTGGCGGGACAGGCGGATTTCTCGGTGATGTTGCGGATGATTTTTTTTGCCGCCGCCAGCCTGGCCTCAAGAGCGCGGTGGCGGCAGATCACTATAATCGTGTCTGATGAGCGTGCTGATCAGGCGACGGCGGACTTTTCCTCGCTCAAACAGCACTATCTTTCACCGCCAGATGAGCCAGAAGCGATCCAGGCTTTGCTTGCATCTATCAAGACCCGATACCCGGATCGACTCAAGAGTGTGGCAGACGCCCACGAGTATGGCCTCACCGAACGCCAGGCTTTGGCGATCTACCACTATACGCGTCAAAGTTATATTTTTATTAACAGAGCCTTGAGCCGCGGCGATGTCACTGACCCCGAATTTGCCTATTTTCAGCCTCTTATAGAGGCGCTCGGTTCAGGCCTGGCGGCGCTTGCCAATTACTCGCCTGGGGTAATCGTTTCACGCAATCTTGTGGCGTTTCCTGGTGTTGAGGATATCTACAAGGTTTCCAATGTTGTGCGGGAAGCGGCCTTCACCAGCACGACCCGGGATGAACTTCCTGTGGTTCAGGATTATAAAATTCTGTTGAAGGGGCAAATTGGCAAGGATATCGAGGCAATGTCCAACTTTCCCGAGGAGCGGGAAGTGTTATTCGACAGTGCGATGTTGCACCTGGTGAGTAAAGTCGAGGAAGAAGAGTGGGAGCCTCTACCAGGAGTGCCCATTACTTTTAAGGTCGTCACGACCGATGAGGTGTTGGCCAACACGTCAAATATTCATTTCTCCCATCTGTAAGGTCTCGACGCCATGATCACTTTACCCCCGCCCTCAAAAGCAACCGTCGATATCATTCTTGATCATGCACCGGATTTTGCCAGGCTCACGGCCCGGACAAGCGAGCGTGAAGAGCAACGCGCACTGGATAGCTTTATTGGAGTCGTCTATGCGACGGACTTCATGATGCCCTTCGACTGGATGGCCGAGTTTGCCGGGAAACACAATGAGCTGACCGACATAACGGTGCTGAGCAACGCCGATGCGGCGATGCTGAGGAAGTTGCTGATCGCCAACTTGCGGCTTGATCGCTTCAGTACCGGGCATCTTGAGCAGTTGCTGCGCTCAGGGTATCTGGAGGCTGCACTGGATCGGTTGCGCGCGTTGTTTGCCGTGCCTTGAAAGTGTGGTCCCTCAGGGCTTTTCTAAATTCATAAAAAAGGCGGTGCGCCCGGGCACACCGCCCTTTCTCATTTATTGTATTGACTACGCCGGCACAAAACGCTCGGCATGGTGGCAAGCCACCCGGCGATTGTCGATCAGGCGCAGTTTTAGAAAGCGCTCACGCCACCGATAAAATAATCCGTCACTATAATAGGCTTATTCGATATCGCTAATAAGTCTGTGGACTATCATATGTGATAGTTGAGTTGGCTGCGAAGCTTATTTAGTCTTATGCCAGCGCTGTATTGAACGCTGAGGGAAAGACCATGGATAGGCTGGATGCTCTCATTGTCGATCACTTCGACTTTGACGTGCGGGAATTAATCTTGAGTCGCGGAAGTATAGGCGAAATTAATGCGGTCGATGCAGTCGACTATTTAATCATATCCGCTCGAAGCAAAGACTATGATCCCGCGCAGGGCGGATGGGTCGCTGAGCTGCACGAAGCAGGTGTTTCTATCGAAGACCTTGAACGTGAGCCTGCAATGGACTTCCGTCCTTTGTTTCCTTGCTGGATCTCCCGAGATATCGCCAGTGGGCCAGGCCTTTATTTTAAACGTTTGGTTGTCTTTGAACCGATTGATCCAGCGGAGTCTGCCGCAACGGACGTCTGGATTGCCTTCCAGGCCTTGCGGGTTTTTGCGGGCGAGGGTGCAGGAGTCGAAGGGGATATTCGTGTAGCGGTGCCTGTATTAAGCTCTTTAGTGGGTGAAGCAGACTTTTCAGTGATGTTGCGGATGATTTTCTTCGCGGCCGCAAGCCTGGCCTCCAGAAGTCGATGGAGAACTATCAATATCTTCGTACCCGACGACCGCAGCGAGCAGGCGCAATCAGAGTTTGCTTCGCTCAAGAGCAGTTATTTTTCACCACCCGATGTGCCCGGAAGCATCAAGTCCGAGGTAGAGTCTGTCAAAGCCCGATATCCCGCGCGAACCTGGCCTGTCGCAGAGGGGAGAGAGCTTGGGCTGACAGAGCGTCAAGTGTTCGCGATCTACAATTATACGATTGTCACTTACATTTTTGTGAACAGAGCCTTGCGCCGTAATGATGTCACTGATCCTGAATTTGTATACTTTCAGTCCTTTATAGAGGCACTGAGTACCGGGTTGGCGGGGTTGGCTAATTATGTGCCTGGGGCACTATTGACACGGTACCTTGGCAGGTTTCCTGGAATCGAAGATATCTACAAAGTATCCAATGTTGTGAGAGAGGCTGCTTATTCAAGTACTTCTTATGTGGAAGTCCCCCTTGCAGATGATTATAAAATACTGTTGAAGGGGCAGATCGGCAAGAATATCGAGGCGGTTTCAGCCTACCCCACCGAACACGAGGTATTGTTCGACAGCTCAATGCTTCACTTGGTGAGCCGGGTTGAAGACGTAGAGTGGGAGCCTGTACCCGGCACGCCTGAAATAATGACCGTCGTCTCCACTGATGAGGTATTGGCCAATACCATCAATATCCACTTCTCTCATCTCTGAGGCATGAATGCCATGACCGTTTTGCCTATTCCTTCAAAAAAGACCGTCGAAATCATTCTTGACCATGCGCCGGATTTTCGCAGACTAAAAACCCTCTCAGATGAAGAGCAGCAGTACGAACTGAGCACCTTTCTTGCAGTTGTCTATGCCACGGACTTCATGATCCCGTTTGACTGGATGAAGGAGTTTGCCGGTAAGCACAACAAGCTTGCCGACCCAGCGCTATTGACTAATGCCGATGCCGCCACGGTAAGAAAGCTGCTGATTGCAAACTTGCGGCTTGATCGCTTCAGTACCGGACACATAGAACACTTGCTGCGTTCGGGTTATCTGGAGGCGGCACTGGACCGACTGCGCGTGTTGTTTGCCGTACCCTGAAAGTGTGTGTGGGACCGGCTTTTCTGAGTCCATAAAAAAAGGCGGTGCGCCAGGGCACACCGCCTTTCTCATTTACTGCATTGACTACGCCGCCACGAATTGCTCGGCATGGTGGCAAGCCACCTGGCGGTTATCGATCAGGCGCAGCTCCGGCAGCTCATTGACGCAACGCTCCGTCGCATACGGGCAGCGCTTGTGGAAGGCGCAGCCGGTTGGCGGGTTGAGCGGGTTGGGCAGTTCGCCGACGATCTTGATCTTCGGCTTGAGCGGGTCCGGGTGAATGGTCGGGGTCGCCGACAGCAGCGCCTGGGTGTAGGGGTGCAGTGGGCGGTTATAGATCTCGTCCTTGGGACCCATTTCCGCCGGGCGCCCCAGGTACATTACCAACACTGTATCGGCGACGTGACGCACCACCGACAGGTTATGGGAAATGAACACGTAGGCGGTCTGGAACTGTTGCTGCAAGTCCATGAACAGGTTCAGCACCTGGGCCTGGATGGAGACGTCCAGTGCCGAAGTCGGTTCGTCCGCCACCAGCACCTTGGGTTGCAGCATCATTGCCCGGGCCAGGGCGATCCGCTGGCGCTGGCCACCGGAAAACATGTGCGGGTAACGATGGTAGTGCTCAGGACGCAGGCCGACCTGGGCCATCATCGCCTGGACTTTTTCCCGGCGTTCTTCCTTGGACAGATTGGTGTTGATCAGCAGGGGCTCGCCCAACTGGTCACCGATTTTCTGCCGGGGGTTGAGCGAAGCGTAAGGGCTCTGGAACACCATCTGCACATCGCGGCGCAGTTGCTTGCGTTCAGCCTTGCTGGCGCCGGTGACTTCCTGCCCGGCGATTTTCAGCGAGCCGGACGACGGTTCTTCGATCAGGGTCAGGGCCCGGGCCAGGGTCGACTTGCCGCAGCCGGATTCACCGACCACAGCCAGGGTCTTGCCGGCTTCCAGTTCGAACGACACACCGTTGAGGGCGCGGACCAGGGCATGGCCCTTGAACATGCCACGGGAGACTTCGTAGTGACGGGTAAGGTCGCGGGCGGTAAGAACGACGCTCATTACGCCACCTCCTGATTCAACGGATAGAAACAGCGCGCAAGGCTATGGGCCTTGGGGTCCAGGCTCGGGCGCTCGGTGCGGCAGTTGTCCTGTACGTACGGGCAGCGCGGCGACAGCAGACAGCCTTGCGGGCGGTCGTAACGGCCGGGAACCATGCCCGGCAGCGTGGCCAGACGCTCGGCGCCCATGCTGTGCTCGGGAATCGCCGCCAGCAGCGCTTCGGCGTACGGGTGCGCGGGGATGTCGAACAGCTCGGGAACGTGGCCGACTTCGACCGCTTGCCCGGCATACATCACGCAGACACGCTGGGCGGTCTCGGCGACCACGGCGAGGTCGTGGGTGATCAGGACCAGGGCCATGTTCTGCTCTTTCTGCAGATTCAGCAGCAGCTCCATGATCTGCGCCTGAATGGTCACATCCAGGGCCGTGGTCGGTTCGTCGGCGATCAGCAACTTGGGCTCACCGGCAATGGCCATGGCAATCGCCACGCGCTGGCTCATGCCGCCGGACAGCTGGTGCGGGTAGGCATTGAGGCGCTGGGCGGCGCCGGGGATTTCGACTTTTTCCAGCAGTTCGAGGGCACGCTGGCGCGCCTGCTTGCCGGACATGTTCAAGTGCTGGCGCAGTACTTCTTCAATCTGGAAACCGACGGTGTAACTGGGGTTGAGCGCGGTCATCGGGTCCTGGAACACCATGGCCAGGTCCTTGCCGACGATACGGCGACGCTGGCGGTTGCTCAGCTTGAGCAGTTCCTGGCCGTCGAAGTTGACCGAGTCGGCGGTGATGATGCCGGGGTGATCGATCAGGCCCATCAAGGCCATCATGGTCACCGATTTGCCGGAACCCGATTCGCCGACGATGGCCAGGACTTCGCCTTTTTCCACTTCCAGGGACAGGCCGTCTACTACAGGCACGGCAGTGCTGTCGCCGAAGCGGACATTGAGATTCTTGATGCTTAAAAGTGACATGTGAACCTCCTCAGGCGGCGTTCTTGAGTTTCGGGTCCAGCGCATCGCGCAGACCGTCGCCCATCAGGTTGATTGCCAGCACGCTGAGCAAGATGGTCAGGCCGGGCAGGCTCACCACCCACCAGGCGCGTTCGATGTAGTCCCGTGCCGAGGCGAGCATGGTGCCCCACTCAGGTGTCGGCGGTTGTACGCCCAGACCGAGGAAGCCCAGTGCCGCAGCATCGAGAATTGCCGAGGAGAAACTTAAGGTCGCTTGAACGATCAGTGGTGCCATGCAGTTGGGCAGCACGGTGATGAACATCAGGCGCGGCAGGGTGGCACCGGCCAGGCGGGCGGCGGTCACGTAGTCGCGGTTGAGTTCACCCATGACGGCGGCACGGGTCAGGCGCACGTAGGACGGCAGCGAGACGATGGCGATGGCGATCACGGTGTTGATCAGGCCAGGGCCGAGGATGGCGACGATGGCCACGGCCAGCAGCAGCGACGGCAGGGCCAGCATGATGTCCATCAGGCGCATGATCGAAGGGCCGAGGATGCGCGGGAAGAACCCGGCCAGCAGGCCCATGAAGATGCCCGGAATCAGCGACATCACCACCGAGGACAGGCCGATCAGCAGCGACAGGCGTGAACCCTGGATCAGGCGCGACAGCAGGTCGCGACCCAGTTCGTCGGTGCCGAGCAGAAAGCGCATTTGCCCGCCTTCGAGCCAGGCCGGCGGCGTCAGCAGGAAGTCGCGGAACTGCTCGCTCGGATCATGGGGGGCAACCCACGGCGCGAACAATGCGCAGAAAATGATCAACAGCATGAACGCCAGGCCGGCAACGGCGCCTTTGTTCTTGGCAAAGGCTTGCCAGAATTCTTTGTACGGGGACGGATACAGCAGGCTTTGATCGACTGCTGCCACAGGAGTAGGTGTGCTCATGGTCGTGGTCTCAGCGCTGATGACGGATGCGTGGGTTGGCCAGGCCGTAGAGGATATCCACGACGAAGTTGACCAGGATCACCAGGCAGGCGATCAGCAGGATGCCGTTCTGTACGACGGGGTAGTCACGGGCGCCGATGGCCTCGATCAGCCACTTGCCGATACCCGGCCAGGAGAAGATCGTTTCGGTCAGCACCGCACCGGCCAGCAGCGTGCCGACCTGCAGGCCGAACACCGTCAGTACCGGGATCAATGCATTGCGCAGGCCGTGGACGAATACCACGCGCGCCGGCGACAGGCCCTTGGCCCGTGCGGTACGCACATAGTCTTCACGCAGCACTTCGAGCATCGAGGAGCGGGTCATCCGGGCGATGACCGCCAGCGGGATGGTGCCCAGCACGATGGCCGGCAGGATCAGGTGATGCAGGGCATCGAGGAACGAGCCTTGCTCATCGCTGAGCAGGGTGTCGATCAGCATGAAGCCGGTGCGCGGCGGGATGTCGTAGAGCAGGTCGATGCGCCCCGAGACCGGGGTCCAGCCCAGGGACACCGAGAAGAACATGATCAGGATCAGACCCCACCAGAAGATCGGCATCGAGTATCCCGCAAGCGAGATACCCATGACCCCATGGTCGAACAGGGATCCTCGCTTGAGTGCCGCGATCACCCCGGCCAGCAGCCCCAGGATGCCAGCGAAGATCAGGGCGGCAATCGACAGTTCCAGCGTGGCCGGAAACAACGATGTGAACTCGCTCCACACGCTTTCGCGGGTGCGCAGGGACTCGCCGAGATCGCCATGGGCGAGCTTGCCGACGTAGTCGATGTATTGCGCGTACAGGGGCTTGTTCAGGCCAAGACGTTCCATGGCTTGGGCGTGCATTACGGGGTCTACCCGGCGTTCGCCCATCATGACTTCGACCGGGTCACCTGGAATCAGGCGAATCAGGGCGAAGGTCAGCAGGGTGATGCCGAAGAAGGTGGGTATCAACAACCCCACCCGGCGGGCAATAAAACTCAACATCTTCTGGTGTACCTCATCAGCCGGTTAGGCATACCCGTCGTCTTTCGGATTGATCGACGACGGGCGTTTCTTCTTTTACTTCACGCCGGTAGTGGTGAAGTTGTTATTGGTCAGGGGGCTAATGTGATAGCCCTCGACGTTCTTGCGCATTGCAGTGAACAGCTTGGGGTAAGCCAGGCTGATCCACGGTTGCTCCTGGTTGAACACTTGCTGGGCCTTCTGGTAAAGCGCGGCGCGCTCCGCCGGATCGGTCTTGGCCCGTGCTGCGCTGATGGCGTCTTCGAACGCCTTGTTGCACCAGCGAGCGTAGTTCTCACCGTTCTTGGCTGCATCACAGCTCAGGTTCGGGGTGACGAAATTGTCCGGGTCGCCGTTATCGCCGGCCCAGCCTGCAAAGACCATGTCGTGCTCGCCGTTCTTGGCGCGCTTGAGCATCTCGCCCCATTCAAGGACGCGAATATCTACCTTGATACCCACTTGCGCCAGATCCGATTGCAACATCTGTGCCCCCAGCAACGGATTGGGGTTGGTCACGGCCCCGCCATTGCGGGCGAACAGGGTAAATACCGTGCCTTCCGGCACCCCGGCGGCCTTGAGCAGCGCACGGGCCTTGGCCGGGTCATGGGCGGCGTTCTTGATCGACGTGTCATAACCCAGCATGGTCGGCGGATACGGCCCGACCCCCTCAGTGGCCTTGCCTTCGCCAAACAGGGCCTTGATATAGGCCTGCTTGTCGAATGCCAGATTGATCGCCTGACGAACCCGCACATCTCCGAGGTACTTGTGCGAAGTGTTGATGGCGACGTAGCTGGTCATCATCGCTTCCATCTCGTCGAGCTTGAGATTGGGATCCTTCTTGATGCTGTCGATATCGTCGGGTTTCGGGTAAAGCGCGACCTGGCACTCGTTGGCCTTGAGTTTTTGCAGGCGCGTATTGTTGTCGAGCGTGATGGCAAACACCAGTACTTCGCTCGGAACCGGACCCTTCCAGTAATCGGGGTTGGCTTTATAGCGGACCTGCGCATCCTTGGCATAGCGCGTCAGGATGAACGGCCCGGTGCCGACGGGTCTGCTGTTCAACTCGGCGGTTTTGCCGCTTTTGAGCAACTGATCAGCATACTCGGCCGAGTAGATCGAGGTGAAGGGCATGGCCAGGTCGCGCAGGAATGGCGACTCGGGGCGCGACAGGGTGAACTTCACTGTGTAGTCGTCGACTTTTTCGACGCTTTTGAGCAGGTTGTTGAAGTCCATGCTCTCGAAATAGGGGAAGCCGGTCAGGGACTTGTCATGCCATGGGTGTTTGGGGTCCATCTGGCGATGGAAACTCCACAGTACGTCGTCGGCATTCATGTCGCGGGTCGGCTTGAAACCATCGATGGTCTGGAACTTGACCCCGTGGCGCAGCTTGAAGACGTAGGTCAGGCCATCCGGGCTGATCTCCCAGCTCTCGGCCAGGCCCGGCACGGTGTCGGTGGTACCGGGCGTAAACGCTACCAGGCGCTCGAGAATGGTTTCCGCCGAGGCATCGGCCGTGACGGCCGTGGTGTACTGGACGATATCGAAGCCTTCGGGGCTCGCTTCGGTGCAGACCACCAGGGGCTTGGCCGAGACGCTGACTGCGACGCTGAACAGGGCCAGGGCAATCGAGTTGCGTAGTGAGATCAGTTTCAAAAAATAACCCTCCGTTTAAGAACTGCAGAGATTTCTGTGGGAACGGCTTCAGCCGGGAATAGCGTCTTCCCCGCTGAAGCCGGGGCACATCAAACAATTAAAGAATATTTAAAGGAATAGTCGTCACGACCCGCAGTTCATTAAGGTTTCCATAGGCCTGGGACTCGCTGGGACGGTGGGTGGTGTAG
>NZ_JBGLYM010000038.1:0-49436 GCF_047303955.1 Pseudomonas sp. Pseusp88 | reverse complement strand
CCACCCGGCCCGCCCCAGTCAGCGACGTAGCGCTTATGAGCCGTTTTTCTATCCGCTGGATCGCCTGCAGCACTGGAACCGGATCTATGGCCCCAGAGGGTTCCAACAGTACCAGTGCGTGATCCCTGAGGCGGCTGCCGAAGGCGCGATGGCCGAGTTGCTGGGGGCCATTGCCGATTCCGGCCAGGGTTCGTTCCTGGCGGTGCTCAAGCGCTGCGGCGACATGACTTCACCAGGGTTAATGTCGTTTCCGCTGCCGGGTACCTCTCTGGCCCTGGACTTCCCCCAGCACGCCGACCTGGCCCACAACCTGTTCCCGCGCCTGGACGCCATAGTGCGGACCGCGGGCGGCCGACTGTATCCGGCCAAGGATGCCCATATGAGTGGCAGCGATTTTCGCCAGGCCTACCCCGCCTGGGAGCAACTGGAAGCGCTGCGCGACCCTTCCCTGATGTCCCGCTTCTGGAAACGAGTGATCCTATGAAACGAGTCTTGATCATTGGCGCCACCTCGGCCATCGCCACCGCCTGCGCCCGCCTGTGGGCCGCCGAAGGCAGCGATTTCTTTCTGGTCGCACGCCAGGCCGACAAACTGGAAATCACCGCCGCCGACCTCAAGGGTCGAGGTGCGAAAAAGGTGGTCGGCCATTGCATGGACGCCACCGATATCGCGGCTTATCCGCAGATGCTCGCACAGTGCCTGCAGGTACTTGGGCAAATCGATGTGGCGCTGATTGCCCACGGCACCCTGCCCGATCAGAACGCCTGCGAACAGGACGTGGACCTGGCCATGCAGGCCTTCGCCATCAACGGCACTTCGGTGATTGCGCTGCTGACGGTGCTGGCCAGGCAGTTCGAAACCCAGCGCTGCGGCACTCTGGCAGTGATTTCTTCGGTCGCGGGTGATCGCGGACGCCCTTCCAATTATCTGTATGGCGCAGCCAAGGCAGCGGTCACGACCTTCAGCCAGGGCCTGCAGGCGCGGCTATTCAAGGTCGGTGTGCATGTGCTGACGATCAAGCCCGGTTTTGTTGATACACCCATGACCCGAGGGCTGAAATTGCCTGCGGCGCTGGTGGCGCAACCGGCCCAGGTTGCCGAACGGATTGTCCATGGCGTTACCCACAAGGTTCCAAGCCTGTATGCGCCGGGGTTCTGGGCCCTGATCATGTTGGTGATCCGCGCCATTCCGCAGCCACTGTTCAAGAGGTTGAACCTGTGAGCGAAGCGCCGCCAAACAAAAGCCTGAGCCTGTCCGGTTGGCGCTATCACGCCGTGGCGCTGTCCGTGGTCGCCTCGGCCCTGGGTTATCTGGGATTCTCCCTGTGGGGTGGCTGGCAGGCGGTCAGCAACGCCATCGGCGAAGTCGGTCTGATCGGGATTGTCATTGCTCTGGGCCTGTCTTCAGTGAATTACGCCCTGCGCTTCGCCCGCTGGCAGATCTACCTCGGCGTACTTGGCCACCATCTACCCTGGCGGCCAAGCCTGAACATCTATCTGGCCGGGTTTGCCCTGACCACCACTCCAGGCAAGGCCGGCGAAGCCCTGCGCGGGGTGCTGCTCAAGGCCTGGGACGTGCCTTACCCCCACAGTTTCGCGGCATTTTTCAGCGAGCGCCTGTCGGATCTGTTCGCCGTGGTGCTACTGGCCCTGTTCGGTCTGTCTCTGTACCCGGCAGCGCAACCCATGGTGGTCGCGGGCGCGGCGCTGATCGTCATGGCCTTGCTGATGCTTTCCCAGCGAAGCCTGCTTGAGCGCCTGGCCCAGGCCAGCAGCCAGGGTCACAGCCGCCTGCATCGGCTGTCCGGGCATCTGTTGGAAGTGTTGTTACAGGCCCAGCACTGCCATCGCCTCAAGCTGCTTCCGGGCGTGACCTTGCTCAGCGTACTGGCCTGGGGCGCCGAAGCCCTGGCCTTTCACTGGATCCTCGGCTGGATGGGCGCCGATATCAGCCTGACCTTTGCCGTATTCGTCTATGCCCTGGCCATGCTGGCCGGGGCCATCAGTTTCATGCCTGGCGGACTGGGCGGCGCCGAGGCGGTGATGGTGGCGCTGCTGATATGGAAAGGCATGGCCAGCGCCGATGCCATTGCCGCCACGGTGCTGATTCGCCTGGCAACCCTGTGGTTTGCCGTAGGCATTGGCGCATTAATGTTGCTGCGGATCAGGAACACCGGGCAACCGGAGGAGGCGATTTGAGATTTTATCGATTGAGCGCAACCAGGACGGTTGCGACACGGCATAGGAGCGAAAGTATGACCCAAACCCTGCGCATGGCCCTGCTGTTGCTGGCGACTGCCATCGTCGCCAGCTTTGTTGCGTCCAGCGGCCCGATCCAGTGGATGGACAACGGCGCCTTCCTCGCCGAAGCCGCTCAGGGCCATTACCTCAGCGAAAGCCTGGGACCGCTGGAGCACCCGCTGTACCAGTTCTTCAACAGTCTGTTCTATGCCCTGTTCGGCTCCTGGCCGCTGAGCCTGCTCAATTCGATCCTGCTGCTGCCCATGGCCTGGTTGATCTACCTGCTGGCCATGAATGTTGGTGCGGACCGCCGCCTGGGGCTACTGGCGGCAGCCGCGGCGGTGCTGTCCCATGCGGTGTTCTGGATCTCGACCAAGGCCGAGGTGTATATCTTCCACTCGCTGTTCGTGCTGCTGGCCTACTGGATTCACCTGGACCGACAGTCGCAACTCAGCAGTCTGAAAAAACTGTTCCTGATCGGCCTGGTGACCGGACTGGGCGCTTCGGTCCATCAACTGACCTTCGTCGTATTGCTGCCGCTGTATATCCAGCTGCTGGCGCGCTACAAGAGTCGGATTCTGATGACCGTGCCCGGTTTCGTCCTGGGTTTTGCCCTGGCCTGGCCGGCGATCGCCCATGATCTGGGTGATGGCCTGAACCTGATCGACATCGCCCGACGCTATATGACGGGCAATACCGCCAAGACCAGCACGGGGGGATGGCAGGGCAGCCTGTTCCGTTTCGACGATATGTGGCACGAGAAGAACTCAGTGTTCCTGTTGCTGTTGTCGTTGCTGGGACCGCAGTTGCTCGGATTGATCATGTTTCCCGCCGACAGCCGCCAGCGGTTGCTATGGAGCGCCGCAGCCCTGAACTTTGTCTTTGCGGTGTCGTACAACGTAACCGATCGCTTTACCTTCTTTCTGCCCGGTGTGCAGCTGCTGTGTATCCTCGGCATGCTGCGCCTGCACAGCCTGCTGCCATCAGACCGCCAGGGCAGCACGCTGCTGCACCTGTCCGTGCTGACTTCACCAGTGGTGTTGCTGCTGGTATACACGCTCTACAGCTGGGGGGCGGTGCGCCTGCCCAGCCATATCGAGCCGCTTCCGGTGCGCAACGACATCCACTATTTCATGGTGCCGTACCTGCCGGATCGCTCCGCAGAAACCTTTGTCCGCGCTTACGCCACGAGCATCCCCGAAGGCGCGCTGATCCTCGCCGACTGGACACCCATGGGCGCCCTGCGCTCGGCCCAGGCCAGCGGAGAATTTCGCGGCCGCAGCCTGCTGCAATGCGATGAGGCTGGCAATATCGACCCTTACCTGCAAGGCCCCGGCGCGTGGCTGGTACGCACCAGCTATTGCGCCATGGTTGGCGAACGCTATGCTCTGGAGCAGCGGGCGTTGGGGTATGTGTTGCATAAAAAATAGGGGTTGCCGCGAGCCAACGTTCTCGCACGACGAACACGCCCCTGTAGGAGCTGCCGAAGGCTGCGATCAGCGGTGTATCAGGCAAATCCCATCGCAGCCTTCGGCAGCTCCTACAACTAAAGAACCTACACCGCGCTGGACGCCGGACCTCGGCCCTTCTTAGACTGTGTCGCTACATGACGAAATGTTGCGAAGCATGTCAAAGGTGAGGAATAGGGTTCGATGAATCGAAATGAGCTGCGCAAGGCGGACATGAACCTCATGGTCGTGTTCGAGACCCTGATGCAAGAGCGCAATGTGACCCGTGCCGCTGAAAAGCTGTTCCTCGGCCAACCGACTATCAGTGCCGCGCTGAATCGCCTGCGGGCACTGCTCAACGATCCGCTGTTCATCCGCGTCGGCCACCGCATGGAGCCGACCGCCCGGGCCCATGAGATCCTGCGTCACCTGTCGCCGGCCCTTGACGCCATGTCCATGGCCCTGGGTCAGACCCGCGAGTTCGATCCGGCGCAAAGCAATATGACGTTCCGCATCGGCATGTCTGACGACGTCGAGTTCGGCCTGTTTCCGGCGATGCTCAGGGCTCTGCGGGTCGAAGCGCCGAAAGTGGTGATCGTGGTCAAGCATGTGGACTACTGGAATATTTCCGAACTGTTGGCGTCCGGGGAAATCACCGTCGGCGTGTGCCTGACCCGTGAGCTGCCGGCCAATGCCAAGCGCAAGACCCTGCGCCGCATGAAACCCCAGGTGGCGAGGGCCGATGGCTCGAATGAACCGCTGACCCTGGATGAATACTGCTCCCGTCCACATGTGGTGGTGTCCCATGTGGCGAATATCAGCAGCTTTGCCGATGACTGGCTCAGTGCCTTGGGGCGCAAGCGCGAAGTCGTGTTGTCAGTGCCGCAATACAGCACCCTGCCAGCCCTGATGGCAGGTACGAACCTGCTGGCCAACATTCCGGCGTATACCGGGCGGTCGATGATGGAGTTGGGATTGTTGAAGCATGAACCCCTGCCCTTCATCACTCCGGCGCTGGAACTGTCCATGGCCTGGCTGAGTGTGATGGATAACGATCCGGCGGAACGCTGGCTGCGTTCGCAGTTGGAGAAGCACATGGGGGACGAATCCAGTTCGGCCCCCATGCAGCCTGAGTGAGGCTTAGCCGAAACGACCGGTGATGTAGTCTTCGGTCTGGCTCTTGGACGGCTTGGTGAAGATGGTATCGGTGTCGCCGTGTTCGATCAGTTCGCCCATGAACATGAACGCGGTGTAATCCGAGCAGCGCGCCGCCTGTTGCATGTTGTGGGTCACGATGACCACGGTGAACTGCTCTTTGAGCTCGGTGATCAGCTGTTCGATACGTCCGGTGGAAATCGGGTCGAGTGCCGAAGTCGGTTCGTCCAGCAACAACACCTGTGGGCGCAAGGCGATAGTACGGGCGATGCACAGGCGCTGTTGCTGACCACCGGAAAGGCTCTGGGCACTCTGCTTGAGCTTGTCCTTGACCTCATCCCACAAGGCTGCGCCACGCAAGGCCTCTTCCACACGCTCTTCCATCTCGCGGCGGGAGAGCTTTTCGTGGTGCTTCACGGCGTAGGAGATGTTGTCGTAGATCGACATCGGGAACGGTACCGGCTTCTGGAACACCATGCCGACGTGACTGCGCAGGCGGTTCATCGAGTAGCCAGGGGCCAGGATGTTTTCACCGTTCAGAATCACTTCACCCTTGGCTTCCTGCTTCGGGTACATCGAGTAGATACGGTTGAACACGCGCAACAGGGTCGATTTACCGCAGCCCGACGGGCCGATGATCGCGGTGATGCGCTTCTCGGGAATGGTCATGTCGACCGACTTCAGCGAGCGATGACCGTTGTAGAAGAAGTCCAGGCCGCGTACCTGAATCTTGGTTTTTTCGTCGGCAAGGGAAAGGTTATTCATCAGGACGCCCTATTGCGCAAAAGGAGTAAACGGGAACTCAGACTCAGAATCAGTACGAACAGCGTCAGGATCAGTGCACCGGCCCATGCCAGGGAATGCCAGTCATCAAACGGGCTCATGGCGTACTGGAAGATCACCACCGGAACGCTGGCAATCGGCTTGAGCATGTCGCTGCTCCAGAACTGGTTGCCGAATGCGGTAAACAGCAGAGGCGCGGTTTCGCCGGTGATACGGGCCAGAGCCAGCAGCACACCAGTGACCACGCCGGCCTTGGCGGCACGCAGGACGATTTGCAGGGTCAGCTTCCACTGCGGTACGCCCAGGGCCAGTGCGGCTTCACGCATGGTGGTCGGTTGCAGTTGCAGCATTTCGTCGGTGGTGCGGACCACAACCGGGATCACCAGCAGCGCCAGAGCCAGCGCACCGGCAATCGCCGAGAAGCCAACCTGGTGGTTGGTCATGGCGTTGAGCGGCAGGATCACCGCGGTGTAAACGAACAGACCCAGAACAATCGACGGGGCCGACAGCAGGATGTCGTTGACGAAGCGTACGGCGTTACCCAGTTTGGTGTGGCGAGCAAACTCGGCCAGCCAGATACCCGCCATCAGACCGATCGGCGTACCGATCAACAGGCCGATGCCAGACATCAGGAAGCTGCCGTAGAAGGCGTTGGCCAGACCACCGGATGAACCCGGTGGCGGAGTCATCTCAAGGAACAGGCGGGCATTGAGCGCCTCGAAGCCATTGATGATGGTGGTCAGCAGGATCCACACCAGCCACAAAAGACCAAACACCGTGGCGCCGCAGCTGAGAACCATGGCGATCTTGTTCTTGATGTCCCGCTTGCGGTACAGACTTTCGTTAGCAGCCATACTCACAGGCCCTCCTTGCGCGACAGACGAGACAGCATCAGGCGGGCGAACGCCAGAACGATGAAAGTAACCACAAACAGCAGGAAGCCCAGAGCAATCAGCGACGAGCGATGCAAGTCGGTATAGGCCTCACTGAACTCGTTGGCGATCACCGAAGCGATCGAACTGCTTGGCATCATCAGCGATGCGGAGAACTGGTGGGCGTTGCCGAGAACGAAGGTCACCGCCATGGTTTCACCCAGTGCCCGGCCCAGACCGAGGAACACACCACCGACCACCGCCGAACGGGTATAAGGCAGAACGATGTCCCAGACCACTTCCCAGGTAGTGCCGCCCAGGGCGTAGGCCGACTCCTTGAGAGTGGTCGGCACGCTGCGGAATACTTCAGTCATGACCGAGGTAATGAACGGAGTAATCATGATCGCCAGCACGATACCGGCGGTCAGCATACCGATACCCAGGGGCGGCCCCTGGAAGATCGGGCCGATGAGCGGCAAAGCGCCCAGGTAATCGTTGATCCAGGGGGCCAGGTGTTCGGCCATGAACGGGCCGAATACGAACAGGCCCCACATGCCGTAAATAATCGAAGGAATGCCCGCCAGCAATTCGACGGCGGAGGCAATCGGCATCCGCAACCATGGCGGCGCCACTTCGGTCAGGAAAACTGCGATGCCGAAACTCACCGGTACGGCGATCAGCAGCGCGAGAAAGGATGTCACCAGGGTGCCGTAGATCGGGACCAACGCGCCAAAATGGCCGTTGACTGCATCCCACTCGGTACTGGTAAGAAATTCAAAACCAAAGGTCTTGAACGCCAGGGCACCGCCCCAGAGCGTCGAGCCGGCGATACTCGCCAGCAGGACCAGCACCAACAGCGCCGCGCCCAGCATCGTTCGACGAAACCAGGCATCGTGACGATGATCGCGTGCTGCGCGTTTTTCGCTTTCTGATACAACGTCAGGGACGACAGCAGACATATATTGGGTGTTTTCAGTCATGGTGGGGTCCACTCGAAAAGAAACCCTGCCACCGAGTGGTCGATGGCAGGGGTTAAGCCGGATTACCTGAAGTTACTTCTTGAACTCGGTCTTCCAGTAGTCTTCGATCTTGCTGACCAGCGACTTCGGCAGCGCTACGTATTCCAGCGACTCAGCCTGGGCCTGGCCTTTTTCCAGGGACCATTTGAAGAAGTCGAAAGCAGCAGCGCTTTTCTCGGCGTTCTTCGGTTCTTTGTACATGATGATCCAGGTGGTGGCGGTGATTGGCCATGCAGCGTCACCTGGAGCGTTGGTCATGATCAGGTTGAAGTCTTTGGCGTCTTCCCACTTGGCGCTGTCAGCGGCAGCAGCGAACGCCTTGGCATCTGGCTTGATGTACTTGCCAGCAGCGTTCTGCAGTTGGGTGTAAGCAATCTTGTTCTGGGTGGCGTAGGAGTACTCAACGTAACCGATCGAACCCTTGATCTGTTTTACGTAGGCCGATACACCTTCGTTACCCTTGCCGCCCACGCCCACTGGCCATTGAACGGCCGAACCAGTACCCGGACCGCCTTTCCAGTCTTCGCTGACTTTGCTCAGGAAGCTGGTGAAGTTGAACGAAGTACCCGAACCGTCCGAACGGTGGACGACGGTGATAGCGGTTTCAGGCAGTTTCACGCCCGAGTTCAGTGCGACGATCGCTGGATCGTTCCACTTGGTGATCTTGCCCTGGAAGATGTCAGCCAGAACCTTGCCGCTGAGCTTCAGGTCATTTGCGTTGATGCCTTCCAGGTTAACCACTGGAACGATACCGCCGATGATGCTTGGGAATTGACCCAGGCCGGCAGCTTTCAGGTCGTCAGCCGACAAAGGAGCGTCGGAAGCGCCGAAATCAACGGTAGCGGCCTTGATTTGAGCGATACCGCCGCCCGAACCGATGGATTGGTAGTTGACGCGATTGGCGGAATCCTTGCTGTAGTCCTGGGACCACTTGGAAATGACCGGGAAAACGAAACTCGAACCAGCGCCTGTAACATCAGTCGCGTGTGCCATGCCGCTCAGGCACATCGAAGCCAGAAGCAGCGACAGACGTTTTTTAGTCAACAGAATCACGGTGATACCTCAATCCAAGAGAGTTTGTGGGTGGTCCACACTTAAGAAGGCCCGAGGCGGATTTAAAACCTGAAATGTTGCTGTTTAATGACAGTCTTTCGTTCGTCGCCGAAATTGACGCTTTTTGTAGCCGTTTTCCTACAGGCAAACCTTTCCCCGAAAAGAAAATAGTTAAATAAAAACAGTCGCTTACTATTCAGCGCGCAAGACATCAAAACGCCATCATCACACCAGTGGCGCTTAGCCAGATCCCCCTGCCCTTGTCTTGATTACTCGCTTTTTTGCGCGGATTAAGAGGTGGAGTCGCTTTAACTCTCATTAATAAGGGGTGGTATTAAAAGCATGGATTGGTCTCCCGGTCTTTCTGGCTATTGGCCGTGTGACACTCCCTGCCGTCGCTTTAACTTAGAACGTCCTTTCACCAACCGAGTAAGCGCCCATGAACGCCCGCCACCTGGTCACCGCCAGCCTTGTCAGCCTCTCAATGCTTGCCAGTTGGGGCGCAAGCGCCCATGAACCGGGCCCTGGCGCGGAAAAGATCACCGTTCTCGAACAACAGCCAATGCTCAATGCCCCCGGTCTCAAGGCCATGGTGCTGACCGTGGAATACGCACCGGGACAAGCATCAATGGCCCACACCCACAGCGGCAGTACCTTTGCCTACGTGCTGGAAGGCGAAGTGATCTCACAGATAAATGACGGCAAGGCTATTACTTATAAGCAAGGCGAGACCTGGTATGAGCCGGCGGGTTCGAAACATTACGTTTCAAAAAACGCCAGCTCAAGTAAACCAGCGAAGATCCTGGTGTACATGCTGCTGGGCGAACAGGACAAGGTGCTCGAGCCTCTGGGCAAATAACTACCGCTCGCCCGGCTGCCACTGCACATAGCACACTACCACCGGCATCCCATGCTCAGCGCAGAAATCCAGCCAGCGTAATTGGTTGTCCTGAAGGCGATCCCCCGGCCCCTTGACCTCGATCATGCGGTAGCTGCGCTGCTCGGGGAAAAACTGGATCAGGTCGGGCATACCCGCGCGATTGGCCTTGATATCCAGCAGCAGCCGGCGGAACCAGTGACGAAGATGGTCGGCGGGCAGGCAATACAGCGCCTGCTCAAGCAATTCGGCGCTGAGCACGCCCCAATAAACGAAGGGTGATTGCAAGCCCGACTTGCTGACGAAGTGCTCGCGGATGGTTTCCTTGTAGATCTCGGAGTCCAACTGCGCCAGACAAGTCTCGAACAGCCCGGCCCGGCGCTGATAGAAATCCGGGCTGTGCAGATCGCTGGGGGCGCTGTGGAAGGGATGAAAGAACGCGCCCGGCAGCGGCGCGAACACCGCCTGCCAGCACAACAGGCCGAACAGCGAATTGATCAGGGCATTCTCGACGTAATGCACCTGAGCGCCCTCTTCATGCAGGTGCATCTGGATCAACTGCTCGACGCTCAGGTCCGTCTGGGGTACGACGGTCAGGTCCAGACGGCTGACTTCCCGCGCCGCCCGGCGCCGCTCTACCGGCAAGCCCAGCGCCCTTTGCAGACGCGGCAATACCCGTGACAGGTGCTGCAATTCAGCATCACTGCGCGGCTCGGCGCGCACCTTTTCCAGCAAGGCCATGGCTTCGGCGTGGTCGCCATTAAGCTCCAGCACGCGAATATGTCGTGAGCGAGCACCGGGGTAATCGCAACCAGCGTACAACTCCAGCGCCAGCGGCCAGTCCTTGAGCCGCTCGGCCTGCTGGCCCAACTGGTACAGCAATTTGGCCCGACGCATCTGCAACCAGGGATTGCGGCTTTCAATGGCACGGGCATGCCGCGCCAACAGGCTCAATTCGACGCCCTCCTCCAGGGCCTGGCGACAGGCATGCAGGAGAATGCAGGTATCAATATCGGCCCGTTCGTTGATGCCCCGGGAATCCAGTGAGAATTCGACCTTTTCATAGCGATAGACGCCCAGATCAGCGAGGACGAACTCCGACCAGTCCTGATAGAGGTTGCCGAAGTACAGCAGGCGCAGGCGGTCGCTGATCGCCATGACTTGCAGGCTGAACAACGGGTCCGTGTTCCCGGGATACCATAGCGACCAAGGCCGGGCCATTGGATACAAGGATTGCAGACGGGCCAGCAGAGCCGTTTTCTTCTCACTGGCCTTGATCCCGTGGGCAGGAAAACAAGCGCTCAGTTCCTCCTTGCGCAACAGACCGAACAGCTCTTCCAGACTTATATCGGTTTGAGCGTCGACCCAGCCAGTGGCCAGCAGCGGCTGCACGGCGAGCAAAGTGTCGCCCAACTCGGGATACTCCAGTTTGCTGGCACGGAACAACGTACCCTTGCGCATGATCATGCGCACCAGCAAGCCCTGGCTCGCCTCGGGCAGGCGGGCGAAGTCGTCGATGAAATGGCGTTCCTGCTCATCCAGTAGATCGTCATAGCGGCGCGCGACCCAGTCCAGGGCCTGTCGGAAGTTTTCCAGGTAATACAGCGGGTTTTCCAGTGGGTTTGTAGTCACAAAACGGTTCACGACGTAGGAAACGGACTGGACAAGGATACTGGCTATCCATACAGATTCCAGCCCCCCTCGTCAGGCGATGCTTGTGGGCCGATCAATGGCAGGCCGCCAGGCTATAGAATCACCCACCACCGTTTTCGAGGGATCGTCATGAGTGCACTTATTTATCTGGCCGGTTTTGATGTATTTCGCCCGGATGCCGTCGAGCATGGTCGCTACCTGAAAAGCCTGTGCAACCGTCACGGCCTGGAAGGGCTGTATCCGTTCGACAATGAAGTGCCGCTTGATCTGGCACCCGCCGCTACCGCCGAACTGATCTGTGGGATGAATATCGCCATGCTGCGCCGCTGCACGGCGGTACTGGCCAATCTTAATGTGTTTCGCGGGCTGGAGCCGGATTCAGGCACCGTCTTTGAAGTGGGGATGGCGGTGGCACTGGGCAAGCCGGTATGGGCATACTTCGAGACGACCGGTTCATTGCGCGAACTGGTCCCACACGATGCCAACGGCTTCGATGCCTGGGGAATGCAGGTGGAGGATTTCGGTTTGCCGCGCAACCTGATGCTGGCCTGCACCTGGGCCGGCAGCAGCGCAACGGTGGAGCAAGGGGTAGAGGCGTTGGCGAAGTATCTGGGCTAAGACCGTGGGAGCGAGGCTTGCCCGCGCAGCCGATGTTTCAGGCACCACAAGGGTGTCGGATCCACTGACTCTTTCGCGGGCAAGCCTCGCTCCAACCCGGGGGTCAACCCAACATCGACGAGCCGACATCCAGCTTGTCCGAGTCACTGAACTCGTCCAGGCCGAGAATATCCAGATCCAGTTCGCCTTCGGGATCGAAGCCTTCGTCGGCGTCGGCATCGTTCAACGGTGATTGATCACCACCGAAGTGGCGGTCTGCATGAGCCCAGACAGGCACGATTTCAAGTTCAGTATGTGTCTGCATGAGGGCTGTCTCCTTATCATCCTTCCCTATTGCCCGGGTGTGTCCGCCACACCCTTGATTGACAGGCTAACCCAGACCAGCCAGTTGCCGCTACGGTCAGCTTTATTCCCGACTAAGCCCAACTGAAAAATTGTGCGCTGCCCTCACGCAGCATCTGCACCATGCCCTGCGCCGCCGGAGACAGGTACCCGCCCCTGCGCACGCTGACGCCAACGGTGCGCTTCATGGTGGTCTGAGGCAGCTCGACCTCACGCAGGTGCTGCATGACCTTGCCGAATTCCAGAGTCTCCCGGGCGATAAAACTCAGCAAGTGGGTCTGAGCGATCAACCCCGGCAACAGGGAAATCGAGTTGGCTTCAATCTGCACCCGGGGCGCCGGCAGTGATTGTCGGGCGAACGCCTCGTCAAGCCATTTACGCGACGAGACTCCCAGCGGCGGCAGCACCCAGCGGTAGTCGCACAGGTCACGCATTCGATAGGGCTGCTGGAAAACCGGATGCTTATGACTAGCCACCACCACGGCTTCGTCCTCAAGAATATTGAAACTGGTGATTTGCTCATCGCTGGCGATGACCTGACAAATGATCATGTCCAGTTGCCCCGAATTAAGGGACTCGCGCAGCAGGTCGTCCTGGCCGATCACCAGTTTCAGGGTGATATCCGGGGCGCGTAGCAGCAGTGCCGAGGTGAGCTTGGGCAGCAGATGCTCGGCCATGGTCGCCGCACAGCCGACGCGGATATTGCCTACCGTACCGCTGGCAAAATCCTGCACCTCGCGCTGGGTCTGGGCAATGCTCTGTTGCAGCACCTTGCCCCGGGCCTGAAGTAGCTCACCCACCGGGGTCAGTTTGATACGGCGCCCGTCACGCTGAAACAGCTTGGTGCCGAAGGATTCTTCCAGGCGCTGGATGCTTTTGGTCAAGGCTGGCTGGCTGCGATTGAGCTTTTCTGCCGCGCGCCCCAAGTGCCCGAGCTCAGCAATGGTTTCGAAATAAGCCAGATCCCGCAGATCCATAATTGATCAACCAAAGTTATCGATTCATGACTATTAGAAAATAGACTTGATCGATTCAGCTGTCGATACTAGGCGCCATAAATGCCATCCCGCTGCCGTCATCAATGGGGAGAACCTTCTTGCCACGCGCTGCCGCCACCCTGTCCCTACCCACCCTGCACCCGTCCCTGCAATGGCTGGCCCTGATCGTCCTGGCCGGTTGTGCCGGACAACTCCTCGCCCAATTGCATATTCCTGCCGCGCTGTTCCTCGGCCCGATGCTGGTGGCCATTGTCTTCGGCGTCAGCGGCGCGACCATTCGCCTGCACAAGCAGGCTTTTCGCCTTGGCCAGGGCACGGTGGGCGTGCTGGTGGCCCATTCGATGAGCATGGGCGTGCTGGTGACAGCATTGGAATCCTGGCATGTGATGCTGCTGGGTACGGTGCTGACGATCCTGCTCAGCGCCGTGGTCGGTATCGGTCTGGTTCGCTATTCGGGCATTCCCGGCAATACCGCAGCCTGGGGCACAGCGCCCGGCGCGGCGTCAGCCATGGTGGCGATGGCGGAAGACTACGGCGCCGATGGCCGTGTGGTAGCGACCATGCAATATGTGCGGGTTGTCTGTGTGGTGATGGTCGGGGCTGTCGTGGCCAGACTGATCGGCGCACCGGGCAGCGGCACAGTGGCCCACAGCGTTGACCTGTCACTGCACGGTGCCAATCTGGTGAATTTCGCCCTGAGCCTGGCGGTGATCGTCGGTGGCGTACTGGTCGCTGCACGCCTGCCGGCCGGCGCACTGCTGGGCCCGCTGTTCATCGGCGGCGCCCTGCAACTGAGCGGCCTGCTGCAAATAACCCTGCCACCGTGGATGCTGGCACTGGCCTATGGCTGTATCGGCGGCTATATCGGCCTGCGCTTCGACCGCGCCACCATCGACTACGTCTGGCGCCGCCTGCCGACGATGATCATCGGCTCACTGGTGCTGATCCTGCTTTGCGCCCTGTCGGCCTGGGTGATGGCAGCGATGATGGGCAAGGATTTCCTCTCGGTGTACCTGGCCACCAGCCCAGGCGGCCTGGATGCCATGGCGATCATCGCCATCGACACCCATTCCGACGTCGGCTTTGTCCTGGCCATGCAGACGCTGCGCCTGTTCGGCGTGATCATCAGCGGCAGTTACCTGGCGCGGCAGATCATCCGCCTGACCCACAAACCGGAATAACCCTAGAGTGCCAGGCCACTGGCCAGGCTCGGCGCCAAGGGCAGCAACGGCAACAGCACCGCCTGATAGGCGTGATAGAGATCCGGTTTGCCGCCCCAGATATCAGCGCTGGGCTGGTTGTCTGGATTCAGCTCATGGCGCCAGCTGCCGTGTTCACGGTCAATGAACAGGGTCTCGTTGAATTCCCAGAACACCCGGTACCAGTCCTCGTAGACATGTTCGCCGGTGCGTTGCAGCAGCGATGCAGCCGCCGCAGCTGCTTCGCAGTGGGTCCAGTGCAGGCGATGACGCACTACCGGGTGATTGTCCCAGTCCAGCGTATAGACGATGCCCGGCTTGCCATCAACGTTCCAGCCGTAGCGGCAGGCATTGGCGAACAAGCCGCGGGCGTCTTCCACCAGCCAGTAAGGCGCAGGCATTTGCGCACGCTGCAACGACGCTTCGAGATGCAGCAGTAACCGCGCCCACTCGAAGGCATGGCCCGGCGTAGTGCCGAACGGGCGGAAGCCGTCCGCCGGATTCTCCAGGTTGTAGTCCTTGAGCGGCTGCCAATCCAGGCTGAAGTGCTCGATGACCTGGAAGTCATTGGCCACGGCGTGACCATGAATCACCCGCTCGACAATGCTCAGCGCCCGCGTCAGCCAGCGCGCATCGCCCGTGACATCGGCCAGGGCGAGAAACGCTTCGGTACTGTGCATATTGCTGTTGGCGCCGCGATAGGCCTCTTCATCACTCCAGTCCCGGGCGAAGGACTCGCGCATGGCGCCCTCTTCTTCGCTCCAGAAATGGGTATGGATGATCTGGATGGCATCGTTGAGCAACACCTGGGCACCGGGACGCCCGGCCACTACCGCAGAACTGGCCGCAAGCGCGACGAACGCATGCAGATAGGCTGCCTTGCCGGTGTCAGCGGCGTATTCCAGTGGCGCCGAAAACCAGCCGCCGTGTTCGGCATCACGCAAAGGGCCGGAGAGTGCAGCGATACCGTGATCGACCAGAGCGGCACAGCCGGGAATACCACGGATATGGGCCATGGCGAAGCTGTGGGTCATGCGCGCGGTGTTCATGGTTTCGGCGTGGGCGTCAGCAGGCAGGCGCCCCTGATCGTCAAGGTTACCGAAGCCCTGGGGCAGTTTTGCGGCCTTGGCAAAGGCCAGCAGGCGGTTACCTTCCTGTTCCAGCCAGTGCCGATGGCCGGGGGCGCGCAACCAGCTGCTGAAGGTGTAATTGTTATTGTCCATTGGCAGTTTCGCCTCCATCGATGATCGAGTCTCAGCGGCCGGACCGGGCGGCCGTGGCGCATGATGCGCGTCACCGCAGGTCTACGGCAAGCCGACCCTGAACAAGGCTGAAACGTTCCTGCCGATTGACGTGAATCGACCGGATTATCGGCAATGCGGCTGACACTATGCAGCCGCTCATTAATCTCAAAACCCGTTGGAACCGGGCTTGCCCACGAATAGGCGGGGCGGACCGTTAGATGAATTGCATCCTGGCCTTCGCGGGCAAGCCTCGCTCCAACGGGTCGACATCAAACCCTGAACCGCGCCACCACCTGGCTCAGTTCCGCCGCCAGCCGCGACAGTTCATGACTGGATGAACTGATCTGGTTGGCGCCGGTGGTGGATTGCATCGACAAGTCGCGGATATTGACGATATTGCGATCCACTTCCCGGGCTACCTGGGCCTGCTCTTCGGCGGCACTGGCAATGACCAGGTTGCGCTCGGAGATCTGCTGGATCGACGCAGTGATCGATACCAGTGCCTCCCCCGCGCCCTGCGCCAGGGTCAGGGTCGAACCGGCCTGTTCGCGGCTGGCCAGCATCGATTCCAGGGCCTGGGCCGAGCCACTGCGCATGGCCGAGACCATCTTGTCGATTTCCAGGGTCGATTGTTGGGTGCGATGGGCCAGCGCACGTACTTCGTCAGCCACTACGGCAAAACCACGCCCGGACTCCCCGGCCCGTGCCGCTTCAATGGCGGCGTTGAGAGCCAGCAGGTTGGTCTGCTCGGCAATCGAACGAATCACGTCCAGCACCTTGCCGATGTCCTGACTCTGCTCGGCCAGGTTCTGCACCAGTGTCGAGGTCGACTGCACAGTGCTGGTCAGGGCCTGGATCGACTGCACGGTTTCCACCACGCGCTTCTGCCCCGCCTGGGCGGAGTCGTTGGAATCGTTGGACGCTTCAGAAGTGGATACCGCATTGCGTGCTACTTCTTCGACCGCCGAGGTCATTTCGTTGACCGCCGTGGCGGCCTGATCGATTTCGGCATTCTGCTGGTGCAGGCCACGGTAGCTGTCTTCGGTGATCGAGTTCAGTTCGGTGGCCGCTGCCGCCAGTTGCGTGGCAGAACTGCCGATATGACTCATGGCCGAGCGCAGGTTGCCCTGCATCAGTTCCAGGGCACGTTGCAATCGGGTGACTTCATCGCGGCCATCAACCTTGATGGTCTGGGTCAGATCGCCCTTGGCCACATGCTCGGCCGCCGTCACCGCATCTTCCAGCGGGCGCACAATACTGCGAGTCAGCCAGAGTGCCAGACCGATGGTGCCGAGACCCGCGATGATGACAAATATCAGCACGATATTGCGCGAGTGATCGTACTGCGCTTCGGCCGCCTTGCCCTCGGCCTCGACCTGTTTGGTGTAGTACTCACTGAAGTCGTTGAGCTGCTTGCCGGAGCCGTCGACGATGGTCTTCATGTCCACCAGCAACAGCTTTACCAGGCCGTCGCGATTACCCTGCTCAGCGAAGACAAACGACTGCTGCAAACCTTTCTGATAATCATTAAGGGTCGTCCGGAAGGGCTCGTACAAGGTACGTTCTTCAGGGGTATCGACGAATTTGTCCAGGATCGCCAGGCGATTGCTCAGGTCCTTGCTGCGCACGTCCATCTGATCGCGATAGGTGGCGATATTCTTCGGATCCGGATCCAGAGCCATACGCAGAGAGATGGTGCGAATGCGCAGCATGATTTCGCGAATGTCGTTGACCACACGAATGCTCGGCATCCAGTTGCTCTCGACGGCCAGCTCACTCTGGCGAATCGTCGACATCTGCACCATGGCGAACCAGCCAAGCAGTACAACCAGCAGAGAAATAAGGGTAAAACCCAGTCCCGCGCGGCGGGCGATGGTCATAGTGCGCACATTCATGGCCGCAGTCTCGTTGTTATGAGGGCAGTATCGAGGACAGTTATAATTGTCCTACAACTTCATGCTATCGACCTGCCCACCGCCTTCTTGACCCTGGCGCGAAGAAAAATTACCCAAGTGGTTCATACATTAATCACTACTCAAGCCGGCTCGGAGATCTCGATCAGGTTCAAATCGGGATCACGCACATAAACCGAACGAATCGGCCCAGTGGCACCGGTACGGATGACAGGTCCTTCGATGATCGGCCAGTCGGCGGCATGCAAGTGCTCAATGACCTTGTCAAGCGGGATCGAGGCGATGAAACACAGGTCCAGCGCCCCCGGCACCGGCACATGGGCCTTGGGCTCGAACTCCTGGCCACGGATATGCAGGTTGATTTTCTGCTTGCCGTACTTGAATGCCATGCGTCCGGCGCCGAAGGTTTCCAGCTGCATGCCCATGACCCTGGTATAAAAATCGACAGTGGCATCGGCGTTGACGGCAGTGAGGACCAGGTGGTCGAGATGATCGATCATGATGTGATCTCCTTGAGTGGCGACTCTTGCTGTTGCATCGGGCAAGGTTGCCGTTCAAATGATTCCGCGGCGGCGCCATTCGGCACGGCGCTCGGCGTCGATGCCCAGGCCGTCGAGGACTTCGTCGGTGTGCTGGCCCAGCGTCGGCGCCGGGCGATCGACACTGCCGGGCGTAACGCTGAGCTTGGGCACGATGCCCGGCAGGGTCACCGCAGTGCCATCGTCCAGATGACTGTCGAGGAGCATGTCCCGGGCGCGGTAGTGGGGATCGCTGGCGATGTCGGCGGCATCGTAGATCTTGCCTGCCGGGATCCGTGCTTCGGTGAGCCGGGCCAATACATCGTCCAGATCATGCTGGGCGGCCCAGGCGGAGATTGCCCCGTCGATCAATTCGACCTGACGCACACGCCCGTCGTTATGGGCCAGGGCCGGATCGGCGGCAAGATCGGGTCGCTCGATCAGCGCCATCAGGCGCTGATAGATGCTGTCGCCATTGCCAGCGATCAAGGCGTAGCGGCCGTCGCGACAGCGGTAGGCATTGGTCGGCGCAATGCCGGGCAAGCTGCTGCCCGCAGGCTCGCGGACCACATCGAACACCGAGTATTCCGGAATCAGGCTTTCCATCATGTTGAATACCGACTCGTACAACGCCACGTCGATCTGCTGCCCTTCACCGCCGTTCTGTTCGCGATGACGCAGGGCCATGAGCACCCCGATCACCCCGTGCAGCGCTGATAGCGAATCGCCAATGGACACGCCGACCCGCACCGGGGTGCGCCCCGGTTCGCCGGACAGATGGCGCAGACCGCCCATGGCTTCACCGATCACGCCAAAGCCGGGACGGTCGCGATAAGGCCCGGTCTGGCCATAGCCGGAGACCCTGAGCATGATCAGCCCCGGATTGAGCGCCCGCAGCGTTTCCCAGTCCATGCCCCAGCCTTCGAGGGTGCCGGGGCGGAAGTTTTCGATCAACACATCGGCCTCGGCAATCAATCGTCGGGCGACTTCCTGGGCTTCGGTTTCGCGCAGGTCCAGGGTCACCGAGCGCTTGTTGCGCGAGGATACCGCCCACCATACCGAAGTGCCGTCATGCAGCAGGCGCCATTTGCGCAACGGATCACCGCTGCCCGGTGGTTCGACCTTGATCACATCGGCACCGAACTCACCCAGCATCTTGGCGGCGAACGGCCCGGCAATCAGTTGACCCAATTCGATGACCTTGATTCCCTGCAAAGGCTTTTGCATAAGCGCCCCGTGAATTATTTGTCTGGAGTCCGGTGGGGATTGTCCCCCTTGAGCGCGCTGCTGAAAATCGGTTATTCGTCCACGATCCTTTCCATTGGAAAACGCTGACTGGATGAAAGAAAAACACAGCCCTCCAGCAGCCGATTGCAAATCGGCGCCAGAAAATCTTATTTTCAACTGGACAGGAATAAACCTCACCCAGCTTCGTCGTACAGGCTCAAGAAGTTAAACCCCACCTGTAACGAGAGAAGCTGCCATGAAAACTACCCTGATCGCCCTGACTCTGCTGACCCTGAGCGCCGTAGCCAGCGCCGCCAGCGCCAACACCCAGAACATGCCGCCGGTGGAAAACTACACCTACGCCACGCACCTTGATATCGCCAAGGTCACCCAGGCACCGGATCTGGACTTCTGCGGCGTCAAGCCGGTACAACTGGGCTATATCGACCATGCTGGCCAGTCCCATAACCTGCGCTATCAAGTGTTCGGCAATGATTGCGACGGCGACAACTGAGTCGAGAGCGGGCGGCTACAACAATAACAACGCCAGCCCTTCCCCTTTCAGCGCCTTGCTGCCAGTTGCCACACCCGCGCCAGGTCCCGTGCCCGCTCATGCAGCAATGCCGCCGCATGGCGGCAGGCGAAGTCCAGGGTCATCGGCCCGCTGGCCAGAGCAAACGCAGCGCTGATGCCGTGCTCGTACAAGCGCTCATAACCTTCGCCCAGGGTGCCTGCCAACACCACGACCGGCACACCCTGGCGACGGGCGACCCGCGCCACGCCAAAAGGCGTCTTGCCGCGCAGGGTCTGAGCATCGAAACGACCCTCGCCGGTCAGTACCAGATCCGCCCCGGTCAATGCTTCGGCCAGACCGTTCAATTCGGCTACTACTTCGACACCCGCACGAAACGACGCCTGCAGATACGCCTTGGCGGCAAAGCCCATCCCCCCCGCTGCACCGCTACCGGGCTGATCGCGTAGGTCCTTGCCCAGCACCGCCGCCGTCAGCTCGGCAAAATGCCCCAGGGCCGCGTCCAGTTCCAGCACTTGCTCAGGTGAAGCCCCCTTCTGCGGGCCGAAGATATGGGAAGCACCGTTGGGGCCGCACAAAGGGTTGTCGACGTCAGCGGCGATCTCGAACTGCACATCGGCCAACCGCGGGTCGAAGCCGGACAGCTCGATTCTCGCCGCCTTTGCCAGGGCCAGGCCACCGGGTGCCAGGGGCTGATCGTCGGCGTCGAAAAAGCGCGCGCCGAGGGCCGCAAGCATGCCGCTGCCAGCATCATTGGTGGCGCTGCCGCCGATGGCCAGGATGACGCGCCGGGCGCCCTTGTCCAGCGCCGCGCGGATCAACTCACCGGTGCCATAGGTCGTGCTGACACAGGCATCGCGCTGTTCAATGCCGAGCAGTTGCAGGCCGCTGGCCATGGCCATTTCGATAATCGCCGTGCGCGAGTCTTCGAGCCAACCCCATTGCGCATCAACCGGCTCACCTAAAGGACCGCTGACGGTAGTGCTTTGCCACTGGCCTTTACAGGCCGCCAGAACAGCCTCGACGGTGCCCTCGCCGCCATCAGCCATGGGGCATTTGACCAGTTCAGCGTCGGGCCAGACCTCGATCAGGCCAGTGGCAATGGCATCGGCGACAGCCTGGGCACTGAGGCTGTCCTTGAAGGAGTCGGGGGCGATGACGATTTTCATGGGAGATCTCTTCAAACAACACTATTTGAATTGGCGATATTGACCGCAGTAGCGCGCGGCGTTTTGACATACTCGCGCAGGCAGTGGATCACTAACCGTTGGAGCGAAGCTTGCCTCGAATACTCTCATCGCCTCGAACCTTTGCCGCCTGCCCTTCGCACAATGAACCGCCCGACGCTTTGGTCATTCGAACAATACCCGGCGTCAGATAGCGCGCGGGCTCATGTGCAGCCCCAGGTAAAGGCGCAACAGGTCGTCCGTGCGGTAAGGATCGCAGCCACTCAGCTCGGCAATCTTTTCCAGGCGATAACGCAGACTGTTGCGATGGATGCCCAGGGCTTCGGCGCAGGCCTGGCTTTCGCCGCTGTACTCGATCCAGCCGCGCAGGGTCTCCAGCAACTGGGCATGATCACGCAGGCGGCTGAGCGGTTCGGTCAGCCCCTCAGCCAGGGGGTCATGGCGATAACGCCAGAACAGCACCGCCAGACGGTTCGGTGCCAGACGCAGCAAACGCTGGCCGGGCTGCACGTGACTGGCGTAATCAAGCAGGTCGCTGGCAGCGGCACAAGCCTGACGCAAGCCTGGCAGATCGGCCGAGCGCTCCACCGTCGCCATGCGCGATACGACCCAGCCCTGTTCGTCGAACTGCTCCAGCAACAGGGCATCGTCGCGCTCCCGCCCTGCGGCCCGGCACCAATACAACAGCGTAGGTTCACGCATCACACACCAGCTGTTGGCATAGCGGCCGTTGAGCCAGGTCATCACTGCGCCGCCCGCCTGAGACTGCGCAGGCAGTTGAATCAGCACCGCCTGACGCGGCAATTGCGGTTGCAGGCCCAACTGTTCGGCCTCCAGCACCAGACTTTCCGGGCAATCGGCCAGCAGCAGGCGCGATAACAGGTCCTCGCTACGCTGCTGACGCCATTGTTCGCTGGCCTGCTGGCGGCGGTGCTCCATCAGCATTTCGGCGGTCATGCGCACCAGTTCACCATAGACCCGCACCCGCTCCGGCTCGCCGGTAATACCCAGTACACCCACCAGTTTGCCGTCGAGCATCAGCGGCAGGTTTACTCCAGGACGCACGCCATTGAGGCTTTTGGCCGACTGCTGGTCGATCTCCACCACCCGGCTGTTGGCCAATACCAGTTGCGCGCCTTCGTGGCGGGTATACAGGCGCTCGGCATCACCACTGCCGATGATGATGCCCAGGTAATCCATGACATTGACGTTGCACGGCAGGATCGCCATGGCCCGGTCAACGATGTCCTGGGCCAAGGCGTGATCAAGGGCGAACATGGGCGGCTCCTGCCAGGCTATTCATGAGGCGCCAACCGTTCGCGGCTGTTGCTCAAGTGGGTCCACATGGCGGCGCGGGCGGCGTCCGGGTCCTGGCGGCGGATGGCACTGAGCAGCGCCTCGTGTTCAACGTTGGCCAGATAGGCGTGATGCGCCAGATTGACCCCGACCCGCTCACTGGAGGCGATACGACTACGGGGAATAATGCCGCTGCCCAGGTGCTGCATGATCTCGACGAAGTAGGCGTTGCCGGTGGCTTCGGCAATCAGCATGTGGAAACGCCGGTCGGCTTCCACGCAGCTGTCTTCGTTGGCCAGCAATTGCTGGTAATCGTCCAGAGCCTGACGCATGGCCGCCAGATGCGCATCAGTGCGGCGCATTGCCGCCAGGGCCACGGCTTGGGTTTCCAGGCCCAGGCGCAGTTCGAGAATGGCTCGCACGCCGGACGCGGTCTCGACCTTCAGGTGCAGGCCGGTGGATTCATTGCGCTCCAGTACAAAGGTGCCGACGCCGTGATGAGTCTCCACCAGCCCGGCCGCCTGCAATTTGGAAATGGCCTCCCGCACCACAGTTCGGCTGACGCCATGCTCGCGGACAATCTGGTTTTCCGACGGCAGTTTTTGCCCGGCCTGCAGTTTGCCCGAAGCGATGCGTTGGCTGAGATCGGCCACAAGATCCGTGGCGAGGTTATGCGGGCGACGCCTGGAAGGGCTTGGAACGGTATCTGGCATGGCTACGGGTCCGGCTTCGAATAGCGCGATCATAGCACCGCCCTTGTATGACGAGTCGAAGCGGCACTTGTTGAACTTGTATGACAAGCACATCACATTAGCCATCGGAAAAATCACCATCGGTCGAATCCGAGGATATTTCCACCTCCAGGAAAGCGATGATGAAATATCCACATACATCTAATCTATCGGCTAAAACCGGATAAATGCCGATATTAACACGTAACTTCCGGGAAAATATCGAAATTCCCTCCGCTCAAAAAACCAATGGCACGTTAGAAAAGAAGAATGTCAGCCTATTGCGTCGGGATTTATTACTTGTATGATGACGAACAACATCAGGGGCTAACACACCCCCGCCCCGCATAAAAATAACGAGTGGGACATCACAATGAAGACATCCAATCCCGGGATGAACGCTGCTGACGATTCGGTGCTGCAATCTGCCGTTTCCAAGGTCAAGCGCCATATCCTGCCGCTGTTCGTGATCATGTTTATCGTCAACTACATCGACCGGGTGAACATCGGCTTCGTGCGTTCGCACATGGAGCACGACCTGGGTATCGGTGCAGCCGCCTACGGCTTCGGTGCCGGGCTGTTTTTCCTGAGCTACGCGCTGTTCGAAGTCCCTTCCAATATCCTCATGCAGAAAGTCGGCGCCCGTCTGTGGCTGACCCGCATCATGTTCACCTGGGGCCTGGTCGCGGCCGGCATGGCCTTTATCCAGACGGAAACCCACTTCTATATCCTGCGTTTCCTGCTGGGCATTGCCGAAGCCGGCTTTTTCCCCGGAGTGATTTACTACTTCACCCGCTGGCTGCCCGGCGTCGAACGCGGCAAGGCCGTGGCGATCTTCCTCAGTGGTTCGGCCCTGGCCTCGCTGATCTCCGGCCCGTTGTCCGGGCTGCTGCTGCAAATCAACGGCCTGGGCCTCAAGGGCTGGCAGTGGATGTACTTGATTGAAGGCCTGTTCTCGGTGGGCCTGTGTGTATTCGTGTGGTTCTGGCTCGACTCGCGTCCGGCTGATGCCAAATGGCTGAGCAAGGAAGAGCAACAGGCCTTGACCCTGGCCATTGACGACGAGCAAAAAGCCCGCGAAGCCGCGACCCCGGTCAAGCCGTCGATTCTCACGCTGCTCAAGGACAAGCAGATCCTGCTGTTCTGCCTGCTCTACTTCTTTATTCAACTGACCATCTATGCGGCGACCTTCTGGCTGCCGAGCATCATCAAGAAAATGGGCGACCTCAGCGAAATGCAGGTGGGCCTGTTCAACTCGATCCCCTGGTTGCTGTCGATCATCGGCATGTACGCCTTCGCCTCGTTCTCGGCAAAATGGAAAAACCAGCAGGCCTGGGCAGCCACTGCCCTGTTGATCGCTGCCGCCGGGATGTTCATGTCCACCATCGGCAGCCCGATCTTCGCCTTCGTTGCCATCTGCTTCGCGGCCCTGGGCTTCAAATCGGCCTCATCATTGTTCTGGCCGATTCCCCAGGCCTACCTGGATGCGCGCATCGCGGCCGGGGTCATCGCCCTGATCAACTCGGTGGGCAACCTGGGCGGCTTCGTCTCCCCGGCCACCTTTGGCTTTCTCGAAGAACACACCGGCTCAATCCAGGGCGGTCTGTATGGCCTGACCGCGACTTCGATTGTCGCCGCAATCCTGGTTTTTGCCGCGCGCAACGTGCCCAAGGGCAGCCCGACACCGGCCACAGTGATCAAACCGGCCACCAGCCACACCTGAACCTCTCTTCAAAGCGACTCGTTTTTACAGGATTCCGTTATGAACACGCTCAATACCCAGATCAGCAAAGCTCCGGTCATCACCAGCCTGCAAGTGGTACCGGTGGCCGGCCATGACGACATGCTGCTCAATCTCAGCGGCGCCCACGGCCCCTACTTCACCCGCAATATCGTGATCATCAAGGACAACGCCGGGAACACCGGGGTCGGCGAAGTACCGGGCGGCGAGCGCATTCGCCAGACCCTGGAAGACGCCCGCCCGTTGCTGGTCGGCCAGACCCTGGGCAACTATCAGAAGATCCTCAACAGCGTGCGCCAGGCCTTCGCCGAGCGCGACGCCGGTGGCCGTGGTCTGCAAACCTTCGACCTGCGCATCACCATCCATGCCGTCACCGCCCTGGAAGCGGCCCTGCTCGACCTGCTCGGCCAGCATCTGGACGTGCCGGTTGCCGCCCTGCTAGGCGAAGGCCAGCAGCGTGATGAAGTGAAGATGCTCGGCTATCTGTTCTACGTCGGCGACCAGAAGAAAACCAATCTGGCCTATCGCACTGAAACCGATGCCGAGAATGACTGGTTCCGCGTGCGCCACGAAGAAGCCCTGACTCCGCAAGCCGTGGTGCGCCTGGCCGAAGCGGCGTATGCCCAATACGGCTTCCAGGACTTCAAGCTCAAAGGCGGCGTGCTTAGCGGCGACGCGGAAATCGAAGCGGTCACGGCTCTGGCGGAGCGCTTCCCCGATGCCCGTATCACCCTCGACCCCAACGGCGCCTGGTCGCTGAAGGAAGCTATCCGTCTGTGCCGCGATCAACACCATGTACTGGCCTACGCCGAAGATCCTTGCGGTGCCGAGAACGGCTATTCAGGGCGTGAAGTCATGGCCGAGTTCCGCCGTGCAACGGGCCTCAAGACCGCGACCAACATGATCGCCACCGACTGGCGCGAGATGGGCCACGCCATTCAGTTGCAGTCGGTGGACATCCCCCTGGCCGACCCGCACTTCTGGACCATGCAGGGTTCGGTACGCGTCGCCCAGATGTGCAACGAATGGGGCCTGACCTGGGGTTCCCATTCCAATAACCACTTCGATATTTCCCTGGCCATGTTCACCCACGTTGCCGCCGCAGCGCCGGGCGATATCACCGCCATCGACACCCACTGGATCTGGCAGGACGGCCAACGCCTGACCAAGGCCCCGCTGCAAATCGTCGGCGGCTGCGTGCAGGTGCCGAAAAAAGCTGGCCTGGGCATCGAACTGGATATGGATCAGGTGGCCAAGGCCCACGAACTGTACAAAGGCATGGGTCTGGGCGCCCGTGACGACAGCGTCGCCATGCAGTTCCTGATCCCGGACTGGAAGTTCAACAACAAGCAGCCTTGCCTGGTGCGTTGAGCCGCTCGTTAAACAAAGAAATGCAGCGAAGCTTTGACGCTGCACCAGTGGGAGCGAATTCATTCGCGAAGAGGCCGCTACATCCGATAGATATTCGTCGCTCGGAATGCCGCTTTCGCGAATGAATTCGCTCCCACAATTCGCCCCACAGCGCTCAATGCCGTTTCTGTCGACATTAATATCACCCGATTTGAAACAAAGTAGACATTTGCCACCCCTGGCACCCGGCACGCAACCCCCTTGCGTGCCGTTTTTCTATCGACGGCATGCTAAGGTTCGCCCCAACTTCCCCTGCGATGCCTGCCCATGTCCGCGCTTTCCCGTACCCACCCACGCCTGACCATCGCCGCCCTGGTGGGCCTGGCCTGCGGCGCTGCCTCGGTCTATGTCGCTCCGTCCCTGAGCCTTATCAGTCATTGCCTGATTGGCTGGAACATTGGCGTCTGGCTGTACTTGCTGCTGATCCTGATCCGTACCTTCCGCACCAATGCCGACGATGCCCGACGCATCTCCATGGTCGAAGACGAGAATGCCGGGTTAGTACTGGTCACCGTCTGTATCGCCGCCCTGGCCAGCCTCGCTGCGATTATTCTGGAACTCACCGGCAGCCAGGGCCTGGCCAATAACGAGAAGGCCCTGCGCTATGGCTTCACCGGTTTGACCATCATCGGCTCGTGGCTGTTGATAGGCGTGGTATTCAGCCTGCATTACGCAAGGCTCTATTACACCTGGTCAGGCAAGGACCCGGCCCTGCGTTTTGCCGATGGCGAGCGCAACCCGGATTACTGGGATTTCCTGTACTTCTCCTTCACCTTGAGCGTGGCGGTGCAGACGTCCGACGTCGGCGTTGCGACCCGGGTCCTGCGCAAGGTGGTGCTGGCGCAGTCGCTGATCGGATTTTTGTTCAATACGGCGATTCTGGGGTTTTCGATCAATATTGCGGCGGGGTTGTTTGGCTGACTTTTGATAAGTGCGACGCTCTCTGCTCGTCAAAAAAACCGCATTACAAGCGCAGATATCCAGCTACTCATGACTCGCTGAAAACTGCTATAACGCCCATCCAATAACTCCAATTCTTGGCCTTAGCGAGGCATATCCGAAATGACGCAACCTGCCCTTCTGCGAATTGCCGTGCTCGATGACTGGCAATCCATCGCCAGCGGCGTACTGGACTGGTCAGTCCTCGACAGCGTGGGTGAAGTCAGCTTTCTCCATGAATACCCTGCCGACACCGCGACCATGGTCGAGCGGCTGGCCTCGTTCGACGTGATCTGCATCATGCGCGAACGCACGCCGTTCAACGAAGCCCTGCTCTCGCAACTGCCGAACCTCAAGCTACTGGTCACCGGCGGCATGCGCAACGCCGCCATCGACGTCGCTGCAGCCCGACGCCACGGTATCGAAGTCTGCGGCACGGAAAGCTACAAGCACGCTGCTCCCGAGCTTACCTGGGCGCTGATCATGGGCATCACCCGTAATCTGGTCAGCGAAGCCAACTCCCTGCGCGCGGGCAACTGGCAGATCGGCATCGGCAGCGACCTGCACGGCAAGACCCTTGGCATCCTCGGGCTGGGCAGCATCGGCAAGTGGATTGCCCGCTACGGCCAGGCCTTCGGCATGAAGGTCATCGCCTGGAGCCAGAACCTCACCGCCGAAGCCGCCGCCGAAGTCGGCGTGACCCGGGTCAGCAAGCAGGAACTGTTCGAACAGGCCGATATCCTCTCCGTGCACTTGGTCCTCAGTGATCGCAGCCGCGGCCTGGTCGACGCAGAGGCATTGGGCTGGATGAAACCCAGCGCCTACCTGATCAACTCCTCCCGCGGCCCCATCGTCAATGAAACCGCCCTGATCGACACCCTGCGCCACAAGCGCATCGCCGGAGCGGCCCTGGATGTCTTCGATATCGAGCCTCTGCCCGCCGATCACCCGTACCGCAGCCTCGACAACGTGCTGGCCACGCCTCATATCGGCTACGTCACGCAGAACAACTACCACATGTTCTACAGCCAGATAATCGAGGACATCCAGGCCTGGCATGCGGGCAAACCGATTCGCGTGTTTGCCTGATTGCCCCATCCCTTGCGGTAAACGCTAACCCTGTAGGAGCCGGCTTGCTGGCGATGGCATCAGGTCAGTCAATGACGATGTTGCCTGTGACAAAGCCATCGCCAGCAAGCCGGCTCCTACCCCCTCATTTCAAAGGTTATTTCTGGGTTACCCCCTTTCGGCGAACGACGGGCGAGCGATTGTGTCTCAAAGCAACGCCCCTGCTCATCACGCCAAGGAAGTCCCCATGACCACCGAAAACGACGGCAAGACCCCGGGTCTGTCTCCTGAAGAAGAACGCGAGATCGACAAGAATCAGCCGCCCCGCGCCGCCGTGCTGCACGAGACCATTCGGGCCCAGGGCGATCAGGAGCTGGAGCGCAGTGTCGCTGCACTGTTCTGGTCGGCCCTGGCCGCCGGGTTGACCATGGGCCTGTCGCTGATGGGCATGGGGCTGTTCAATGCGCGATTGCCGGACGGCGAAGCCAGCAAGGTGATTGCCAGCCTCGGCTATTGTGCCGGCTTTCTCGCGGTGATCCTGGCCCGTCAGCAGTTGTTCACCGAGAACACTCTGACCGCCGTACTGCCCATCATGACCAAACCTACCGTCAAGAACTTCGGCCGTTTGCTCAGGCTTTGGAGCGTGGTGCTGGTGGGCAATCTGATGGGCACCTTGCTGGTGGCCTATGTGATGCTGCATCTGCCGATTTTCGACAGCAAGACCGACGCCGCCTTTCTCGAAATCGGCCGCAAGGTCATGGAAAACGACGTCGGCCAGATGTTCGCCAAGGGTATCGTCTCCGGCTGGATGATCGCGACCATGGTGTGGATGATTGCGTCGATGGAGGGCGGCAAGATCTGGATCATTGTACTGATCACCTACTTGATGGCACTTGGCGACTTCACCCATATTGTCGTCGGCACTGCCGAAGTTTCCTACCTGGTATTCGCCGGTGAGCTACCGTGGAAAGACTTCATCAATGTTTTCGCCGGGCCGACCCTGGCCGGCAATATCATCGGCGGCAGTTTTATCTTCGCCCTGATCAGTCACGCCCAGATCCGCAGCGAACGCGACCGCACCACCCGCGAAGAGCAACGTCAGCAAGCCATGCGCCAGCGACGTTTGGACGAAAAGGCCGAGAGCAAAGACGAGACATAAATTTTTATTTAGAAAGCCCCTGCGTTTTTAGGGGCAAAATGCAGCCTTCAGCCTTAATTGATAGCGACAGGCCACATGACTCGAATTCTGACTATCGAAGACGATGCCGTCACCGCAAATGAAATTGTTGCCGAACTCAGCAGCCACGGCCTCGACGTGGACTGGGTAGACAACGGCCGCGAAGGCCTGGTGCGGGCGGTCAGCGGCGACTACGACTTGATCACCCTGGACCGCATGCTGCCGGAGGTCGATGGCCTGGCCATCGTCACCACCATCCGCGCCCTGGGGATCTCTACACCCATCCTGATGATCAGCGCCCTCTCCGATGTCGACGAGCGGGTGCGCGGCCTGCGTGCCGGTGGCGACGACTATCTGTCCAAACCGTTCGCCTCCGACGAAATGGCCGCCCGGGTCGAAGTGCTGCTGCGCCGCCGTAACCCGGTGACTGCTGCCGAAACCGTGCTGCGCGTCGCCGACCTGGAGCTGAATCTGATCAGCCGCGAGGCCAGTCGTGGCGAGCAGCCGTTGTCGCTGCTGCCCACCGAGTACAAGCTGCTGGAATTCCTGATGCGCAACAGCGGGCAGATCATCACCCGCATGATGATTTTCGAGGAAGTCTGGGGCTATCACTTCGACCCCGGCACCAACCTGATCGATGTGCATATCGGTCGGCTGCGCAAGAAGATCGACCCGCCCGGCATGACCCCGCTGATCCGAACCGTGCGAGGCTCCGGTTATGTCATTGCCGAACCCGTCTAACGGTTGGCGCTCTTCCAGCAGTCGTCTGCTGGCCCTGTACAGTTTTCTGTTCGTCGCCTGGAGCGGCATCCTGCTGGGCTTCCTGTACTGGGAAGTCACCAGTTACCTGGATAACCTGGCGCGCCACTCGTTGATGCAGCGTCAGCAGTTGTTTTCCCGCTTTGAAGGCGAGCAACTGGTCGAGGCCCTGACCACCAGCGTGACCTACGACATCCGCACCGTGGACGCCTACGGCCTGTTCGATATGGACAAGCTGCCGATCAACGGGCCGATCCACCGCATTCCCCGGCATCTGCCCCTGGACGGGCAGATTCACGAGCTGAAAAACTGCACCGACTCCAACGACCCCGACCTGCCCCGCGACAGCTGCGATGCCGTCGCCATGCAGACCCGTGATGGCCGCTGGCTGGTGCTGGTACGGGACAACGGTTCGCTGTTCGCGGTCGCCACGCTGATCCTGCATGCACTGTTCTGGGGGATTTCCCTGACAATCATTCCCGGCGTAGCGGGCTGGCATCTGCTGCGTCGCCGTCCCCTGCAGCGCATCCGCGGCATCCAGGCCAGCGCCGAGGCGATCATTGCCGGTGATCTGGCGCGGCGCCTGCCGGTGTCCAACCGCCGTGACGAACTGGACATGCTGGCGGTGATCGTCAACGCCATGCTCGACCGTATCGAGAAGCTGATGAACGAGGTCAAGGGCGTCTGCGACAACATCGCCCACGACCTGCGCACACCCCTGACCCGCCTGCGCGCCCAGCTCTATCGTATCCAGCAGCAATCACCGGAAGACTCGACCCAGGGCGAGCAAATGGCCCAGGTCATTGCCGATGCCGATACCCTGATGGCGCGCTTCCGCGGCCTGTTGCGCATCTCTGAGCTTGAGGACCACCAGCGTCGCTCGGCCTTCGTCGAACTCGATCCCAAGCCGCTGTTGCTGGAGCTGTACGACTTCTACCTGCCCCTGGCCGAAGAAGGGCATGTGTCGCTGCATCTGGAGCTCGGCGAAAACTTGCCACCGGTGACCGGCGACCGCGCCCTGTTGTTCGAAGCCCTGGCCAACCTGATGAGCAACTCAATCAAGTTCACCCCGGCCGGAGGCAGCGTACTGGTGATTGCCCGCGCCGAACTCGACAGCACCGTGATCGAAGTCCGCGACTCCGGCCCCGGCATTCCTCAAGCCGAACGCGAAGCGGTGTTCAAACGTTTTTACCGCAGCGAGAGCGGCACCCAGTCCAGCGGCTTCGGCCTGGGCCTGTCCATAGTCGCCGCCATCGTCAATCTGCACGGCTTCCGCTTGCGCATCGACAACAGTCCATCGGGCGGCGCGAGCCTGGTGCTGGAGTGCAGGCAGATGACGGATCTGGGTTAAGCCACCTCAACGATCAATGAATGCGTTTGTCATCGTGGGACCGGCTTCAGCCGGGAAGGCGATGTCATGGGCTATACAACTTTATCGGTCTCTTGTTTGGCCGGCGATAGCGTGAGGTGCACAAAAAAAGCCCATGGCAGCAGCCATGGGCTCAACGAAGACCGTTGAAGGGAGCGTTCTTTACTCAGCCAGGCATGCAATCGAAATCATGGCTGCGGCCCAGTAGTTTGCCGGTGCTGTCTTCCAGTACGGCGCTGTAATCCTCGCCAAGGCTGCTCTCCACTACCTTGTAACGGCTGCCGGCCTTGAACTGGTTGAAGTTGATATGGGTGGTGCAACGTTCCTGATTGTTGTCGCCATCGGGTTCAATGATCAGGCTCAGATCCAGACGGTGGGTGCCGGGAGTGACATCGAAGTAGCGGCCGTCATTGAGGCGCTTGCCATCCAGGTCTTCGGCCATCAGCACCGCTGATGGTTCTTCCTTCAAGCCGATCCAGGCTTCATTGGGGTCGGCCTTGGGCATCGGCCCCGCACAGGCCGACAACAGCCCCACCAGGCCCAGCATGGGTAGCAACAGCAATGATTTGGACGACATGTGAATAACCTCGGCAGTAGAAAATGCTCTTCCCTTATGCCCCGGAGCTTGAAGCGTCAGGGCTTTCGATGGGGTCAGCTTGGCGAGGGGATAGATGAAGCTCAAATGAATACCCGATGAAAGCTCCTTGCTGCCTCAGGTAAATCTTTGTTCATACGTTTGAAAGCCGCCTGTTAAGTCCGCACGCCAAGACTGCCGTGATTCCAAAGCGGAGGTTCCTGGCATGCTCGGGCTGGTAAAGACTGCACTGCTCAAGCCCTACACGTTTATCGTGTTGGCGATTTTCATCTGTATCGTCGGACCGTTGGCGGCCCTGAAAACCCCTACTGATGTGTTTCCCGATATCGGCATTCCAGTGATCGCCGTAGTCTGGCAATACAACGGACTGTCACCTGATGCCATGGCTGGTCGGGTGATTTACACCTACGAGCGCTCACTGAGCACCACGGTCAACGATATCGAGCACCTGGAATCGCAATCGCTGCCGGGGATGGGCATCGTCAAGATCTTCTTTCAGCCGGGGGTGGATATCCGCACCGCCAATGCTCAGGTCACGGCGGTGTCCCAGACCGTACTCAAGCAGATGCCACCCGGCATCACCCCGCCGCTGATCCTCAACTACAGCGCCTCCACCGTGCCGATCCTGCAAATGGCCTTTTCCAGTCCGACGCTGTCGGAAGCGCGGATTCGTGACCTGGTACAGAATAATGTGCGCCTGCCCCTGACCGCTGTGCCCGGCATCGCCCTGCCTACCCCCATGGGCGGCCGGCAGCGGCAGATCACCCTGGATCTCGATCCCCAGGCCCTGGCCGCCAAGGGCTTGTCGGCACAGGACGTCGGCAACGCTCTGGCCGCACAGAACCAGATCATTCCAGTGGGTACGGCGAAGATGGGCAGCGACGAATACACCGTTCTGCTCAATAACAGCCCCAAGGCCATCGATGAACTCAACCAGTTGCCGATCAAGACCGTCGACGGCGCCCTGATCACCATCGGCCAGGTGGCCCATGTGCGCGACGGCTCGCCACCCCAAACCAACGTGGTGCGGGTCGACGGCCGCCGCGCCGTGCTGATGCCGGCCCTGAAGAACGGCAATATCTCGACCCTGTCCATCGTCGACGGCGTGCGCAAGATGCTGCCACTGATCAACGAAACCCTGCCGCCGGAAATGAAAACCTCGTTGCTGGGCGACGCCTCGGTGTTCGTCAAGGAGTCGGTGGGCAGTGTCGCCCGCGAGGGCATTATTGCCGCCCTGTTGACCAGTCTGATGATCCTGCTGTTTCTCGGCAGCTGGCGTTCGACCCTGATCATCGCCGCGTCGATTCCCCTGGCGGTGCTCTCGGCCATCGCCCTGCTCGCCCTCAGCGGCCAGACCCTGAACGTCATGACCCTCGGCGGCCTGGCTCTGGCCGTGGGCATTCTGGTGGACGATGCCACGGTGACCATCGAGAACATCAACTGGCACCTGGAGCAAGGCAAGGCGGTCAAGGACGCAATCCTCGACGGCGCCCGGCAGATCGTCGGCCCGGCCTTTGTCTCGCTGTTATGCATCTGCATCGTCTTCGTGCCGATGTTCATGTTGCAGGGCATCGCCGGCTATCTGTTCCGGCCCATGGCCCTGGCGGTGATCTTCGCCATGGCCAGTTCGTTCCTGCTGTCGCGCACGCTGGTGCCGACCCTGGCGATGTTCCTGCTCAAGCCCCATGTGCTGGAACAGGGCGCCGGGCATCACCCCGAAGACCCGGTGATCAATCATCACGAAGGCGATCAGCATGCGCCTGGGCGCAACGCCCTGCTGCGCAGTGCCTTACGTATCCAGCAGGGTTTCGAGCACGGTTTCTCGGCGGTACGCGATGTCTATTACGGCGTGCTGGGCCTGGCCTTGAGGTACTACAAGCGCTTCCTGATCGGCTTCCTCACTTGCGTGCTGGCCAGCTTCGCCCTGCTGCCAAGCCTGGGCCAGGACTTCTTCCCGGCCACCGACGCCGGTGCCCTGGCCCTGCATGTGCGCCTGCCCCTGGGCACCCGTATCGAAGAAAGCGCCGCCGCCTTCGACCGCATCGAGCAGCGCATCCGCGAGGTCATCCCGGCCAACGAACTGGACACCGTGATCGACAATATTGGCATTCCCCTGAGCGGTATCGACATGGCCTATAGCAGCAGCGGCACCATCGGCCCACAGGACGGTGATATCCAGGTCACCCTCAAGGCTGGGCACGCACCCACTGCCGACTACGTCAAGCGCCTGCGCGAAGCCCTGCCGCACAGTTTCCCCGGCAGCCACTTCGCCTTCCTGCCCGCCGATATCAGCAGCCAGATCCTCAACTTCGGCAACCCGGCGCCCCTGGACGTGGAAGTCTCCGGCCCCGACGGCGAAGCCAACCGCGCCTACGCCCTGGAACTGCAACGACGCCTGCAACATGTACCCGGCATCGCTGACCTGCGCATCCAGCAGTCCACCGGTTACCCGTCTCTGCAAGTGAATGTCGATCGCCTGCGCGCCAAGCAACTGGGCATTACCGAACATGACGTCACTACCAGCCTTGGCGCTTCTCTGGCTGGCACTTCGCAAGTCGCGCCGACCTACTGGCTGAATCCGAAGAATGGTGTGTCCTACTCCATTGTCGCCGCCACCCCGCAATACCGCATGGACAACCTGCCGACCCTGGAAGCCTTGCCCATTACCGGCGCCGACGGCCAGTCGCAGATCCTCGGTGGCCTGGCGACCATCCAGCGCGTGGACAGCCCGGCGGTGGTCACTCACTACAACATCCAGCCGACACTGGACCTGTTCGCCAACGTTCAGGGCCGCGACCTCGGCGGCGTGGCCAAGGACGTGCAAAAAGTCATCGACGGCGCCGCAGCCCTGCGGCCGAAAGGCGCGACCATCACCCTGCACGGCCAGATCGACGCCCTGCATGAAGCCTTCAGCGGCCTGAGTTTCGGCCTGCTCGGCGCGGTAGTGCTGATCTATCTGCTGATCGTGGTCAACTTCCAGTCCTGGCTCGATCCGTTCGTGATCATCACCGCCCTGCCCGCAGCATTGGCCGGGATCGTCTGGATGCTGTTCCTGAGCAATACCTCGCTGTCGGTGCCAGCCCTGACCGGAGCGATCCTGTGCATGGGCGTGGCCACGGCCAACTCCATTCTGGTGGTGAGCTTCTGCCGCGAACGGCTGGCCGAACATGGCGATGCCCTAAAGGCGGCCATGGAAGCGGGTTACACGCGTTTCCGCCCGGTGTGCATGACCGCCCTGGCGATGATCCTCGGCATGCTGCCCCTGGCTCTGTCCCAGGAACAGAACGCGCCCCTGGGCCGCGCGGTCATCGGCGGCCTGATCCTCGCCACCACCGCCACCCTGCTGTTCGTGCCCGTGGTCTTCAGCCTGGTGCACCGCCGCTCACCTTCTCGTGCCGTTGTTGGAGAAACGCCTCATGTCGTCTGAACACGCCCCTTCCCGCAAACGCCTGATGCTGGCCGGCATCGGCGGCCTGACCCTGGCCGCCCTGCTGGTGGCCAACGGCCTGGCCGCGCGTACCCGCCATGAACAGTCCGTCACCAACTGGACCGAGGCCCAGGCCGTGCCGGTAGTCAACGTGTTCCAGCCGTCCCACAACGCCCAGGGCAGCACCCTGCAACTGCCCGCCCACCTGGAGGCGTGGAGCAAGGCGCCGATCGATGCCCGGGTCAGCGGCTACCTGAAAGACTGGAACAGTGATATCGGCAGCCAGGTCAGCGCCGGCCAGGTGCTGGCGACCATCGACAGCCCCGAGCTGGATCAGCAACTGGCCCAGACCCGCGCCCATCTGGCGCAACAGACCGCCACCGCAAAACTGGCCGCCACCACCGCTCAACGCTGGCAGAACCTGCTGGCCAATCACTCGGTATCGCAGCAGGAAGTCGACGAAAAACTGGCCAATGCCGCGGCCGCCAAGGCCGATATGCAGGCGGCGGCGGCCGACTATGCGCGACTGACGGATCTGGAAGCCTACAAGACCATCCGCGCGCCCTTCGCCGGCACCATCACCGCTCGCAACACCGATATCGGCCAGTTGATCAAGGCCGACGACGGTGGCGGTACACCGCTGTTCACTATGGCCGACACCCGCCGCATCCGCCTGTATGTGCCGGTGCCACAGAACTACGCCAGCATCATCACCCCAGGCATGCAGGTGCAGTTGACCGTCCCCGAGCACCCCAACCAGCAGTTCAGCGCCCGTCTGCTCGGCGACTCCACGGCTGTGGATCCGCGCTCCGGCACGCTGCTGGCCCAGTTCGTCGCCGACAACCCCGACGGCGCCCTGCTTCCAGGCGACTATGCAGAGGCCACGCTCAAGGTCAGCGCTTCACCCAATGGTGTCAGTATCCCGGCCAGCGCCCTGATCTTCCGCGCCGCAGGCACCCAGGTCGCGGTGCTGGATGATCAGCAGCACGTGCATATGCGCAGCGTCCATATCGGTATGGACCTGGGCGATCGTCTGGTGATCGATCAAGGCCTGGCGCCGAATGATCGGGTAGTGGATAACCCGCCGGACGCCCTGCGCGAGAACGATCCGGTGCAACTGGCCGACGCCGGAGGTGCCCATGCGCCCAAGGCTTGATGTGCTAGCGCTGCTGATCGCCCTGAGCGTGCAAGGCTGCTCCCTGGCGCCTGTCTACCGCAAGCCCGAGGTGGCCCTGCCCACACAGTTCAAGGAAAGCCAGATCGGGTCCTGGCACAGCACTCAGGCCGCCGATCACGTACCTGGCCAGTGGTGGCTGCTGTACCACGAGCCGCACTTGAACGATCTGCAAGAGCGACTGCTCAAGGCCAATCCCGACCTGGCTGCAGCCCTGGCCCACTATGACGCCGCCCAGGCCTACGCCAGCCAGTTGCATGGCGGCCTGTTCCCGCAACTGGGCGCTTCCTTTCAGCCTTTGCGTCAGCGTCAGTCGGATAACCGGCCGTTGCGCGGCACCACCCAGCCTTCGGTATATAACAGCGATACCTTGAGTCTGGGTTTGAGTTTCGACCTCGATCTCTGGGGACGGATTCGCAATCAAGTGGCGGCAGGCGATGCTCAGGCCCAGGCATCCGGCGACGACCTGGCAGTGGCGCGACTGAGCCTGCAACGGCAACTGGCAAGCCTGTATGTGCAGATGCGCGGACTGGACGCCCAAGGCAAGATCCTCAAGGACTCCCTGAACGACTATCAACAGGCGCTGCAACTGACCCGCGACCGCTATCAAGGCAAGATCGCCTCTGAACTGGACCTGAGCAGGGCTCAGAGCCAACTGGCCCAGGCCCAGGCACAACTGGACGATATCCAGGCCCAGCGCGATCTTGGCGAACATGCCATTGCCGAACTGGTGGGTGCTCTGCCCAGCGACTTCACTCTAGCCGTCAATGCGCAGCCGTTAGACCTGCCGGCAATTCCCGTCGCCCTGCCCGGCACCTTGCTGCAACAGCGTCCGGACATCGCCGCCGCCGAACGCCGGGTATTCGCCGCCAATGCCGGGATCGGCGTGGCACGGGCGGCCTGGTATCCCGACTTCAGCCTCAGCGGTCTGCTCGGCGGCCAGACCCAGGGCGCGGGCAACCTGCTGACCGCCGCCAACCGCTTCTGGGCATTAGGGCCGGTGGTCAGCCTGCCGCTGTTGGACGGTGGCCGCCGCAGCGCCGCTGACCGTCAAGCCAGGGCCGAATTCGAAGAAGCCGCTGCCCATTACCACAGCCTGGTACTCAAGGCCGTGCGCGAAGTGGAGGACAACCTTGGCCAGCTAGGCGACCTGCAACGCGAAGCCCAGGACCAACAAGCCGCCGTCGACGCCGCGCAACAGGCCGAACAGATCGCAATGAGCAGCTATCAGGCTGGCGCAGTGAGTTATCTGGATGTGGTCACCGCCCAGACCACCGCGCTGGAAGCCCAGCGACGCTTGCAGGTGGTGCAGAGCAGCCAGTTGCAGGCCAGTGTAGGGTTGCTGGTGGCGTTGGGTGGGGGTTGGAAAGCCTGATGCGTGTGGGGCCGGCCCCACATGATCGGGTTTCTCTGGCTAGAAACCGAATAACTGCACAGGCGAATCGACCAACATCGCCTGGCGCAGGCTCTCGGAACAGCCCAACGCCTGCAACTGGTCCATCACCGTGCCATAACCGACATCCGCTTCATGCTGGGTATGCGGCCAGTCACTGCCCCATACCAGACGCTGCGGACCGAGGCTCTGTTCCAGCAGCGGCAGTAACGAGCAGGCGAATTCGAGGTTCTGTCGGGCCTCTGCGGCCAGCCGGTAAATAGCCGAGACTTTCATCCACAACCGCCCGCTCGAACCCAGGTCAAGCAGCTCGATAAGGCCCGGCTGATTCACACCGAGACGCGCATCCGGGCGGCCGAAATGATCAACCACGATCTTGCAGCCAAACGGCAGCAACGCCCGCACCAGCTGCGGCAGGTCCTCGACCTGACGATGCAGTTCGATATGCCAGTCCAGTTCAGCGATATGGTCGAACAGCACCTGCCACTGGGGCTCGGCGAAGTCCGGCAACGGCTTGCCCATCAGGTTCAGACGGATGCCCGTGACCCCCTGAGTGGCCATGGCCTGCAATTCAGCGCGGCTGATATCCCGGGCCACGACCACTACCCCACGCAACTGCCCGGGCGCCTGAGCCAATGCCGCCAGCAGATAGCTGTTGTCGGTGCCGAGAAAGCTCGGCTGCACCAGCACGCCATGGCTCAGACCGTGTTGGTCCAGGTTGGCCAGGTACAGCGCCAGGGGTGCGTCATAGTCGGGGGTGTAGCGGCGCGAACTGGTCAGTTGCAGGTCGCGACTGAAGACATGGGCGTGGCTATCGATGCCGAGTATCGGCGCGGTACGGGTATGGGGCATGGAACTCGTCTATGTAGAAAAGACGCGGCGCAGGAGCACGCCGCGCAACAAGGGGATCGATCAGGCCTGCTGCGCCTGTGGTGTTTCGGCCGTGGCCGGCACGCTGGTTTCCAGGCTGCGGCCACGGGTTTCCGGCAGCAAGAGCGCAGCCAGTACGGCAACGCCGTAGGCAATCCCCGCGTCGATGCCGATGGCCGAACCCAGGGACATGGACTCGCTCATATGGCCGACCAGGAACGGGAACACCGAGGACAATACGCGGCCGAAGTTGTAGCAGAAGCCGACCCCGGCACCGCGCACGTCGGTGGGGTACAACTCGTTGAAGAAGGCACCCAGGCTGGCCGGAATACCTGCGGCGAAGAAGCCCAGGGGGAAACCGAGGAACAGCATCTGTGTATTGGTCAGCGGCAGGAACACATAACACTGCACGGTGGTCACGCAGCACAGGGCGAACAACAGGATGTTTTTGCGCCGACCGATGCGATCGATCATCAGACCGCTGGCCACGCAACCACACCAGAAGGCAAAAATGATCACCGCCAGATAACCGCCGGAACTCAGCACGGACAGGTTGCGCTCAGTCTTGAGAAAGGTCGGCAGCCAGGTCATCACCGCGTGGTAACCGCCGTGGGCGCCGAGGCCGAGCAAACCGCCAAGCAGGGTCACGCGCAGCAGTTCCGGACGGAAGATACCGGCCAGGGACTTGAAGAAGCTTTGCGGGATGGCCTTTTCTTTCTGCAGGCGCTGGAAGCTGTCCGGTTCCTCGACATTGCGCCGCACCCAGATGATCAGCAGCGAAGGCAGCAGGCCGACCAGGAACATCACGCGCCAGGCCATATCCTGCGGCACAAAGGAATAGATCAGGGTGAATACGCCCACCGCCAGGCCCCAGCCCACGGCCCAGGCGCTCTGTACCGTACCCATGACCTTGCCGCGATACTTCGGCTGGATGGTCTCAGCCATCAATACCGCACCGGCAGCCCACTCACCGCCGATACCAAAGCCTTGCAGCGCCTTGACGATCAGCAGTTGATGGAAGCCCGTGACGAAGGCGGACAGGAAGGTGAACACCGAGAACCAGAGGATCATCCACTGCAGGGTGCGCACACGACCGTAGCGGTCCGACAGCGTACCGCCGACCCAGCCACCCAGGGCCGAAGTCACCAGGGTTACGCCGCTGATCAGGCCCGCGTCACCCTTGCTCAGGGCAAACGCGGCAATCAGGGCGGGGATCGCCAGACCGAACATTTGTACTTCCAGGGCATCCAGCGACCAGCCGCCGAAGCAGGCCCAGAATGTCTTGCGCTCGCGCGCAGTGATTTGGCGATACCAACTGAACATGATTGTTGTCCTTATAAGTGTGGGCAGTGTTGCATGGCGTCAGCGAATTTCGACGCTGTAGCGGAAATGGCTGGCGTGGCCTCGCGAGCGACGCCACTCCAGAGGATGACCAGCGTAATTGCGGGCCAGACGTTCGATCACCACCACCGGGCTGTCGGCCGGAATCTGCAGTAGACGCGCATGCACATCGCTGACTGCTTCGGCGGTGAGGGTTTCTTCGGCGTAGGCGACGACCTGGCCGCAGAGTTCTTCGTAGATGGGGTAAAGCAACGGACCGTGGCGATCCAGCTCGGTCTCCAGCAGCGCCTGGAACTGTACCCGTGGCAGCCAGATTTCCTCGGCCAGCACCGGCTGGGCATCGAGCAGACGCAGGCGCACCATGCGAATCACCGGAGCGTCGGGCATCAGGCCCAGTGCCCGACTAACCGCCGACGGTGCCAGCAGCGGCTCGATGGACAGGATCCGGCTCTCCGGCACCCGACGCTCACCGGCGGCAGTCTGGAAGCGGAAGAAGCGGAATAGCGAAGACTGGAATTGCGGGCGGCGGATAAAGGTGCCACGGCCCTGTTGGCGCTCGAGAATATTCTCGGCCACCAGCATGTCGATGGCCTTGCGCACGGTACCGGTGGACAGGCAGTACTCACTGGAAAGCGCCGCCTCGGTAGGAATCGCCTCCCCCGGGCGCCAGCGGTTATTGGCGATTTGCTCAGCCAACTGGTCACGCAGGCGTTGATAAAGCGGCAGACGGTCGTCACTGGAAAGCTGGTTCATGGTCGAGCTTCACTGTTTTAGTTATATAGTCATCTATATGAATCTTTGCACAGTATTCTCCCGTAAAAAAGTGGCGTCAAGGTGTGAGGTTGATTTTGAAGAGGGGCGCCATTTTTGCAACGCCTGAGGGAGGAACGGTGGAGCAAACTGTGGGAGCGAATTCATTCGCGAAGATGCCGTACATTCGATGGATATTCATCGCCTTAAACGCAGCCTTCGCGAATGAATTCGCTCCCACAATTCGCTCCTACAGAAGTCTCCTCTACAGAGGTTGTTGTCTAATTTTGAAGCCACCAATAAGTTTCGAATCCAGGTCTAACGCCTCGCCACGCGCAACTCATCCCCACCCGAAATCGACTCGGCAATCCGCTCCACCAGATACTCGGCATCCCGGGCAATCCCGGAAAAACGCCCCGAGCCCCAGGTGTACAGCCACGGCAGGCCAAGGAAATACAACCCAGGCTGAGCAGTAATACCGCGCTTGTGGCCCGGATGGCCGCGACCGTTGAATACCGGCGCCTCGACCCAGGTGAAGTCCGGGCTGAAGCCGATGCACCAGATGATGCTGGTGATGCCCGCAGCACTCAGGTCCAGCTCAGTACGCTCCTGCTGCGGCGCCCAGCGCGGGATATAGACCTCCCCTGTCGGCGCTTCAATGCCTTGCTCGGCGATGTATTTGTCGATGGAACTGTTGATGCGGTTATAGACGGCATCTGCACTGTCCAGGCTCCGGGCCAGGTCGGCGCAGAACTGCAGGGTCGCCCCCTGCAAGCCGTCCAGGCGGCCGAACAACTCCATGCCTTCGGCGGCGAACCGGCGCAGGTCGATATCACGTCCGCCGTCACGACCGGTGACGTAATGGTTGGTGTTGTCGCGCACGCCTTCACGCAATGGATGGGCATCGACGCCGATATCGTAGTAACCCATTTGCGCCAACCAATCGACCACATCGCGGCCCCGGTAAAACCGTGCGCAACGGGGCGCATCGCCCACCGCCAGAAACACCTTGCGCCCGGCCAGGTGCAGATCCTCAGCAATCTGCGCGCCGGACTGACCCGAGCCCACCACCAGCACGTTACCTTCGGGCAGGCTCTGCGGATTGCGGTATTGCTCCGAGTGAATCTGCGTAATGCCCGCCGGCAGGCGTTCGGCCAGACGCGGGATGATCGGTGTGTGATAACCGCCCGAAGCAACAATCACCTGATCAGCCGTGAACTCGCCCTTGGTCGTGTGTACGTCATAACCGCCGTGACTGCGCGGCACTACGCGACGTACCGTCACCCCCTCCAGGGCCGGGGCATTGACCTTGGCGACGAATCCGGCCAGGTAGGCGTTGATTTCATCCTTGACCATGAAGCCGTGGGGATCGTTGCCAGGATGCTCGATGCCATAGCGATAACCTGGCAGTGCACACTGCCAGTTCGGCGTGACCAGGCTGAATGCATCCCAGCGCTGATGACGCCAGGCGTGGGTAAGGCTGTGTTTTTCCAGGACCAGATGGTCGATGCCTTGGGCTTGCAGGTAATAACTGGCCGACAACCCGGCCTGGCCGCCGCCGACGATGATTACGCTGTAGTGAGGGGGTTTGACTGAGGTGAGATGTGGCATGGGGGAGTCTCCAAGAAATATCAAGTGAATTCAGTGGGAGCGGATTCATCCGCGAAGAGGCCATTACATCCGCTACATTTGCATTGCCTGAACTACCGTCTTCGCGGATGAATCCGCTCCCACAGGTCTAAGCCAATTACTAAAACGAACTCCACCCGGCCCCGGTAACCCGGCCGCCGCCTTCGGTGCGCATGCTCAACACCGCTACCGGCCCGTCCTGCTGGCGTGAAGCCTGGCCCTTGAGAGAGTTGAGGGTGTCCATGGCCGAACTGCAGTAGAAGCCCTTGACCTGCTTGACCCGTTCCGAGGCGTTGTTCAGGCCGCCTTCGATGCGTTCGAGAAAGTCCGCCAGCGGGTAGCTCGCGCCTTCCTGCAAATGGTCGTAGATCACCGTGGACGGCGAGTAACCGGCCGCTTCCTTGCCATCGGGCCAGCGGATCTTGAAGTTGACTGCGGGCATATCAGTGCTCCTGTGGTTGCACGGAGGAAAGATCGAGTTGCGCATAGCAAAAGCCGGTAAAGGGCCGCTGGCGCAGGTTCCAGAATTGCTCGTGTTGTTCACCGTCACCCACATTCAGCGCAGCACTGTCGGTGACCTGACCGATGCGTTCGCAGCGCAGGCCTTCGAAGGCAAAGGCGGCCTGGACGTTGTCCCAATCGGCGGCGTCCAGGGTCATGAGGAAGCCGTAGCTGGGGAAGACCTGCAGCCAGCGCAGCAGGTCGCCGTCGGCCGGGCAAGGCAGGCTCGCCAGGTCGATTTCGGCGCCGCAGCCGGTGCTTTCCAACAGCATCAGCAGACTGCCCAATACCCCGGCGTTACTGATGTCCTTGGCCGCCTTGAGCAACCCGGCTTCGGCCAGGCGCGGCAGGACTTCGAGCTTGCTGCGCAGGCGCTCGGCAGGTACGCCTTCGAAGGCTTTCCAGTAAGTACTGTCGGCATGCCAGACGCCTTCCAGGTCCACGGCCATGGCAATCACCTGCCCCGGCCTGACGTGCAGACTCGACAACAGGCGGCTGGCAATGCCGGTAATCGCCACGGCCAGGGCGGTCGGGTTGCCCATGGCCTGACTGGTATGGCCCCCCGCCAATAACAATCCGTAGGCGCGGCAGGCCGCCTGAATACCGGCGAGGATCTGCCCGGCGGCGGCCTCGTCGTGATGCCAGTAGGCATTTACTACAGCCGTGGCCCGGCCGCCCATGGCGGTGATATCGCTGACATTGGCCATCACCGCCGACCAGCCGGCAAACCACGGCGCGGCGCTGACGAAGCCGGGCAACATGCCTTCGATGGCCAGCAACTGATAATGCTCGCCGCAGGCAATGGCTGCCGTATCGTCACCGGGCAAGGCGTAGAGCTGCTGCCGGGTCAGGGGCCGCGAGTCATCGGCCAACACCGTGGCCGGTTGTTGAATGGTCTGTTTGGAGCGCATCGCCGGAGTATCGCGCAGGGCCGCCAGCAGTTCGGCAAGAGGCAGAGAATCAGCCATGACGAGCCCCCTTCAGCGGACCCAGCGACACCTGGCGCGGCATGAATGGATAGCTCGCCAGGTCCGCCTGCATCAGGCAATGGGGCTGGCCGAGTAATTCGAGAGGCTCCAGGGTTTGCCAGTGCAGGCTGTGGAAGTACGCCTCGTTGGCCTGCTGCACCGTGGCGCGAAACACCTCGCACCCCAGTTCCTTGGCCCGGGACACCGCCTCATTGACCAAAGCCTTGCCGATCATGCTGTGGCGGCGATAAGCCTGAGCCACGCACAGGCGTCCGCCGAACCACAGCCCCGCTTCGGGCTGATAAATGCGCACGGCACCGACCACTTGATCGGCCATGCCGCAGTTACCCGCCAGGGCGACAATGGCAATGGCCTGAAAGTCGTGGCCGTCCTTGTCCTGGGGCAACAGCTGTTGCTCATCGGAAAATACCGCCCGGCGCAGGGCGTAATAGGCCTGTTTCTCCCACGGCTCGCTGGCGGGCTTGACCACCAGCTCACCCGCGCGAAACGGCTCGAAGGTACTGTCGACAAGGGCATAGGCCAGATTGGGCATGAGCGTGACTCCCGCAATTATTCGTGGCTTTTCAGAGCCGAACAGGCCCCGCACTTGGCGCAACCGGCATTGATCTGCTCCGAGTGCAGGCCGTGACGACGCAGGCTGGCGCCGATCTGCGGATACAGCCGGGCCATCATGGCGCTGTCGGGTTTCGGATGACGGGCCAGGGGCGTACCGTCGATGGGCACGAAGGGCACGACAAAGGGATACACACCCAGGGCGCTGAGGCGCTCGCTCATCTCGACGATGGCCGACTCGCTGTCGCCCAGCCCGGCAAGGATGTAGGTGCTGACCTGCCCCCGGCCAAACACCCCGACCGCCGCCTCGAACGCCTCGAAATAGCGGCTCAGAGGCACCTCGGCCTTGCCCGGCATGATGCGCTGGCGTACTGCGTCGGTGACCGCCTCCAGGTGCATGCCCAGCGAGACCACGCCGCTGTCGCGCAGGCGGCTGAACCAGCGGTCATCATCCGGCGGCTCGCACTGGGCCTGGATCGGCAGATCGACGGCGGCAGTCACGGCAGCTGCCGATTCGCAGAGAATCGCTGCGCCACGGTCCGGGGTCTGCGGGGTGCCGGTGGTCATCACCATATGCTTGACCCCGTCCAGCTCCACCGCCGCCCTGGCCACCTGCGCCAGCTGCTGTGGACGCTTGCGGGCAATGGTCTTGCCCGCCGCCAGGGACTGGCCGATGGCGCAGAACTGGCACGAGGTGCCGCGATCATTGAAGCGGATGCAATGCTGTAAAACGGTCGTAGCGAGCACATCACTGCTGTGCAGCGTGGCGATCTTCCAGTAGGGAATGCCATCTTCGGTCGTCAGGCCGTAGAACTTCGGCACACCGGGCATCTGCACCTGGCCGACCTGCTGGCCCTGGCGGAAAATCAGGGCATGGCTGCCGTCGTCGCTGGGCCTGGCCTGATAGGGCGAATCCTGGGACGCCTGATTGAGGATCGGGATCATCGACGTGCGGTTGCCTACGGTCAGCGCCTTGTGATCGGAAGGTCCGGCACCGCCCTGGCGTGACAGGCCATTCTGCGCGGCGGGCCAGCGCAGGCCGTGGCATTGCAGTTCGGCGAGCAGTTCACTGTTCTGCATGATCAAGCTCCTTGCCTGGGTTGAGAGCGGCAGCGCGTTCATGCACATGGGCGGTGGGCGTGCGGTCGATCAACAGGCTGAGCAGTTCCGGGCGACTGTAATGACCGACTGAATCCATCATGCGTTTGCGCTTGTCGATCAGGGCCAGATCGAGGTCGGCAATCACCACGCCTTCGCCACTGCGCAAGGGTTCGCCGAGGATCTTGCCTTCCGGGGAAATGATCGCGGTGAAACAGCCACCGGAGATCGGCCCCAGCTCGCAGCCGGTGTCCTGTATGATCAGGCCCTGCTGATCGGCATCCAGCCAGGCCGTGGCGTTGACCACGAAGCAACCGCTTTCCAGAGCGTGATGGCGAATGGTGACTTCGATTTGCTCGGCAAAGATGTCGCCGACCAGGGAGCCGGGAAACATCGCCACATGGATCTGCTCGCCATCGGCCATCAGGGCATAGCGTGCCAGGGGGTTGTAATGCTCCCAACAGGCCAGAGAGCCAATGCGCCCGACCGCGCTGTCCACGGCGCGCAGACCGGAACCATCGCCCTGCCCCCAGACCATGCGCTCATGGTAGGTCGGGGTAATCTTGCGCCGATGCTGGATCAGGCTGCCGTCGGCATCGAACAGCAACTGCGCGTTATAAATAGTGCCGCCGTCACGCTCGTTGACGCCGATGCTGGCGACAATCCCCGCCTCGCGACAGGCTTCACCGATCTGCCGGGTGACGTCCGAGGGCACGGTGACGGATTGTTCCAGCAACAACAGGTGTTGCTTGCCCATGGCAAAGGGCGGCTGGACAAAAGAAAAGTAGGGGTAGTACGGCACCACGGTTTCCGGGAATACCGCGAACTGCACTCCTTCGCGACCCAGTTCCAGCAAGGTACGGCACAGCTTGTCGACGGTGGCCTGGCGGGAGTACAGCACCGGGCTGAACTGCACGGCGGCGGCGCGGATGGTAGTCATGGTGGGGTGTCCTGTAGCAAATGCATGGAACCTGTAGGAGCTGCCGAAGGCTGCGAATCGGTTTTGCCTGCCACACCGCTTTCGCAGCCTTCGGCAGCTCCCACAGGGCCTCATTTCAGTTCAAATCGGAGGAATTACGCCGTCCAGGTATCAATAATCAGCGCACCCTCGCGCCGCATCAGCAGGCGCAGGTCCATCACATCCAGAGGGTTGATCGGGCGGATGCCTTCGATCAGGGCTTTTTCGGTCTGGCCGTACAGGGCCTGCAGGGCAAAGCGGCAGGCATAGACTTCACCGCCTTCGGCCATGAACGCCTTGATCTGGTTATTCACCGCCAGATGGCCAGGGAAGGCTTCGGCGCCCAGGGTCGGGAAGCCACGCTGTACGCCCAGCTGCACGCCCGGCCCGTACAGCAGCACTTTGGTTTCGAAGCCTTTGCGCAAAAGGCGCTTGGCCTGGAGCATGTTGACCAGACCGATGGAGCCCTCGAAGGCGATGGTGTGGAAAGTGATCAGGCATTTTTCGCCCGGCTCGGCCTTGACGTCCTCGAAGACCTTTTCTTCGTAATTGACCAGGAAGTCACCGTCTTGATAGTGGGCAATGTCTACGCTTGGCATCGTGTCGCTCTCCGGCTATGGGTGTTTTCGGGTTTACACCGGTACTAGAGCGAAGGCCGTGCCACTCACTGAGATGATTTTTTATAGCCTGTTAACCAACTGATAAATAACGAATTGTTTATCTGATACGGTTTTAAATCACCTCTCTGATGCTTTCACCAAATCACGCATTCCCGTAGAAATACGAATATTCGTAGCGCTGCATCACGAGATTTCGTAATGACCGAGACCGACTCCCTCAGCGGTTGGGCTGACCTGGCTTATTCCTCGCGGCACATGGTGTTCGAACACTGCGCCGAAGCCATCGCCCTGCTCGATCCGTTCGCCGACCGTTTCGGCGATCTGAATATCGCCACCTGCAAGCTGCTCGGCTATCCGCGCCAGGAGTTGTTGAACCTGCCGGTGAGCAAACTGTTCGGTCATCAACTGGCGGACCTGATCGTCTTTACCCAGGCAGTGATGGACAAGGGTCGGGGCTGGAGCGACGACCTCAGTTGCAACTGCAAGACCGGCGAGCGCATCGAACTGGAAATCTCCGCCACCACCTTGCAGGTCCGCGGCAGCCCGCAGTTGATCCTGGTGCTGCGCGAAGCCAGTCGTCAGCAATACCATCAGGACCAGGCCTACACCGAACGGACCATGCGCGGCGGCCTGATCGAATGGCGCAATATCCTCAACCTGTTCCAGGAGTCCGAGCGCGACAATCAATTGCTGCTCAGTTCGGTGGGCGACGGTATCTACGCCATCGACAGCGACGGCCTGGCGACCTTCGTCAACCCGGCCGGGGCGCGCATGCTCGGCTGGGAGGTCAAGGACATGATCGGCAAGAACATCCACCGCATTCATCACCATAGCCACGCCGATGGCAGCCACTACCCGGTGGAGGACTGTCCGATCTATAAGGCGGTGCACGACGGGGTGGTCCACGAAGGCCGCCAGGAAGTGTTCTGGCGCCGCGACGGCAGCAGCTTCCCGGTGGAATTCACCAGTACCCCGGTGATCTCCGATGGCCGCATTGCCGGGGCCGTGGTGGTGTTTCGCGATATCACCGAACGACGCACCACGGAAAACCAGCTGCATGTGGCTTTGGAAGAACTCAAGGTGCTCAAGGAGCGTTTGGAAGAGCAAAACGCCTACCTGCAGGAAGAGATTCATATCGAGCACAACTTCCGCGAGATCGTCGGCCAGAGCGAACCCATCCTGAAGATCATCCGCCAGATCGACGTAGTCGCACCCACCGACGCCAGCGTGCTGATCAATGGCGAATCCGGTACCGGCAAGGAACTGATCGCCCGGGCCATCCACCAGGCCAGTCGCCGCAGCGCCCACCCGCTGATCCGGGTCAACTGCGCGGCGATCCCCACCGAGTTGTTCGAGAGCGAGTTCTTCGGCCATATCCGTGGCGCCTTTACCGGCGCGGTACGGGATCGGGTCGGGCGTTTCGAACTGGCCGACGGCGGTACCCTGTTCCTCGACGAGATCGGCGAAATTCCTCTGGAGCTGCAAAGCAAGCTGCTGCGGGTCTTGCAGGAGGGCCAGTTCGAGCGGGTCGGCGAAGAGCGCACGCGCAAGGTCGATGTGCGCATCATCGCCGCCACCAACCGCGACCTGCGTCAGGAAGTCGGGGCGCGGCATTTCCGCGAGGACCTGTACTTTCGTCTCAACGTATTTCCGATCCAGTCCCCGGCCCTGCGCGACCGGCCCATGGATATCGCGCCGCTGGCCGCGCACTTCCTCAAACAGACCGCCAAGCGCCTGAACATGCCCGGGCGGCGCCTGCGCAACAGCGATATCGAACGCCTGCAGCGTTACTCCTGGCCGGGCAATATCCGCGAACTGCAGAACGTTATTGAACGGGCGTTGATTACTTCAACCGGTGCCGACCTTAACCTTGACCTGCCGGACGAGCCAAAAACAGCCGCCCCCGCCACGGTTTCAACTGAAGAACGCATTCTTACCGACGCGCAACTGCGCGATCTGGAGCGCAGCAATATGCAGGCGGCGCTCAAGGCCTGTGGCGGCAAGCTATTTGGCAAGGGCGGCGCGGCAGAGTTACTGGGGTTGAAGCCGACGACGCTGGCCTCGCGGTTGAAGCGGCTGGATATCGATATCGGCTAACAATGGGGGTCTTGTGGGACCGGCTTCAGCCGGGAAATCGCCTTCCCGGCTGAAGCCGGTCCCACAGGGTTTCA
>NZ_JBGLYM010000037.1:0-50101 GCF_047303955.1 Pseudomonas sp. Pseusp88 | reverse complement strand
GAATGGGCCAGTACATCAGACACATTTTTATCGCCTGAAATACCGCCTTCGCGAATGAATTCGCTCCCACAAAAATGTCAGTGATCACGGCTAATTAATGGGGTCAGATCCTGAAATGCCCCACCAACCCCTGCAAGCGCACGGCCTCGCGCTCAAGCTCGGCGCAGGCGTCGAAGGTCGAGTGCAGGTTGGCCATACCCTGGCGGTTGAGGGCATCGATCTGGGCGATGTCGTCGTTGACCGACAGCACTACGGACGTCTGTTCTTCCGTGGCTGCTGCCACTGACTGGTTCATCGCGTCGATTTCGCCGATTCGCTGGGCCACCTTACCCAGACGCTCACCGGCCTGATTGGCCACGGTGACGCTGGTTTCACTCTCGCGCTGACTCTCGGTCATGGTCAGCACGGCGGTTTGCGCGCCGACTTGCAGTTGTTCAATCAAGGTCTGCACTTGCCGCGCCGAGTCCTGGGTGCGGTGCGCCAGGTTGCGCACTTCATCGGCGACCACGGCAAAGCCCCTGCCCGCCTCCCCCGCCCGCGCCGCTTCGATGGCGGCGTTCAAGGCCAGCAGGTTGGTCTGCTGGGAAATACCGGTGATGACCTCGAGGATCTGGCCGATATCGGCGGTCTGGGTGGCGAGGTTTTCGATGGTGATGCGCGATTTGTCGATGTTTTTCGACAGACGATTGATTGCCTCGATGGTCATGCCGACCACCTGCTGCCCGTCATCGGCCAGCTCCCGGGCCTGACTGGAACTCTGGGACGCCAGCGCCGCGTTACGGGCGATCTCGGACGAGGCCGCACCCAACTGGTGAATGGCCGAGACCACGCTTTCAGTGCGCCGTGCCTGCTCATCGGAGTTGCTCATGGAGGTACGCGACACGCTGGTCACCCGGGCCGCCACCTGATTGAGCGCCGAGCTGGTGCCCGACACGTCGCGAATTGAAACCTGAATGAACTCAAGGAAGCGATTGAACGACTGCGCCAGCGCACCGAACTCGTCGCGAGAATTGATCGGCAGGCGCTGGGTCAGGTCGCCTTCGCCATTGGCGATATCTTCCAGCGCCTGGCCCATGGCGTGCAGCGGGCGCATCAGCCAGCGAATCAGCACACCGAGCAACAGGATGATGATCACCACCGCAATCAGCGTGGCGCTGATCGCCAGGCTGCGCAGCTCACTGAGCATGGAGAACGCGGCTTGTTGATCGAGGACCATCACCACGTACCAGTTGGCCGACGCCAGCCCGTCGACATGGGTAAAGGAGACGAACTGCGAACCACCGACGCTGCGGATCTCCCGCACACCCGGCGTCGGCAGTTGCGTGCCCGGGCCGAAGACGTCCTTGAGATCCTTGAGGATGAACTTGCTGTCCGGATGCACCAGCACCTTGCCGTCGGCGCTGACGATAAAGGCGTAACCGTGGCCGTCGAAGTTGAGGGTGTTGATCATCTTGCTCAAATCATCCAGGGACAGGTTGGCGCAAGCCACGCCGAAACGGTCCTGATACTTCACCGGGGCCGCCACGGTCATCACCATCTTCCCGGACGACGCAGCGATATAGGGCTCGGTAAATACCGTCTGCTGGCGCTCTTGCGCAGCCTTGTACCAGCCCCGTACGCGCGGGTCGTAGTCAGGGGCGCGCACGCTGTCCGGCAGGGAGAACATCGAACCGTCGCTACCGCCGTAGGAAATCAGCTGAAAGTTCTCGGCATACACCGGCAGGTTAATGGTCTTGAGCAGACTGGCGCTGTCGGTCCCCTCGACACTCAGGCGTTGCCCCAGGGTCTCGATCAGGCGCATGCGGCTTTCCAGCCAGGTGCGGATATCGTGGGCGGTGAGCATGCCCAGTTGCTGCAATTTGGCGTCGACATCCGAGCGCAGGGTCTGGCGTTGCCGATAATCAGTGACGGCAATGAATGCGGCGAATGCCAGCATGACGATCAGCGCTGCAGCGAGCAGAATTTTACGACTGAAACCCATGCCTTTCATCAACTCACCTCACCCGTCGTCACCTAATCGGTTGATGGCAAAGTTGAATCACGCGCTGCCGACGGGCAATTGCCGTTTCGGCACAGGCACGGGCCCGATCGGCACATGCTGTTTAGCACCGCCTTTTCAGCAGGATCTGCTGCGGGATTTATTTTTGTGGTGCCCGTAATCAGTGCACGATTAAAGCGCCATTACGGGCTCCGCTACTCCCAACCTACATACCGTCGCGCTTCATCTGCATGGTCAGGGTGAATCTGTCCGCCGGGTAGAAGTTCTCCGAAACCGCGATCAGACCGCCCTGCCCATCTCGGTACTGGCGAATGATATTGAGCGCCAGCGACCCCGGCTTGGCGTTGAGGCTTGCCGCCATTTCCGCTGACAGCTGTACCGGCCTGACTTCCTGATCGACCGAGTGAATATCCCGCGAGAAGGCCCGGCCGATCAGTGCGGCGATCAACTCGTCCGGGTGCTCATGGGCCTTGGGGATGACTTCGTCGTATTGCCGGTCGGCATAAACATCCGTCCAGCACAGCGGCGCATCGCGCTCGTTGCGGTCGACCTTGATGCTCGACACGCAAAAGTAATGGCCGCCCGGCTCCAGACCCAGGCGCCTGGCCAGGGCGATATCCGCGACGAAATGCCGGACGCCCTGAATATCCCGCACGTGAGATTCAGCGACATTCACAAGATCGGCCACCGAGGCGATGGCCTGGGTGTAGCCGCTGCTCGGCTGGGAGGCTTCGACCCGGGTGCCGACGCGCTTTCTTCTCGAGACCATGCCCTGGCCTTCCAGCTGGCTGATCGCCGCGCGGACGGTGTGACGGCTCGCTTGATAGATGGCACACAGCTCGAACTCCGTGGGCAGCAACGAGCCGATCGGATAGCGGCCGCTGCCGATCGATTCCATCAAATCCTTCGCCACATGTGCGTAGCGCTTTAGCCCATCGCCTTCCATCAGGTACCTCCCGGTTGATTTGACAGCTTACCAGAACGGTGACAATCATATGTCCGAACATATATTGATATGTACGGTTAAAAACAACAAATAGAGGTATCCCATGTCCAGCACCGTTTTCGATTCAGTCCTGTTCCGCGACATGTTCGGCACTGCCGAAATGCGTGCCGTGTTTTCCGACGAGGCGCTCATTGGTCGCTATATCGAAGTCGAGATTGCTCTCGCCAAGGCTGAAGCACGCTGCGGCGTCATCCCTGCCGAAGCGGCTGAGCAAATCGCCGAACTGGCGCGGTTCGACGCACTGGATCTGAAGCTGATGCAGCACGAGACCGAAATCGTCGGCTACCCGATCCTGCCGCTGGTGGAACAGCTGTCGAAAATCTGCGCAGAAGCGGGTCGCTACGTGCATTGGGGCGCCACCACCCAGGACATCATGGACACGGCCGTGGTCCTGCAGGTACGCGCGGCGTTGGCCATTGTCGAGCGGGATATCCAGGCGGTGCGTGGCCTGCTGGCCGAGCTGGCCAAACGTTATCGCGATACACCCATGGCCGGTCGCACACACCTGCAACATGCCCTGCCGATCACCTTTGGCTACAAGTGCGTGGTCTGGCTGAGCATGTTCGACCGTCACGCCGAGCGCCTTGTCGAGCTGCGTCCGCGAGTCGAGATCGGCCAGTTTGCCGGGGCCGCCGGAACCCTGGCATCCCTCGGTGACAAGGGCCTGCAAGTGCAGCAGGCGCTGATGGCTGAACTGGGTCTTGGCGTGCCCCAGGCCACTTGGCACGTGGCTCGTGATGGCCTGGCCGAGACCCTGAACTTCCTCGGCCTGGTGACCGGCTCCCTCGGCAAAGTCGCCCTGGACGTCATGATGATGATGACCAGCGAACTGGGCGAAGTGTACGAACCCTTCGTCAAAGGCCGCGGCGCCAGCAGCACCATGCCGCAGAAGCGCAACCCGATTTCCTGCGAACTGATGTACGCCGCCGCCAAGGGTGTGCGCCAGCAGGCCGGGCTGATGCTCGACGCCATGATCCAGGACTTCGAACGCTCCACCGGCCCGTGGCAGGCAGAGTGGATCGCCATTCCCGAAGCCTTTGCCCTGAGTGCCGCGTCCCTGGGCCAGGCCAAATTCATGCTGGCGGGTCTGGAGGTGCGTACCGAGCGCATGCGCGAAAACCTCGATATGACCCAGGGTCTGATCGTTGCCGAGGCGGTGATGATGGGCCTGGCCCCGGCCCTTGGCCGCCAGGTCGCCCATGACGTGGTGTATGCCGCGTGCCGCATGGCCAACGATCAGCGCATCAGCCTGCTTGATGCCTTGCTGGCCCAGGGCGAAGCCACCGCACAACTGGATATCGCAGAACTCAAGCGCCTCACCGATCCGGCCAACTACCTGGGCCTGGCCCCGCAGATGGTCGATCACGCCCTGGCCAATGAGGGCTCGGTAAAGCGTTGAAACACCCAGCGCCTCGGCAAGGCGTAATCCCGGGTAGGAGCGAACTTGTTCGCGAGGCGGCGTATCTGGCCCACCGCGTCGGCCCTCTCGCCAACAAGTTGGCTCCTACCTGACTGACAGTTGCTGTAACTCCCCATAAAAACAAATGAGAGTACACACATGGCTTCCATCGAGAAAAAGCCGTTTTACCGCGACCTCACCTTTCAAGTGATCGCGGCCATGTTCCTCGGGATTGCGTTTGGCTTTCTCATGCCGGAACTGGCGGCACAATTTCGCATCCTCGGCGATATCTTCCTCAAGCTGATCAAGACGGCAGTTGCGCCCCTGGTGTTCTTCACCGTGGTACATGGCATTGCGTCAGCCGGCGATATAAAACGGGTAGGCAAGGTCGGCCTGCGAGCGTTGATCTACTTCGAAGTGGTGTCCACCGTAGCCCTGGCCATCGGCCTGGTGTGGGGCAATCTGTTGCAGATCGGCTCCGGCATGCATGACGCCCACCCCAGCAGTGCCACGGCCGCGGCCTCGGCGGCAGCAGTCGCCAAGGGTCACGGGCCGACTTCGACCCTGGACTTTATCTACGGCATCTTCCCCGATAACTTCGTCGGCGCCTTCGCCGGTGGTCAGTTGCTGCAGGTGTTGGTGGTCTCGGTGCTGTTCGGCTTCGCCCTGCTGGCCCTCAAGCCTGAGCGCCGGGCGGTGATCGAAGACGGCCTGAGCCGCATCTCCGAGTGTTTCTTCGAGTTCATCAACCTGATCATGAAGTTCGCGCCCCTCGGTGCCTTTGGCTCGGTGGCCTACGCTGTGGGCAGCAATGGCACTGCAGTCCTGATGTCCCTGGCCAATCTGGTGTTGATGTTCTACGTCGGCATCCTGTTCTTCATCTTTGTGGTACTGGGCGTCGTCTGCCGGATCTCCGGCTTCAGCCTGTGGCGCTTCCTGAAATACATCAAGGACGAGATCTTTATCGTGCTCGGCACCGCCTCCTCGGAAAGCGCGCTGCCGCGCCTGCTGCAAAAACTGGAGAAATTCGGCTGCTCCAAACAGAGCGTCGGCCTGGTATTGCCCACCGGTTATGCCTTCAACCTGGATGGCACCTCGATCTATATGTCCATGTGCGTGCTGTTCATTGCCAACGCCTACGGCGTGCATCTGAGCTGGGAGCACCAACTGGGCATCGTCGCCATCATGCTGGTCACTTCCAAGGGTGCGGCGGCAGTGTCCGGCGGCAGCTTCGTGGTGTTCGCCGCCACGGTGACCGCGATCGGCGTCTTACCCGCTGAAGGCCTGGCGTTGCTGTTCGGGGTCTATCGCTTCATGTCCATGGCCATCGCTACCTGTAACACCATCGGCAATAGCGTGGCGACTGTGGTGGTCTCGAAATGGGCAGGAGAATTCTCGCAGGAAACTGCGCAAAAAGAGTATCAGGAGCATTTTGGCCGGGCGCCGGGCGCGGCACTTTAAGCGGCGAGCCGTGTATCTGAATGCAGAGGTTTTCAATGTCGATCAATCGAATAGAGATGGACTCGTTCGGGCCGGTAGCCATTGCGGCCGACCGCTACTGGGGCGCGCAGACCCAACGGGCACTGGCAGTCTTCGGGGTCGGTCGCGAGATGTTTCCGCAATGTCTGGTCCGGGCCTGGGGCCAGCACAAACACGCTGCGGCCCTGGCCAACTTTCAGCTGGGCATGCTGCCCGAGCACCTGCTTGGGCCGATCATCCAGGCGGCCACGGAGTTGGCGCAAGGGCGTTTTGACGAGCACTTCCCGCTGTCGGTCTGGCAGACGGGCTCCGGCACCCAGACCAACATGAATGCCAACGAAGTGATCGCCAACCGGGCCAATGAGATCCTCGGACACGAACTCGGCACGCGCTCACCCGTGCACCCGAACGACCACGTCAATCGCTCCCAGTCATCCAACGACAGCTTCCCCACGATCATGCACCTGACGACCGTGAGCGAACTGACCGGCCGCCTGCTGCCCGCGATGGAACGGCTACGCGACGAGCTGCAAAACAAGGCGGATGAATGGGCCGATGTGCTGAAGGTGGGCCGCACCCATCTGATGGATGCCGTGCCCATGACCCAGGGTCAGGCCTTCGGTGCATTTGCCCATCAGGCTGCCCATGGCATCGACCGGATCAAGGCCTGTATGCCGCGCCTGCTGTTGCTGCCTCAGGGCGGCACGGCGGTGGGCACCGGGTTGAACACGCCGGTGGGCTTCGATAGCAAATTCTGTGAACACCTCAGTGCCCTCACCAACCAACCCTTTGCCCCCAATCCCTGCAAGTTCGAAGGCATGGGCACACACGACGCACTGGTCGAGGTGTCCGGCGTACTCAACGTCATCGCCGTGTCCCTGACCAAACTGGCCAATGACGTGCGCCTGCTCGGCTCCGGCCCGCGTTGCGGCTTCGGTGAATTGCTGATTCCGGACGATGGCCTGACGTCCTCGATCATGCCCGGCAAACGCAACCCCACCATTGCCGAAGTCCTGGCCCAGGCCGCGATGCAAGTGATCGGCAATCACGGCACCATTACCATGGCCGGCGCATCGAGCATGTTCGAACTGAATGTGGCCAAACCGGTGCTGATCAGCAACCTGCTGCAATCCATCGATGTGCTGAGCAACAGCGTGACGATCTTTACCGAGAAACTGCTCAAGGACCTGGACGTCAACCGGGAGAAATTGCAGGACAACATCGATCACTCCCTGCTGATCGCCACAGCCCTGAATCCACTGCTTGGCTACGATGTGGTGGCAAAGATCACGCGCAAGGCGGCGTCGGAAGGAATATCACCCAAGGCAGCGGCGTTGGCGCTGGGGGTGATTACGGCGCACGAGTATGACGCGCATGTACAGCCCCAGACGATGGTGCGACCGGGGTAGGTGTAGCGACTATTCCCAGGTAAACAAAAGCCCGCTCGGTTCGCACTGGCGGGGCTTTTGGGGCTTGCCGTATTGCGAAGGCTCATAGCTGCGCATGCAGCTGTTGGGCAATACCAAGGAGACATTACTTGCAAAAAAATGTAGCAGGCCAGTAAAGCAATTGCTTCACTGGCCCATGGCACTACATTGGCTTATCTGGAAAGTCGCCCCACGCTAATTATTATCCTTGAACAGTACCGACACGGTGCGTGCAACATGGTCGGCACCGTCGCTTATTTCACGCATGATCGTAGTAACGGCAGCAATTTGATTATTGTTTTCCTGGGCACTGCTGGCAATACTGTTCATATTGACATTGAGATGCTGGGTCAGTTTCCCGTTCTCACTCACCACACTTTGAATTTCCACCGTGGCGCGGCTGGTACGTGCAGCCAACTGACGAACCTCATCGGCGACTACAGCAAAACCGCGCCCCATTTCACCCGCACGGGCAGCTTCAATGGCAGCATTCAGTGCCAGCAAGTTAGTCTGCTCAGCGACACCCTGAATGGTGGTGACGATTTGTTCAATATCCTTGGCCTGAGTATTGAGCTGTGTAATCAAATCAACCGCACCATTGATCAGGTCGAGCGTCTTCTGAGATAACGCAATAGAACTGCCAAGGGAGTCGATACCACGGATAGAAATCTGTGACGTTTCTTCGGCGGTTGTGAAAGAAAGCTCTGCGGCTTGACGGATTTCTTCGGTTTTGCGCTTTTGCGCACTGACATCACTGGCAAACTTGATAACCTTGATAACTTCGCCACGCTCATCAATAACGGGGTTATAAGTAGCCTCCAGATAAACACGCTCGCCTGATGCTGTTTTGCGCTCGAACTGCCCACCAAAGAAAACCCCGCTTTTCAGGCTTTGCCAGAAACCGGGATTTTCCTGATAAAAACTGTCAAAGCACAATATACGGTGGTGACGTCCCTTCAAGTCGTTCAAACGGTAACCCATGAGGCTGAGAAAGTTATCATTGGCATTGAGGATATTGCCATCGGGCGAAAACTCAATCACCGCCATTGAACGATTGATAGCGGCGTAGGCAGAATCCAGTAGCAGAAACCGCTCCTGATTATGAGTGACATCAGCCGCAACTTTCAGAATTTCAATCGTGGTATTATTCTCATCCTTTACAGGAAAGTAAGTGGCTTCAACCCAAACAACAGAACCATCTTTACTTATACGTTTGAATGTACCTTTTTGAACGGTACCACTGGCTAACTCGTGCCAGAACTTTTGATACTCACTGGAATGAGTATAGGTCTTTTCACAGAAAACCCGGTGATGTTTTCCAACCAACTCGTCGAGCGTATAGCCAAGCGCTTTCAAAAACAAGGGACTTGCATCAATGATGGTGCCGTCGGGTTTGAAACGGATCGTCGCCAGGTTTTGATGAATGGATAGCAAACGACATTGCAGCTCAGCGAGCTGCTTTTGGCAGGCGAGAACTTCATTTTTTTTACTGAAGAAATTCATGACTATAGCCTCAGTTTATTGGTCTGCCGAACAACTCTACCTATAAAGAGTTATTAAACAGCCATACTCCATTCTTCAAAGGTTATGCCGCCTTCGAAGCCCCCGACGCTTGACCTTATCGACCTGACTTATAGATTCATTAAATGCGTAGTATTGCTACTCCAAGCGTTATGCTGCTCGAGCCATTGAGTGTAGCGTATTTTTCCACGTGTCAAAAATTCGCGATTTTTTCACGCAGAGTCATTTTGACATCATTCTTATGAGCGCTTGGATCCAATCCTCGGAAAAGTCAATGCCCGAACTGTGGGCTGGAACTCATATATAGCAGTAACATTAGAGTTTTGACAATCCATCCCCGGCTCCTTTCTGCAATTAAATAATCGCCTTCTAAACGAGGTATGGGAAGAGGTTGCCACGCTCTAAACAAACTAAAATCGGCTCTCATCTGCTTATAAAATCTTTAGACGCGCAGGTAATGCCCACCACCACCGACCTTGCACAACGCCACCCATGGCGGCCCAGCGCAGTTTTCATTGGGGTCCCGGTCGAGGTGAGAACGATTGTAGTCAACAGGAGCGATTACCGGAAGGAATGGAACGGTGCTTCCTGGCTCCCTGATGGCCTCTCGCGATCACCCGAGCTGGCACCGGCGTGGGTATACAGGAGCGGCCATAACTAAACGTGAACAAGCAAAAAGCCCGGCATCCAAAGGAGGAATGCCGGGCTTCGTTTATTGAGCAGGTCGCAATTTCTTCAGAACGGAATATCGTCATCAAAGCTGTCGAAATCCTGCGCAGGCTGTGGAGCCTGTTGCGGCGCCGGGCGCGATTCGCGCTGAGGCTGCTGCTGTGGCGCCGATTGTTGCGGGCGCGACTGCTGTGGACGCGGAGCAGAGTTGCCGTAGTTGCCGCCGCCCTGGCCCTGTGGAGCGCCTTCGCCCTGTGGACGACCGCCCAGCAGTTGCATGGTGCCTTGCATGTCGACGACGATTTCAGTGGTGTAACGCTTGATGCCGTCTTTTTCCCACTCACGGGTCTGCAGCTTGCCCTCGATGTAGACCTGGGAACCCTTGCGCAGGTATTCGCCAGCGATTTCGGCAACCTTGCCGAACATCGAGACACGGTGCCATTCGGTCTTCTCGACCTTCTGTCCGGTTTGCTTGTCAGTCCACTGTTCGCTGGTCGCCAGACTCAGGTTGGTCACGGCGTTACCGTTAGGCAGGTAGCGAACTTCGGGATCCTGGCCGCATGTGCCGACCAATATGACTTTGTTAACCCCACGGGCCATAACGTTCTCCTAGGCTTCGCACGTCTGCGACGACGGATTGATCAGTCGTTCGAGGGACGGGCGATCCAATAGTTCTTTGTCCAATTTGATATAGATGGCAGCCTCCTCGGCCACCACTACCGCATCTGTCACTCCGGCCACTGCCAGCAGGCGCTCGACGAGCCCCGCGTCGCGTTGCGCCTCGGGCGACAACGGCATGCGCAGGCTCGTGACGTACGGTGGTTCGCGCATGGTAACAGCAAAGGCGAGCCAAATGGCGCTGAGCGCAGCACCGCCGAGGAACACAACGCCAAGGCCACCATGCTGCAAAAGCCAGCCGCCAAGGATGCCGCCTGCGGCAGAACCGAGGAACTGGCTGGTGGAGTAGACCCCCATGGCAGTGCCTTTTCCGCCGGCCGGTGACACTTTACTGATGAGTGACGGCAGCGAGGCCTCAAGCAGGTTGAAGGCAATGAAGAACACTATCGTACCAATCACCAGCGCCCGCAGGCTGTCGCCAAAAGCCCAGAAATACAGTTCGGTCAGCATCAGCACTGCAACCGCACCGAGCAGCACGCGCTTCATCTGACGCTTTTTCTCACCATAAATGATGAAAGGGATCATGGCGAAGAAGGAAATCAGCAGCGCCGTCAGGTACACCCACCAGTGCTGTTCCTTGGGCAGACCGGCTTTTTCTACGAGAGCCAGGGGCAACGCGACGAAGCTGGACATGAGCATCGCGTGTAATACGAAGATACCTAAATCCAGGCGCAAGAGGTCCGGGTGACGCAAGGTCGGCCCCAATGCCTGCCGGGCGACGCCGGATTCCCGGTGTTGCAAAGGGCCGTTGGCCTTGGGTACGACGAAAGCGACGATCAGGATGCCGAAAAGGGCCATGCCGCCCGTCGCCATGAACAGCCCTGAAAGACCGAAGGCTCGGGTCAGCAAGGGGCCGACTACCATGGCAATGGCAAACGACACGCCGATGGTCATGCCAATCATGGCCATGGCCTTGGTGCGGTGCTGTTCCCGGGTCAGGTCGGAGAGCAATGCCATGACGGCTGCGGAAATCGCCCCGGCGCCCTGCAGGACGCGACCGGCGATTACACCCCAGATGGTATCGGAACGTGCGGCGAGCAGGCTGCCCAGGGCGAAGACGATCAGCCCCAGGTAAATCACCGGACGGCGGCCGATGCGGTCGGAAATGATTCCGAAGGGAATCTGCAGCACCGCCTGGGTCAGGCCATAGGCGCCGATGGCCAGGCCAATGAGCGCGGGGCTCGCGCCCGCCAGATCCATGCCATAGGTTGCCAGGACTGGCAGCACCATGAACATGCCGAGCATACGGAACGCGAAAACCAGGGCCAGGCCGCCCGCTGCGCGGGTCTCGCCACCACTCATGCGTTCGCTGTGGGGATCATGCATGGAAAAACCTCGTGTGAACCGGCGGCGATTCTACCAGTCCCATCGTTGCACGGCACATACGCGACGCTTTGCCGCGTCGCATTAGCCGGTTTATGACACAGTTTTCATCTTGGGTGGCAATAGTGTGCATCCATCCAGTATTTGACCGTATACTCCCACGTTTTCGTCGCCCGCCGAGCGAGGCCAGCCTTGGACAAGATCCTGATTCGTGGGGCCCGCACCCACAACCTGAAGAACATTGACCTGACCCTGCCCCGGGACAAGCTGATCGTGATCACCGGCCTGTCCGGTTCCGGCAAGTCATCCCTGGCCTTCGACACCCTGTACGCCGAAGGTCAGCGCCGATATGTCGAGTCGCTTTCCGCCTACGCCCGCCAGTTCCTGTCGATGATGGAGAAACCGGACGTCGACACCATCGAAGGCCTGTCGCCGGCGATTTCCATCGAACAAAAGTCCACTTCCCACAACCCGCGTTCCACTGTCGGTACGATCACCGAGATCTACGACTACCTGCGCCTGTTGTATGCCCGTGTCGGCCAGCCGCGCTGCCCGGATCATGACATCCCCCTGGAAGCCCAGACCGTCAGTCAGATGGTAGACCTGGTGCTGGCACAGCCGGAAGGCAGCAAACTGATGCTGCTGGCGCCGGTGATCCGCGAGCGCAAGGGCGAGCATCTGTCGGTCTTCGAAGAGCTGCGCGCCCAGGGTTTTGTCCGCGCCCGGGTCAACGGCAAGCTGCATGAGCTCGACGAGCTGCCGAAGCTGGATAAACAGAAGAAGCATTCCATTGATGTGGTGGTTGACCGCTTCAAGGTGCGCAACGACCTGCAGCAGCGTCTGGCCGAGTCGTTTGAGACCGCGCTCAAGTTGGCCGACGGCATAGCGTTGGTTGCGCCAATGGACGACGAACCCGGCGAAGAGATCATCTTTTCCGCCCGTTTCGCCTGTCCGATCTGCGGCCATGCCATCAGCGAACTGGAACCCAAGCTGTTCTCCTTCAATAACCCGGCCGGCGCCTGCCCGACTTGCGATGGCCTGGGGGTGAAGCAGTTCTTCGACATCAAGCGCCTGGTCAACGTCGAACTGACCCTGGCCGAGGGTGCGATTCGCGGCTGGGACCGGCGCAACGTCTATTACTTCCAGATGCTCGGCTCACTGGCCAAGCATTACGATTTCAGCCTGGAAGTACCGTTCAAAATGCTGCCCGCCGACACGCAGAAGATCCTGCTCAATGGCAGCGGCACGCAGAATGTCGATTTTCGCTACCTCAACGACCGTGGCGATATTGTCAAACGTGCGCACCCTTTCGAGGGGATCGTGCCGAACCTTGAGCGGCGCTACCGGGAGACCGAGTCGGCCACCGTGCGCGAGGAGCTGGCCAAGTTCCTCAGCACCCAGCCGTGCCCGGACTGCCGCGGCACCCGCCTGCGTCGCGAGGCGCGGCATGTCTGGGTCGGCGAAAAGACCCTGCCGGCCGTAACCAATATGCCGATTGGCGATGCCACCGAATACTTCGGCGTGCTGAAACTGACCGGCCGCCGTGGCGAAATCGCCGACAAGATCCTCAAGGAAATTCGCGAGCGTCTGCAGTTCCTGGTCAACGTCGGTCTCGACTACCTGACCCTGGACCGTAGCGCCGACACCCTGTCTGGCGGCGAGGCCCAGCGTATCCGCCTGGCCAGCCAGATCGGTGCGGGTCTGGTCGGGGTGATGTACATCCTCGATGAGCCGTCCATCGGCCTGCACCAGCGCGATAACGACCGCCTGCTCGGCACCCTCAAGCACCTGCGCGATATCGGCAATACGGTGATAGTAGTGGAGCACGACGAGGACGCGATCCGTCTGGCCGACTATGTCGTGGACATTGGCCCCGGTGCCGGTGTGCACGGCGGCGCCATCGTTGCCGAGGGCACGCCCGCCGAAGTCATGGCCCACCCTGATTCCCTGACCGGCAAGTACCTGTCCGGGCGGGTGAAGATCGAAGTACCGGCCAAGCGCACGCCGCGCAATAAAAAGCTGTCGCTGTCACTCAAGGGCGCTCGCGGCAACAACCTGCGCAATGTCGACCTGGAGATCCCGATTGGCCTGCTGACCTGCGTGACCGGGGTTTCCGGCTCGGGCAAGTCGACGCTGATCAACAATACCCTGTTCCCCCTCAGTGCCACCGCGCTGAATGGCGCCACCACCCTGGAAGCCGCGCCCCACGACAGCATCAAGGGCCTGGAACATCTGGACAAGGTCGTCGATATCGATCAAAGCCCGATCGGCCGTACGCCGCGTTCCAACCCGGCGACTTACACCGGGCTGTTCACACCGATTCGCGAGCTGTTCGCCGGTGTGCCGGAATCCCGTTCACGGGGCTATGGGCCAGGGCGCTTCTCCTTCAACGTCAAGGGCGGGCGTTGCGAGGCCTGTCAGGGCGACGGCCTGATCAAGGTGGAGATGCACTTCCTGCCGGATATCTACGTGCCGTGCGACGTGTGCAAGAGCAAGCGCTACAACCGCGAAACCCTTGAGATCAAATACAAGGGCAAGAGCATCCATGAGGTGCTCGAGATGACCATCGAAGAAGCTCGCGAGTTCTTCGACGCCGTCCCGGCACTGGCGCGCAAGCTGCAAACCCTGATGGATGTGGGCCTGTCCTATATCAAGCTGGGGCAATCGGCGACCACTCTGTCCGGTGGCGAGGCGCAGCGGGTCAAACTGTCCCGCGAGCTGTCCAAGCGCGATACCGGCAAGACCCTGTATATCCTCGACGAACCGACCACCGGCCTGCACTTCGCGGATATCCAGCAGTTGCTCGACGTTCTTCATCGCCTGCGCGACCATGGCAACACGGTGGTAGTAATCGAGCACAATCTGGACGTGATCAAGACAGCCGACTGGCTGGTCGACCTGGGACCGGAAGGTGGTTCCAAGGGTGGGCAGATCATCGCAGTGGGCACGCCGGAGCAGGTGGCGGAGATGGAGCAGTCCTACACCGGGCATTACCTGAAGCCGTTGTTGCTGAGGGATAGGGCGTAAGTCCTGTGTTTGTGGACGGATCCGGCTAACAAAAAAAACGGCGGTTATCTCTCGATAATCGCCGTTTTTGTTAACCGCAAAAATCAGAACTGTGACTGCAGGTAATTCTCAAGGCCGATAGACTTGATCAGGCCCAGCTGCTTTTCCAGCCAGTAGGTGTGATCTTCTTCGGTGTCGGCCAGCTGCACACGCAAAATGTCGCGGCTGACGTAGTCTTTGTGCAGCTCGCACAGGGCGATGCCCTTGCACAGCGCGGCGCGGACTTTGTATTCCAGGCGCAGGTCGGCGGCGAACATGTCCGGTACTGTGGTACCAATATCCAGGTCGTCCGGACGCATGCGTGGCGTGCCTTCGAGCATCAGGATGCGACGCATCAGCGCATCGGCGTGCTGTGCCTCTTCTTCCATTTCGTGGTTCATACGCTCGTAGAGTTTGCTGAAACCCCAGTCTTCGTACATGCGCGAGTGGACGAAATATTGGTCACGAGCAGCCAGTTCGCCCGTCAGCAACGTGTTGAGGTAATCGATTACTTCGGGGTGACCTTGCATCGCCCTACATCTCCCTGCTTGAAAGACTGCAGTTTGAACCAAGCGCTCTTGGAGGTCACTCTAAAAAAGGCAAAATATTGATTAAAAGCGGCGAAAATCGACCATTGGATGCGAAAAACCGCCCAAATGAGGGCGGTTCTGTTTATCACTATCAGTTACGCGAGTTTTACACCCAAAGCGTCGGCGATGCCCTGACCGTAAGCAGGATCAGCCTTGAAGAAATACTGTAGCTGACGCTGCACCACATCACTGGAAACCCCGGCCATGGTGCCAGCAATATTGCCGATCAATTCGGCCTTCTGCGCGGCGGTCATCAGATTGAACAACTTGCCCGCCTGGCTGAAGTAATCGCCGTCTTCGCGATGATCATAACGGTCAGCCAGACCACTCAAGGCCAGCCCCGGTTCGGCGTACTGCGGTGCCTGCTTGGGCGCGTCGCTGTAGCTGTTAGGCTCATAGTTGGGCGCACCGCCACCGTTATCACCAAAGCGCATGGCACCGTCCCGTTGGTAGCTGTGGACTGGGCTACGTGGCAGGTTGACCGGCAGTTGCTGGTAGTTGGTGCCTATGCGATAGCGATGGGCATCGGCGTAGGCAAAGACGCGACCTTGCAGCATGCGGTCCGGCGACAAGCCAACGCCTGGCACCATGTTGCTTGGCCCAAACGCCGCCTGCTCGACCTCAGCAAAATAATTCAGCGGATTGCGGTTCAGCTCCAGTTGGCCCACTTCGATCAGCGGGTATTGCTTCTGCGACCAGGTCTTGGTCACGTCGAACGGGTTCTCGTGATGCGCTGCCGCCTGGGCTTCGGTCATCAATTGGATGCAGACGCGCCATTTCGGGAAATCACCGCGCTCGATAGCCTCGAACAGGTCGCGCTGGGCGTAATCCGGGTCGGTACCAGCGATACGTGCAGCATCAGCTGGCTTGAGGTTCTTGATGCCTTGCAGGGTCTTGTAGTGCCATTTGACCCAGAAGCGCTCACCGGTCGCGTTGATCAGGCTGTAGGTATGGCTGCCAAAGCCGTGCATGTGCCGGTAACCGTCAGGGATGCCACGGTCGGAGAACAGGGTGGTGACCTGGTGCAGCGCTTCAGGCGAGTGCGACCAGAAGTCCCACATCATCTGGGCATTCTTCAGGTTGGTCTGCGGCTGACGCTTCTGGGTATGAATGAAGTCAGGAAATTTCAAAGGGTCACGGATAAAGAACACCGGAGTGTTATTGCCGACGATGTCCCAATTGCCTTCTTCGGTGTAGAACTTCACGGCAAAGCCGCGGGGATCGCGTTCGGTATCAGCTGAACCGCGCTCGCCACCCACGGTGGAGAAGCGCAGGAAGATCGGCGTCTGCTTGCCGACAGTGTCGAACAGCTTGGCGCTGGAGTACTGGCTGATGTCGCGGCTGGCGGTGAATGTCCCGTAGGCACCCGAGCCCTTGGCATGTACGCGGCGCTCAGGAATGTTTTCGCGGTTGAAGTGAGCCAGTTTCTCGATCAGGTGAAAGTCATCAAGCAGCAATGGGCCGCGAGGACCGGCAGAGCGGGAGTTCTGGTTATCGGCGACGGGTGCGCCACCGGCGGTGGTGAGGATCTTGTTCTGACTCATGAATATCTCCTTTGGCCTGTGCGGCCCGACTAAGACGGCTTGAGGAGAAGTATCAATGAGGCATGACCCACCTTCAAATTCATTAACTATTGCTGGGTGATAGATTTATTTAATTTTCAGCCATAAAAAAACCGGGCACTAGGCCCGGTTTTTTCTGATCAGACTGACGTCTTATTCAGCAGCTTCTACAGCGCCGCCGACAGGACGATCAACCAGCTCGACGTACGCCATAGGCGCGTTGTCGCCAGCGCGGAAACCGCACTTCAGGATGCGCAGGTAGCCACCCTCACGGGTTGCATAACGCTTGCCCAGATCGTTGAACAGCTTACCAACGATTTCTTTCGAACGAGTACGGTCGAAAGCCAGACGGCGGTTAGCCAGGCTGTCTGTTTTGGCCAAAGTGATCAGCGGCTCAGCAACGCGACGCAGTTCTTTAGCTTTCGGCAATGTAGTTTTGATCAGCTCGTGCTCGAACAGCGACACCGCCATGTTTTGGAACATGGCCTTACGGTGGGAGCTAGTCCGGCTCAGGTGACGACCACTTTTACGATGACGCATGGTTCATTCCTTACCAAACACTACGTTCGGTGATTACGACGATCAGGCCGTAGCCTTGTCGTCCTTCTTAAGACTTGCCGGCGGCCAGTTGTCGAGGCGCATGCCGAGGGACAGACCACGGGAGGCCAGGACATCCTTGATCTCAGTCAAGGATTTCTTGCCCAGGTTCGGAGTCTTCAACAGTTCTACTTCGGTGCGCTGAATCAGGTCGCCGATGTAGTAAATGTTCTCCGCCTTGAGGCAGTTGGCCGAACGTACAGTCAGTTCCAAATCGTCAACCGGACGAAGCAGGATCGGATCGATCTCGTCTTCCTGTTCGATTACAACGGGCTCGCTGTCACCTTTGAGGTCGACGAATGCAGCCAACTGCTGTTGCAGGATGGTTGCAGCACGACGGATAGCCTCTTCAGGATCCAGAGTACCGTTGGTTTCCAGATCAATAACCAGTTTGTCCAGGTTGGTACGCTGCTCGACACGGGCGTTTTCCACCACGTATGCGATACGGCGAACCGGGCTGAACGAAGCATCCAGCTGCAAGCGACCAATGCTGCGGCTTTCGTCTTCATCGCTTTGACGCGAGTCTGCTGGTTCATAACCACGACCACGAGCTACGGTGAGCTTCATGTTCAGGGCGCCGTTAGACGCCAGGTTAGCGATTACGTGATCGGGGTTAACGATCTCGACATCATGATCCAGCTGAATATCGGCAGCGGTAACCACCCCCGAACCCTTCTTAGACAAGGTCAGCGTAACTTCGTCTCGACCGTGCAGCTTGATAGCCAGACCTTTAAGGTTCAACAGGATTTCAATGACATCTTCCTGTACACCTTCGATGGCGCTGTACTCGTGGAGCACACCGTCAATCTCGGCCTCGACTACTGCGCAGCCGGGCATGGAGGACAACAGGATGCGGCGCAGCGCGTTGCCCAGGGTATGGCCAAAACCACGCTCGAGAGGCTCGAGAGTAATCTTGGCGCGGGTTGGACTGACAACCTGTACGTCGATGTGACGTGGTGTCAGGAACTCATTTACCGAAATCTGCATGGATGCACCTATTTTCTAGCCCTTACTTGGAGTAGAGCTCGACAATCAGGCTTTCGTTGATGTCGGCGGACAGATCACTGCGAGCTGGAACGCTTTTGAAGACGCCAGATTTCTTTTCAGTGTCTACTTCTACCCATTCTACGCGGCCACGTTGGGCACACAGATCGAGAGCTTGGACAATGCGCAGTTGGTTCTTAGCCTTCTCGCGGATAGCTACCACGTCACCAGCACGAACCTGGTACGAAGGAATGTTAACGGTTTTGCCGTTAACGCTGACCGACTTGTGCGAAACCAATTGACGGGATTCTGCACGAGTAGAGCCGAAGCCCATACGATAGACGACGTTGTCCAGACGGCATTCCAGAAGTTGCAGCAGGTTCTCACCTGTTGCGCCTTTCTTGCCGGCAGCTTCTTTGTAGTAGCCGCTGAACTGACGCTCAAGTACGCCGTAGATACGACGAACTTTTTGTTTTTCACGCAGCTGAGTACCGTAATCGGACTGGCGACCGCGGCGTTGGCCGTGGATGCCTGGAGCTGCTTCGATGTTGCACTTGGATTCAAGTGCGCGAACGCCGCTCTTCAGGAAGAGATCGGTGCCTTCGCGACGAGCCAATTTGCATTTTGGACCAATGTAACGAGCCATTTCTTACAGTCTCCTGGATTACACGCGGCGCTTCTTCGGCGGACGGCACCCGTTGTGCGGGATTGGCGTCACGTCGGTGATGCTGGCGATCTTATAGCCACAGCCGTTCAAAGCACGGACAGCAGACTCACGACCTGGACCTGGACCCTTGACGTTAACGTCGAGGTTCTTCAGGCCGTACTCCAGCGCAGCTTGGCCAGCACGTTCAGCAGCTACTTGAGCAGCGAACGGGGTGGATTTGCGCGAACCACGGAAACCCGAGCCGCCGGAGGTAGCCCAAGAAAGCGCGTTACCTTGACGATCGGTGATGGTGACGATTGTGTTGTTAAAAGAAGCGTGGATGTGGGCGATGCCATCAACCACCGTCTTTTTAACTTTTTTACGAGGACGAGCAGCAGGTTTTGCCATGACTAAATTCCTGTCGTTGCGCTGGTGCGATTACTTGCGGATCGGCTTACGCGGACCTTTGCGAGTACGCGCGTTGGTCTTGGTACGCTGACCGCGTACTGGCAGACCACGACGATGACGCAGACCGCGGTAGCAGCCCAGGTCCATCAAGCGCTTGATTTTCATGTTGATTTCGCGACGCAGGTCACCTTCAGTGGTGAACTTCGCCACTTCGCCACGCAGCTGTTCAATCTGCTCGTCGCTCAGATCTTTGATCTTTGCCGCCGGGTTAACCCCGGTGTCTGCACAGATTTTCTGTGCAGTGGTGCGACCAACACCATAAATGTAGGTCAGCGAGATAACAGTATGCTTGTTATCTGGAATGTTAACGCCTGCAATACGGGCCATTCAGTGGGACTCCAATTGACAGCTACCTACGCCCCGGAAGCCAAGAAATAGGGCGCGAGATAATATCGCTGTAGTAACAAATAATCAACCCAGCAGCGCACTAGCTGCTGGGCTTAAGCACAGCTCACAATCAGCCTTGGCGCTGTTTGTGACGTGGTTCCGCGCTGCAAATTACTCGAACAACACCTTCGCGGCGAATAATCTTGCAGTTGCGGCACAGTTTTTTAACCGATGCACGAACTTTCATCACCAACTCCTCGAACCTTATGGGTGCTTCAGCGCAGCATGCCGCTGCCGTAGCCCTTCAGGTTGGCTTTCTTCATCAGGGATTCGTACTGGTGCGAAACGAGGTGCGATTGTACTTGGGACATGAAGTCCATCACAACCACGACCACGATCAGCAACGAGGTCCCGCCAAGGTAGAACGGAACGTTTGCTGCGACCACAAGGAACTGGGGCAACAGACATACGGCCGTCATATAAAGAGCACCGAACAGGGTCAAACGAGTCAGAACGCCATCAATGTAGCGCGCCGACTGCTCGCCTGGACGAATACCCGGAATAAAGGCACCGGACTTCTTCAGGTTTTCCGCTACGTCTTTCGGATTGAACATCAACGCCGTATAGAAGAAGCAGAAGAAAATAATCCCTGCACTAAACAGCAGAATATTCAACGGCTGACCAGGAGCGATCGACTGCGAGATGTCCTGCAACCAGCCCATACCTTCGGACTGACCGAACCAGGAACCCAGCGAAGCCGGGAACAGCAAGATGCTGCTTGCGAAAATAGCCGGGATTACCCCAGCCATGTTCACTTTCAGCGGCAAGTGGCTGGTCTGCGCAGCGAAGACCTTGCGGCCCTGCTGACGCTTGGCATAGTGAACGGCTATTCGCCGCTGACCACGCTCGATGAACACCACGAAACCGATGATCGCTACTGCCAGCAAACCGATGGCAACCAGCGCGAAAATGTTGATATCGCCCTGACGCGCAGACTCGAAAGACTGCCCAATTGCCCTCGGAAGACCGGCGACGATACCCGAAAAAATCAACATCGAGATACCGTTACCAACACCGCGCTCGGTAATCTGCTCGCCCAGCCACATCATGAACAGTGCGCCCGCCACGAAGGTGGTGACTGCTACGAAGTGGAAACTGAGACCACCAGAAAACGACACACCCTGACCGGCCAGGCCAACGGACATGCCGGTGGCTTGAACCAATGCCAGGGCGACGGTGCCATAGCGGGTGTACTGGCTGATCTTGCGACGGCCAGCCTCACCTTCCTTCTTCAACTGCTCCAGCTGCGGGCTGATAGCGGTCATCAGCTGCATGATGATCGATGCCGAAATGTACGGCATGATCCCCAGTGCAAAAATTGACATCCGCTCCAGCGCGCCGCCGGAAAACATGTTGAACAAGCTAAGAATGGTCCCCTCATTCTGTCGAAACAGGTCCGCCAGCCGGTCCGGGTTTATGCCTGGAACTGGGATATGCGCGCCGATCCGATAGACGATAATCGCCAGGAACAGAAAACGCAGTCGAGCCCAGAGCTCGGACAACCCGCCTTTGCTGAGCGCTGAGAGAGCACCTTGCTTAGCCATTTATTCCTCGAACTTGCCGCCAGCTGCTTCGATAGCCGCACGCGCACCTTTGGTGGCGCCGATACCTTTGATAGTGACAGCGCGAGTAACTTCGCCGGACAGCATGATTTTCACACGCTGTACGCTTTGGTTAATCACGTTGGCATCTTTCAGGGACTGCACAGTAACGATGTCGCCTTCCACTTTAGCCAGCTCGGACAGACGCACTTCTGCGCGGTCCATGGCCTTCAGGGAAACGAAACCGAACTTGGGCAGACGGCGATGCAGCGGCTGTTGACCGCCTTCAAAGCCTGGAGCAATGGTGCCACCGGAGCGGGAGGTCTGACCTTTGTGGCCGCGGCCACCAGTCTTACCCAAACCGCTACCGATACCACGGCCCGGACGATGCTTTTCGCGACGGGAACCCGGCGCTGGACTCAGATCATTGAGTTTCATCGATTAACCCTCGACACGCAGCATGTAGTAAGCCTTGTTGATCATCCCGCGATTCTCGGGAGTATCCAGGACTTCTACAGTGTGACCGATGCGACGCAGACCAAGACCCTTAACGCACAGTTTGTGGTTAGGGATACGGCCGGTCATGCTTTTGATCAGCGTTACTTTAACGGTAGCCATGATCAGACGATCTCCTCAACACGCTTGCCACGCTTGGCAGCAATGGATTCAGGAGACTGCATGCCTTTCAAACCCTTGAAGGTGGCGTAAACCACGTTCACTGGGTTAGTCGAGCCATAGCACTTGGCCAATACGTTCTGAACGCCAGCAACTTCGAGGACAGCGCGCATAGCGCCGCCAGCGATGATACCGGTACCTTCAGAAGCAGGCTGCATGTACACCTTCGAAGCGCCATGGGCGGACTTCATTGCGTACTGCAGGGTAGTGCCGTTCAGATCAACCTGGATCATGTTGCGACGAGCAGCTTCCATCGCTTTCTGGATGGCAGCTGGCACTTCGCGGGACTTGCCACGGCCGAAACCTACACGACCCTTACCATCACCCACCACGGTCAACGCGGTGAAAGTGAAGATACGGCCGCCTTTAACGGTTTTGGCTACGCGGTTAACTTGAACCAGCTTCTCGATGTAGCCTTCGTCGCGCTTTTGGTCGTTATTTGACATAACTTAGAACTCCAGCCCAGCTTCACGAGCAGCATCAGCCAGCGCCTTGACGCGGCCGTGATACTTGAAGCCAGAGCGGTCGAAAGCCACTTGCGAGACGCCCACGGCTTTCGCACGTGTAGCGACCAGCTGGCCAACCTTAGTGGCCGCGTCGATGTTGCCAGTGGCACCATCACGCAGTTCTTTGTCCAAAGTCGAGGCGCTTGCCAGGACTTTGCTGCCGTCGGCCGAAATGACCTGGGCATAAATGTGCTGCGAAGAGCGGTACACGCAGAGACGCACGACTTCGAGTTCGTGCATTTTCAGGCGTGCTTTGCGAGCGCGACGCAGTCGGGTAACTTTTTTGACGGTCATTTGCTATGCCCTACTTCTTCTTGGCTTCTTTACGGCGGACGACTTCGTCTGCGTAACGCACACCTTTGCCTTTGTACGGCTCAGGACGGCGGAAGTCGCGGATCTCAGCGGCCACTTGACCAACCAACTGCTTGTCGATACCCCGGATGAGGATATCGGTCTGGTTGGGGGTCTCAGCGGTGATGCCATTCGGCAATTCGTAATCCACCGGGTGCGAGAAGCCAAGTGCCAGATTCAGCACGGAGCCTTTTGCTTGCGCCTTGTAACCAACACCCACCAGCTGGAGCTTGCGCTCGAAGCCTTGGCTTACGCCGGTGACCATGTTGTTAACCAGTGCACGAGTGGTGCCGGCCATTGCGCGAGTTTGTTGATCGCCATTGCGAGCAGCAAAACGCAGCTCACCAGCTTCTTCAACGATCTCAACGGACGAATGAATGTTCAGTTCCAGAGTGCCCTTGGCACCCTTCACCGAAAGTTGCTGGCCGACGAGTTTGACTTCGACGCCGGATGGCAACTTAACGGGGTTCTTAGCTACGCGTGACATGCTTATCCCCCCCTTAGAACACTGTGCAAAGCACTTCGCCGCCGACACCGGCAGCGCGCGCAGCACGATCCGTCATCACACCTTTGTTGGTGGAGACGATAGACACACCGAGGCCGCCACGAACTTTTGGCAACTCATCGACGGACTTGTACTGACGCAAGCCTGGACGACTGACGCGCTTCACTTCTTCGATGACCGGACGGCCTTCGAAGTACTTCAGCTCGATGGACAACGAAGGCTTTGCTTCGCTGCTGATCTGATAACCCGCAATGTAACCTTCGTCTTTCAGGACTTTGGCTACAGCTACCTTCAACGTGGAAGATGGCATGCTTACGACGGGCTTTTCAGCCATCTGGGCATTACGGATACGAGTTAGCATGTCCGCTAACGGGTCCTGCATACTCATGGGCTAGACGCTCCTAATACAAAATAATTAGCCTTGCGGCTACAGCTTATCGCCGAGGATTTCCGGGCAAATGAAAAACACGGGCTCAGGCGAGCCGGCAATTCTAGACCTACCCCAGAAATGAATCAAGCCCCATGAGGGGCTTGATTCAGATTCAGGCTCGAATCCGACCAACCGTCGAGACGGCTGGCCGAAACCTAGCGAGAAACGCGCATTACCAGCTGGCTTTAACCAGACCTGGTACGTCACCACGCATTGCAGCTTCACGCAGCTTGTTACGGCCGAGGCCGAACTTGCGGTAAACGCCGTGCGGACGACCAGTGATGCGGCAGCGGTTACGCATGCGCGAAGCGCTTGCGTCACGTGGCTGCTTCTGCAGAGCTACGGTAGCTTCCCAACGTGCTTCTGGACTTGCGTTCAGATCAACGATGATTGCTTTGAGCGCTGCACGCTTGGTGGCGTACTTGGCAACGGTGAGCTGACGCTTCAGCTCACGGTTTTTCATGCTCTTCTTGGCCATTTTCCTACTCCAATCAGTTGCGGAACGGGAATTTGAAAGCACGCAGCAGAGCGCGGCCTTCGTCATCGTTCTTGGCAGTGGTGGTCAGGGTAATGTCCAGACCGCGGAGAGCATCGATCTTGTCGTAGTCGATTTCCGGGAAGATGATCTGCTCTTTAACGCCCATGCTGTAGTTGCCACGACCATCGAAGGACTTGGCATTCAGGCCGCGGAAGTCGCGAACCCGAGGCAGGGAGATCGACAGCAGACGATCCAGGAATTCGTACATACGATCGCGGCGCAGAGTCACTTTGACGCCGATCGGCCAACCTTCACGGACTTTAAAGCCAGCGATGGATTTCCGAGCGTAAGTCACAACGACTTTTTGACCGGTGATCTTTTCCAGGTCAGCAACAGCGTGCTCGATGACTTTCTTGTCGCCGATCGCTTCGCCCAGACCCATGTTCAGGGTGATTTTGGTGACGCGCGGAACTTCCATCACGTTCGCCAGCTTAAGTTCTTCCTTAAGCTTCGGAGCGATTTCCTTCCGGTAAATCTCTTTCAGTCGTGCCATGGTCTTCTACCTAGCAGTGTTCAAGCATCAACCGCTTTTTGGGTCGACTTGAAGACACGAATTTTTTTGCCGTCTTCAACTTTGAAACCAACGCGGTCAGCCTTGTTGGTTGCGCCGTTGAAAATGGCGACGTTGGAAGCGTGCAGTGGCGCTTCTTTCTCGACGATACCGCCCTGTACGCCCGACATCGGGTTAGGCTTGGTATGACGCTTCACCAGGTTGATCCCACCAACGACCAGACGGTCGTCAGCGAGAACCTTGAGCACCTTACCGCGCTTACCTTTGTCTTTGCCGGCGATCACGATGATCTCGTCGTCACGACGAATCTTTTGCATGTCGGATCTCCTTACAGCACTTCTGGGGCGAGCGAGACGATCTTCATGAACTTCTCATTACGAAGTTCACGGGTCACTGGCCCAAAGATACGGGTGCCGATCGGCTCTTGCTTGTTGTTCAACAGAACAGCAGCATTGCCATCAAAGCGGATGATGGAGCCGTCAGCACGACGGACGCCATGGCGAGTGCGGACTACAACAGCAGTCATCACTTGGCCTTTTTTCACCTTACCGCGAGGAATTGCTTCCTTGACGGTAACTTTGATGATGTCACCGATACCAGCGTAACGACGATGGGAGCCACCCAGCACCTTGATGCACATAACGCGGCGAGCGCCGCTGTTATCGGCCACATCGAGCATGGATTGAGTCTGAATCATATAATTTCTCCGACCCCTAGTCCTTAGACTTCCACGGCACGTTCGAGGATATCAACCAGTGCCCAAGACTTGGTCTTGGCCAGCGGACGGGTTTCACGGATCGTGACCTTGTCGCCGATGTGGCACTGGTTGGTTTCGTCGTGCGCGTGCAGCTTCGTCGAACGCTTAACGTATTTACCGTAGATTGGGTGCTTAACGCGACGCTCAATCAGAACGGTGATGGTCTTGTCCATCTTGTCGCTGACAACACGGCCAGTCAGCGTACGGACGGTTTTTTCGGCTTCAGCCATGATTACTTACCTGCCTGCTGGTTGAGCACAGTCTTCACGCGAGCGATGTCACGCTTAACTTGCGAGAGCAGGTGAGACTGCCCCAACTGGCCAGTTGCTTTCTGCATACGCAGATTGAACTGGTCGCGCAGCAAGCCGAGCAGTTGCTCGTTCAGCTGCTGTGCTGATTTTTCACGAAGTTCATTCGCTTTCATCACATCACCGTCCGTTTAACAAAAGCGGTGGCGAGTGGCAGCTTTGCAGCAGCCAGGGCGAAAGCCTCACGCGCCAACTCTTCAGAAACACCCTCGATTTCATACAGGACTTTGCCTGGCTGAATCTGGGCAACCCAGTACTCCACGTTACCCTTACCTTTACCCATACGAACCTCGAGAGGTTTCTTGGAGATCGGCTTGTCCGGGAATACACGGATCCAGATCTTGCCGCCACGTTTAACGTGACGGGTCAGAGCACGACGCGCTGACTCGATCTGACGAGCGGTGAGACGACCACGAGCAACAGACTTCAGTGCGAATTCGCCGAAGCTGACTTTGCTACCGCGCAGTGCCAGACCACGGTTGTGGCCGGTCATTTGCTTGCGGAACTTCGTACGCTTAGGTTGCAACATTTGGCGTACCCCTTACTTAGCAGCTTTTTTACGAGGCGCTGGTGCTTGTGGTTTCAGTTCTTCTTGGCGACCACCAATTACTTCGCCTTTGAAGATCCAAACCTTTACACCGATCACACCATAAGTGGTGTGAGCTTCGTAGGTGGCATAGTCGATATCGGCACGCAGGGTGTGCAGTGGCACACGACCTTCGCGATACCATTCAGTACGTGCGATTTCAGCACCGCCGAGACGACCGCTCACTTGGATTTTGATGCCTTTGGCACCAATGCGCATGGCGTTCTGTACGGCGCGCTTCATGGCGCGACGGAACATCACACGACGCTCCAGCTGCTGAGCTACGCTCTGGGCAACCAGCATACCGTCGAGTTCCGGCTTGCGGATCTCTTCGATATTGATGTGCACAGGCACACCCATTTGCTTGGTCAGGTCCTGACGCAGTTTCTCAACATCTTCACCTTTCTTCCCGATAACGATACCTGGACGAGCGGTGTGGATGGTGATGCGTGCAGTTTGAGCCGGACGATGGATATCGATACGGCTTACGGACGCGCTTTTTAATTTGTCTTGGAGGTACTCACGCACATTCAGATCTGCGAGCAAATAGTCCGCATAAGTCCGACCGTCTGCGTACCAGACGGAGGTGTGCTCCTTGACGATTCCCAGGCGAATGCCAATGGGATGTACTTTCTGACCCATCTCTTCGACTCCGTTACTTGTCAGCAACCTTGACAGTGATATGGCAAGACCGCTTGACGATGCGATCAGCACGGCCTTTGGCACGTGGCATGATGCGCTTCAGCGAACGCCCTTCGTTGACGAAAACGGTGCTGACCTTCAGGTCATCAACGTCTGCGCCTTCGTTATGCTCGGCGTTGGCTACGGCCGACTCCAGCACTTTCTTCATGATCTCGGCGGCTTTCTTACTGCTGAAAGCCAGCAGGTTGAGCGCTTCGCCCACCTTCTTCCCGCGGATCTGGTCGGCGACCAAGCGGGCTTTCTGGGCGGAGATTCGAGCGCCCGACAACTTAGCGGCTACTTCCATTTCCTAACCCCTTAACGCTTGGCTTTCTTGTCAGCCACGTGCCCACGATATGTGCGGGTACCGGCAAACTCGCCCAGTTTGTGGCCGACCATGTCTTCGTTCACGAGAACTGGGACGTGTTGACGACCGTTGTGTACTGCGATGGTCAGACCGACCATTTGTGGCAGGATCATCGAACGACGCGACCAGGTTTTCACCGGCTTGCGATCATTCTTTTCCGCCGCCACTTCGATCTTCTTCAGTAGGTGAAGATCGATAAAAGGACCTTTTTTCAGAGAACGTGGCACTGTCGTATCCCTCTATTTACTTGCGACGACGGACGATCATTTTGTCGGTACGCTTATTACCACGAGTCTTCGCGCCCTTAGTCGGGAAGCCCCACGGCGATACCGGATGACGACCACCAGAGGTACGACCTTCACCACCACCATGTGGGTGGTCAACCGGGTTCATGGCAACACCACGAACGGTTGGGCGAACGCCACGCCAGCGTTTGGCACCAGCTTTACCCAGGGAACGCAGGCTGTGCTCGGAGTTCGAGACTTCACCCAGCGTTGCACGGCATTCAGCCAGAACTTTACGCATTTCACCGGAGCGAAGACGCAGGGTAACGTAGACACCTTCACGAGCGATCAGCTGAGCCGAAGCACCAGCGGAACGAGCGATCTGTGCACCTTTGCCTGGCTTCAGTTCGATGCCGTGTACGGTAGAACCCACTGGGATGTTGCGCAGTTGCAGAGCGTTGCCTGGCTTGATTGGAGCCAGAGCGCCTGCGATCAGCTGGTCGCCAGCACTCACGCCTTTAGGCGCGATGATGTAACGACGCTCGCCGTCTGCGTACAGCAGCAGTGCGATGTGAGCAGTACGGTTTGGATCGTATTCGATACGCTCGACGGTGGCAGCGATGCCATCCTTGTCGTTACGACGGAAGTCGACCAGACGATAATGCTGCTTATGACCACCACCGATATGACGGGTGGTAATACGGCCATTGTTGTTACGACCACCAGACTTCGATTTCTTCTCGAGCAGCGGTGCGTGAGGAGCGCCTTTATGCAGCTCCTGGTTGACCACCTTGACCACAAAACGGCGGCCAGGGGAAGTCGGTTTGCATTTAACGATTGCCATGATGCACCCCTTCCTTACTCAGCACTGCTGCTGAAATCGAGATCTTGGCCTGGCTGAAGGGAGATAACTGCCTTCTTCCAGTCATTACGCTTGCCCAGACCGCGAGCAGTGCGCTTGCTCTTACCCAGAACGTTCAGGGTAGTAACACGCTCAACTTTCACGCTGAACAGGCTTTCGACGGCCTTCTTGATTTCCAGCTTGGTTGCGTCAGTTGCAACCTTGAAAACGAACTGGCCTTTCTTGTCTGCCAGAACCGTAGCCTTCTCGGAAACGTGCGGGCCAAGCAGAACTTTAAATACGCGTTCCTGGTTCATCCCAGCAGCTCCTCGAATTTCTTCACGGCCGACACAGTGATCAACACTTTGTCGTATGCGATCAGACTAACTGGATCGGAACCTTGAACGTCACGTACATCTACGTGCGGCAGGTTACGAGCAGCCAGGTACAGATTCTGGTCAACGGAGTCGGACACGATCAGAACGTCGGTCAGGCTCATGTTGTTCAACTTGCCCAGCAGGTCTTTGGTTTTCGGCGATTCAACGGCGAAATCCTGAACCACGACCAGACGGTCAGTACGAACCAGTTCAGCAAGGATGGAGCGCAGTGCTGCGCGATACATCTTCTTGTTGAGCTTCTGCGAGTGGTCCTGCGGACGAGCTGCGAAAGTGGTACCGCCGCCACGCCAGATTGGGCTACGGATAGTACCGGCACGAGCACGGCCAGTACCCTTCTGACGCCATGGGCGCTTGCCGCCACCGGAAACGTCGGAACGGGTCTTTTGCTGCTTGCTACCCTGACGACCGCCAGCCATGTAGGCCACGACTGCCTGGTGAACCAGCGTCTCGTTGAATTCGCCGCCAAATGTCAGTTCGGAAACTTCGATTGCTTGAGCGTCATTTACATTTAATTGCATGTCAGCTTCCCCTTAACCGCGAGCCTTGGCTGCTGGACGTACAACCAGATTGCCGCCAGTAGCGCCTGGAACGGCACCCTTGACCAACAACAGATTGCGTTCAGCGTCCACGCGCACTACTTCCAGGGACTGCACGGTCACGCGCTCAGCGCCCATATGACCGGACATTTTTTTGCCCTTGAATACACGACCAGGAGTCTGGCACTGGCCGATAGAGCCTGGGACGCGGTGGGACAGGGAGTTACCGTGGGTATTATCTTGCCCGCGGAAATTCCAGCGCTTGATCGTGCCCTGGAAACCCTTACCTTTGGACTGACCGGTTACATCAACCAGTTGACCAGCGGCGAAGATATCAGTGCTGATCAGGTCGCCTGCTTGGTAGTCGCCTTCTTCAAGGCGGAATTCCATTACGGTGCGACCGGCAGCTACGTTCGCCTTAGCGAAGTGGCCAGCCTGGGCAGCTGTAACACGCGAAGCACGACGCTCGCCGACAGTGACTTGCACTGCACGATAGCCATCGGTTTCTTCGGTTTTGAACTGAGTGACGCGATTCGGCTCGATCTCAATGACCGTAACCGGAATGGAGACACCTTCTTCGGTGAAAATACGGGTCATACCGCATTTACGACCGACTACACCAATAGTCATGTTGTAAACCTCATGAGTGTACGGGGCTTTCACCCGCTATGGCCGCCCATTTCAGAGCGTTACACGACTAAGACCCAAGTCTTAGCCGAGGCTGATCTGCACTTCCACACCGGCCGCAAGATCAAGCTTCATAAGCGCATCAACGGTTTTATCCGTTGGCTGGACGATGTCCAGAACGCGCTTATGAGTGCGGATCTCGTACTGGTCGCGCGCGTCTTTGTTGACGTGCGGGGAAACCAGAACGGTGAACCGCTCTTTACGGGTCGGCAGTGGAATTGGACCACGCACCTGAGCACCAGTACGTTTCGCGGTTTCCACGATTTCCTGGGTGGATTGGTCGATCAGGCGATGGTCAAAAGCCTTCAACCTGATACGGATTTGCTGGTTTTGCATTGGATTCAGACTCCAGATTGCTGTTCCCACCGAGCGCAATACGCCCGTTTAAAGGAGGCGCAATTCTATAGACCGGCTTTGAGGGTGTCAACCCAATAAAAAAGCCCCCGCTAGGCGGGGGCTTCTTTTTTGAATCAACGCTTACGCGATGATTTTGGCTACGACGCCAGCGCCGACGGTACGACCGCCTTCACGGATTGCGAAACGCAGACCATCTTCCATTGCGATTGGCTTGATCAGGGTAACGGAAACTTTAACGTTATCACCTGGCATAACCATTTCGATGCCTTCCGGCAGTTCGCAGCTACCAGTTACGTCGGTAGTACGGAAGTAGAACTGTGGACGGTAGCCCTTGAAGAAAGGAGTGTGACGACCGCCTTCTTCTTTGCTCAGAACGTAGATTTCGGCTTCGAACTGAGTGTGCGGCTTGACGGTGCCTGGCTTGACCAGAACCTGGCCACGCTCAACGTCGTCACGCTTGGTGCCACGCAGCAGAACGCCGCAGTTCTCACCAGCACGACCTTCGTCCAGCAGCTTGCGGAACATCTCAACGCCAGTGCAAGTAGTCTTGGTAGTGTCACGCAGACCTACGATTTCCACTTCTTCCTGGATCTTGATGATACCGCGCTCAACACGACCGGTAACAACGGTACCGCGACCCGAGATCGAGAACACGTCCTCGATTGGCATCAGGAATGGCTTGTCGATTGCGCGCTCTGGTTGCGGGATGTAGCTGTCCAGAGTTTCAACCAGCTTCTTGACTGCGGTGGTACCCATTTCGTTGTCGTCTTGGCCGTTCAGAGCCATCAGAGCCGAACCGATGATGATCGGGGTATCGTCGCCTGGGAAGTCGTAAGTGCTCAGCAGATCGCGCACTTCCATTTCAACCAGTTCCAGCAGCTCAGCGTCGTCAACCATGTCAGCCTTGTTCAGGAAGACAACGATGTACGGAACGCCAACCTGACGGGACAGCAGGATGTGCTCACGGGTTTGTGGCATCGGACCATCGGCGGCCGAGCAAACCAGGATCGCGCCGTCCATCTGGGCAGCACCGGTGATCATGTTTTTTACGTAGTCGGCGTGACCTGGGCAGTCAACGTGTGCGTAGTGACGCACGGCCGAATCGTATTCAACGTGAGCGGTGTTGATGGTGATACCGCGAGCTTTTTCTTCTGGTGCGCTGTCGATTTTGTCGAAGTCGACTTTAGCCGAACCGAAAACTTCGGAACAAACGCGAGTCAGAGCAGCGGTCAGAGTGGTTTTACCGTGGTCAACGTGACCGATGGTGCCAACGTTGACGTGCGGTTTGTTACGTTCAAATTTTTCTTTAGCCACGACAAATAACTCCTAGCCTAAAGGCGCTGAATCAGCCTTGTTTTTTGGTTACAGTTTCGACGATGTGCGACGGAGCTGTATTGTATTTTTTGAATTCCATAGAGTAGCTTGCGCGACCTTGGGACATGGAGCGAACGTCGGTCGCATAACCGAACATCTCACCCAACGGAACCTCAGCGCGAATCACCTTGCCGGAAACCGTATCTTCCATACCCAGGATCATGCCGCGACGACGGTTAAGGTCGCCCATCACGTCACCCATATAGTCTTCAGGCGTAACAACCTCTACCGCCATGATCGGCTCGAGCAACTCACCACCACCCTTCTGGGCCAGTTGCTTGGTCGCCATGGAAGCAGCCACCTTAAACGCCATCTCGTTCGAGTCGACGTCGTGGTAGGAACCATCAAACACGGTAGCCTTCAGGCCGATCAGCGGATAGCCGGCAACAACGCCGTTCTTCATCTGCTCTTCGATACCCTTCTGGATAGCCGGGATGTATTCCTTAGGGACCACACCACCCACCACTTCGTTCACGAATTGCAGACCTTCCTGACCTTCATCAGCAGGAGCAAAACGGATCCAGCAGTGACCGAACTGGCCACGACCGCCGGATTGACGAACGAACTTGCCTTCGATTTCACAGTTCTTCGTGATGCGCTCACGATACGAAACCTGAGGCTTACCGATGTTGGCTTCGACGTTGAACTCACGGCGCATCCGGTCAACCAGGATGTCCAGGTGCAATTCGCCCATGCCGGAGATGATCGTTTGACCAGTCTCCTCATCAGTCTTGACGCGGAAAGAAGGGTCTTCCTGAGCGAGCTTGCCCAGTGCGATACCCATTTTTTCCTGGTCATCCTTGGTTTTTGGCTCAACGGCAACCGAAATAACGGGCTCCGGGAAGTCCATCCGAACCAGGATGATTGGCTTGTCAGCGTTGCACAAGGTTTCACCAGTGGTGACGTCCTTCATGCCGATCAGGGCCGCGATGTCGCCAGCGCGCACTTCCTTGATCTCTTCACGGGCGTTGGCGTGCATCTGCACCATACGACCTACACGCTCTTTCTTGCCCTTGACCGAGTTGATCACGCCGTCGCCGGAGGCCAACACGCCCGAGTAAACTCGAACGAAAGTCAGAGTACCCACGAATGGGTCAGTAGCGATCTTGAACGCCAGAGCCGAGAACGGCTCGTTGTCGTCTGCATGACGCTCCATTTGAACTTCCTCGTCATCCGGGTCGGTACCCTTGATGGCAGGAATGTCGGTCGGAGCCGGCAGGTAGTCGATAACGGCGTCGAGAACCAGGGGAACACCCTTGTTCTTGAAGGAAGAACCGCAAACAGCCAGAACGATCTCACCAGCGATAGTACGCTGACGCAGAGCGGCCTTGATTTCCTCGTTGGTGAGTTCTTCACCTTCGAGGTACTTGTTCATCAGCTCTTCGCTGGCTTCAGCCGCAGCCTCAACCATGTTGCTGCGCCATTCGTCAGCCAGCTCCTGCAGCTCAGCAGGAATCGGCTCGCGACGTGGAGCCATGCCCTTGTCAGCATCGTTCCAGTAAACAGCTTCCATGGCCATCAGATCGATCTGACCCTGGAAGTTGTCTTCGGAACCGATAGCCAACTGGATCGGCACCGGAGTGTGACCCAGACGCTGCTTGATCTGAGCAATTACGCGCAGAAAGTTCGCGCCAGCACGGTCCATCTTGTTCACGTAAACGATACGCGGAACGCCGTATTTGTTGGCTTGACGCCATACGGTTTCGGACTGAGGCTCAACACCGGAAGTACCACAGAACACCACGACCGCGCCGTCGAGAACACGCAGGGAACGCTCAACTTCAATGGTGAAGTCTACGTGGCCCGGGGTGTCAATCACGTTGAAGCGATACTGGTCTTTGTGCTGCTTCTCGGAACCCTGCCAGAAGGCAGTAATAGCAGCAGAAGTAATGGTAATACCACGCTCCTGCTCCTGAACCATCCAGTCGGTGGTCGCGGCGCCATCATGCACCTCGCCCATCTTGTGGCTTTTGCCGGTGTAAAAAAGGACGCGCTCGGTGGTGGTGGTTTTACCAGCATCCACGTGAGCAACGATACCGATGTTACGGTAGCGGTTAATCGGAGTAGTACGAGCCATAAAGCCCTCGCAAAATTAGTGACGCTGAAATTAGAAGCGGTAGTGCGAGAAAGCCTTGTTGGCTTCAGCCATACGGTGCACGTCTTCACGCTTCTTAACCGCAGCACCTTTACCTTCGGCGGCGTCCAACAGCTCGCCAGCCAAACGCAGAGCCATAGACTTCTCACCGCGCTTGCGCGCGAAGTCTACCAGCCAACGCATTGCCAGAGCATTACGACGGGACGGGCGAACTTCGACCGGAACCTGGTAAGTAGCACCGCCTACACGGCGCGACTTCACTTCGACCAGCGGAGCGATGGCGTCGAGAGCTTTCTCGAAGATTTCCAGGGGGTCGCTGTTCTTGCGTTCTTTAACCTTTTCCAGCGCGCCATAAACGATACGCTCGGCAACGGCTTTCTTGCCGCTTTCCATCACGTGGTTCATGAACTTGGCCAGGATTTGGCTTCCGTATTTTGGATCGTCAAGCACTTCGCGCTTGGCTGCTACGCGTCTTCTTGGCATGGATAAGCCCTCAAACGGTCTTCAGGTTAGCTCGGGACCACCACCCTGTTCAGGATGCGCCCGACCTTACTCTTATCGACTCAGAAAAATAGAAATCTGCTTTTTGTCACAGGAAACCGAAGACTACTTCGGCTTCTTGGTACCGTACTTCGAACGACCCTGGTTACGGCCTTTAACGCCGGAGGTATCCAAGGAGCCGCGAACGGTGTGGTAACGAACACCTGGCAAGTCTTTTACACGACCGCCGCGGATCAGTACCACGCTGTGCTCTTGCAGGTTGTGGCCTTCACCGCCGATGTACGAGGAAACCTCGAAACCGTTGGTCAGGCGCACGCGGCATACTTTACGCAGTGCCGAGTTAGGTTTTTTCGGCGTAGTGGTATACACACGGGTGCATACGCCACGACGTTGCGGGCAGTTCTGCAGCGCAGGCACGTCGGATTTCTCGACGATACGCTTACGCGGCTGACGTACCAGCTGGTTGATAGTTGCCATCTACTAGCTCCACTGTTGTCTTGCGACGCTATTGTCTTACAAGAAAAGCAAAATGGCAGAACGCGAGTTCCGCCAAATTTAGGGGTACAAGAGTCTAAAGAGGATCCTGTCCCCAGTCAAGACAGAGCCCCGATCTTGTCATCAAGGATCTGGCGGCTTCAGCCACCAGATCCGAGAGGAAAAAACCAGGGCTCTACTCTCAATTACCGCTCGAGTTCAACGCTTCAGTCAGGGCGGCTTCGACTTCACTGGCGCTTACGCGCAGCGGCTTGTCGATTTCACGGCGACGCTTGCGTTCGCTGTGGTAAGCCAGACCTGTACCGGCCGGGATCAGACGACCCACGACCACGTTTTCTTTCAAGCCGCGCAGGTAGTCACGCTTGCCGGTAACGGCCGCTTCGGTCAGTACGCGGGTTGTCTCCTGGAAGGAGGCCGCGGAGATGAACGATTCGGTCGACAACGATGCCTTGGTGATACCCAGCAGTACGCGAGTGAACTTGGAGATAAATTTATCATCCGCGCTCAGACGCTCGTTTTCTACCAGTACATGTGTCAGTTCCATCTGGTCGCCCTTGATGAAACTGGAATCGCCGGATTCGGAGATCTCAACTTTACGCAGCATCTGACGCAGGATGGTCTCGATGTGCTTGTCGTTGATTTTTACCCCTTGCAGGCGGTAAACGTCCTGAATCTCGTTGACGATGTACTTGGCCAGTGCACTCACACCCAGCAGACGCAGGATGTCGTGCGGATCGCTCGGGCCGTCGGAGATAACTTCGCCGCGGTTCACTTGTTCGCCTTCGAAGACGTTCAGGTGACGCCACTTCGGAATCAGCTCCTCGTACGGATCGCTACCGTCGTTCGGTGTAATGACCAGGCGGCGCTTGCCCTTGGTCTCTTTACCGAAGGCGATGGTACCGCTGACTTCTGCCAGGATCGACGCCTCTTTCGGACGACGAGCTTCGAACAGGTCGGCAACACGCGGCAGACCACCGGTGATGTCACGCGTCTTCGAAGTTTCCTGCGGAATACGAGCGATAACGTCACCGATCGCAATCTGCGCACCATCCGCAACACCGACCAGGGCGTTGGCTGGCAGGAAGTACTGAGCCGGTACGTCAGTACCTGGCAGCAACAGATCCTTGCCATCCAGACCGACCATCTTGACGGCAGGACGGATGTCCTTGCCGGCAGCAGGACGGTCTTTGGCGTCCAGGACTTCAATGTTGGTCATACCGGTCAATTCGTCTGTCTGACGCTTGATCGTGATGCCTTCTTCCATGCCCACGTAGGTCACGGTACCTTTCATTTCGGTAACGATCGGGTGGGTGTGCGGGTCCCACTTGGCCACGATGGAGCCAGCGTCGACCTTGTCGCCTTCCTTCACGGAAATCACCGCACCGTACGGCAGCTTGTAGCGCTCGCGCTCACGACCGAAGTCGTCCGCAATCGCCAGCTCGCCCGAACGGGATACCGCAACCAGGTGACCATCAACACGCTCTACGTGCTTGAGGTTGTGCAGACGGACAGTACCACCATTCTTCACCTGAACGCTGTCAGCAGCGGAGGTCCGGCTTGCCGCACCACCGATGTGGAACGTACGCATGGTCAGCTGGGTACCCGGCTCACCGATGGACTGTGCAGCGATAACGCCGACAGCTTCACCAATGTTCACCTGGTGACCACGAGCCAGATCACGGCCGTAGCACTTGGCGCAGATGCCGTAGCGGGTTTCGCAGCTGATCGGCGAACGCACGATCACTTCGTCGATGCTGTTGAGCTCGATGAATTCGACCCACTTCTCGTCTACCAGCGTACCGGCAGGAACGATGACTTCTTCGGTGCCTGGCTTGAATACGTCACGGGCGATCACTCGACCCAGTACGCGCTCACCCAGTGGCTCTACAACGTCGCCGCCTTCAATGTGCGGCGTCATCACCAGGCCATGCTCGGTGCCGCAATCGACCTCGGTCACAACCAGGTCTTGCGCCACGTCTACCAGACGACGAGTCAGGTAACCGGAGTTCGCGGTTTTCAACGCGGTATCCGCCAAACCTTTACGAGCACCGTGAGTCGAGATGAAGTACTGAAGTACGCTCAAACCTTCACGGAAGTTCGCCGTAATCGGCGTTTCGATGATGGAACCGTCCGGCTTGGCCATCAGACCACGCATACCGGCCAGCTGGCGAATCTGTGCTGCGGAACCCCGCGCACCCGAGTCGGCCATCATGTACATCGAGTTGAAGGACTCCTGGTCAACGGTGTCGCCATGGCGATCGACCACTTTCTCTTTCGAGAGGTTGGACATCATTGCCTTGGAAACTTCGTCGTTCGCCTTCGACCAGAGGTCGATCACCTTGTTGTACTTCTCGCCCTGGGTAACCAGGCCCGATGCGTACTGGCTTTCGATCTCTTTAACTTCTTCGGTAGCGGCATCGATGATGCGAGCTTTCTCATCCGGGATAACGAAGTCGTTAACGCCGATGGAAACACCCGAGATCGTCGAGTAGGCAAAACCGGTGTACATCAACTGGTCAGCGAAGATCACGGTCTCTTTCAGACCAACCACGCGGTAGCACTGGTTGATCAGCTTGGAGATCGCCTTTTTCTTCATTGGCTGGTTGACGACGTCGTACGACAGACCTTTTGGCACAACCTGATACAGCAGTGCACGGCCGACGGTAGTGTCGACAATACGGGTGCCGCTCACGCTGCCGCCGTCACGGTCGTTGACGGTTTCGTTGATCCGCACTTTGACCTTGGCATGCAGCGCGGCTTCGCCGGCGCGGAATACCCGGTCAACTTCCTGCAGATCCGCGAACACACGACCTTCGCCCTTGGCGTTGATCGCTTCACGAGTCATGTAGTACAGACCCAATACAACGTCCTGGGACGGAACGATGATCGGCTCACCGTTCGCTGGCGACAGGATGTTGTTGGTCGACATCATCAGTGCACGCGCTTCGAGCTGGGCTTCCAGCGTCAGCGGTACGTGTACAGCCATCTGGTCGCCGTCGAAGTCGGCGTTGTACGCAGCACAGACCAGAGGGTGCAGCTGGATAGCCTTACCTTCGATCAGTACCGGTTCAAACGCCTGGATGCCCAGACGGTGAAGAGTAGGCGCACGGTTCAGCAGCACCGGGTGTTCGCGAATCACTTCAGCGAGAACGTCCCAGACCTCTGGCAGCTCGCGCTCGACCATTTTCTTGGCCGCTTTGATGGTGGTAGCGAGACCACGCATTTCCAGCTTGCCGAAAATGAACGGCTTGAACAGCTCCAGGGCCATCTTCTTCGGCAGACCGCACTGGTGCAGACGCAGGGTCGGACCCACGGTAATTACCGAACGACCGGAGTAGTCAACGCGCTTACCGAGCAAGTTCTGACGGAAACGACCTTGTTTACCCTTGATCATGTCAGCCAGGGATTTCAGAGGACGCTTGTTGGAACCGGTGATAGCGCGGCCACGACGACCGTTGTCGAGCAGTGCGTCGACAGCTTCCTGCAACATACGCTTTTCGTTACGCACGATGATGTCCGGAGCGGACAGATCGAGCAGACGCTTCAAGCGGTTGTTACGGTTGATCACTCGACGATACAGATCGTTGAGGTCGGAAGTCGCGAAGCGACCACCATCCAGCGGGACCAGTGGACGCAGGTCTGGCGGCAGAACCGGCAGAACGGTCAACACCATCCATTCAGGAAGGTTGCCGGAGCCCTGGAAGGCTTCCATCAACTTCAGGCGCTTGGACAGCTTCTTGATCTTGGTTTCGGAGTTGGTTTGCGGAATTTCTTCACGCAGGCGGCCAATCTCGTGCTCCAGGTCGATAGCGTGCAGCAGCTCGCGGACAGCCTCGGCACCCATGCGGGCGTCGAAGTCATCGCCGAACTCTTCCAGCGCTTCGAAGTACTGCTCGTCGTTGAGCAGCTGACCTTTTTCCAGAGTGGTCATGCCCGGATCGATAACGACATAGCTCTCGAAGTAGAGAACGCGTTCGATATCACGCAGAGTCATGTCCATCAGCAGGCCGATACGGGACGGCAGCGATTTCAGGAACCAGATGTGGGCTACAGGCGAAGCCAGCTCGATGTGAGCCATACGCTCACGACGGACCTTGGCCAGTGCAACTTCAACGCCGCACTTCTCGCAGATCACGCCACGATGCTTCAAGCGCTTGTACTTACCGCACAGGCACTCGTAATCCTTTACCGGGCCAAAGATCTTGGCGCAGAACAGGCCGTCACGCTCGGGTTTGAACGTACGGTAGTTGATGGTTTCCGGCTTTTTAACTTCACCGAACGACCACGAACGGATCATCTCAGGCGAGGCCAATCCGATACGGATGGCGTCGAACTCTTCGACTTGACCCTGGTTTTTCAGCAAATTCAGTAGGTCTTTCAAGGCCTTTCCTCCTGGCGGAGCAGGAAGGGGGCGTCACCGCCCTCTTCCATTCGCGTCACGTGTTATTCGGTTTCCAGATCGATATCGATGCCGAGGGAACGAATTTCTTTGATCAACACGTTGAAGGACTCGGGCATGCCCGGCTCCATACGGTGATCGCCGTCCACGATGTTTTTGTACATCTTGGTACGACCGTTCACATCGTCCGACTTCACTGTGAGCATTTCTTGCAGGGTGTATGCCGCGCCATATGCTTCCAGCGCCCACACCTCCATCTCCCCGAAACGCTGACCACCGAACTGAGCCTTACCACCCAGCGGCTGCTGGGTAACCAGGCTGTAAGAACCAGTGGAACGCGCGTGCATCTTGTCGTCCACCAAGTGGTTCAGCTTCAGCATGTACATGTAGCCAACGGTGACCGGACGCTCGAACTTGTTACCGGTACGACCATCGAACAGCTGCATCTGGCCGCTCTCTGGCATGTCAGCCAGCTTGAGCATTGCCTTGATTTCGCTTTCCTTGGCGCCGTCGAACACCGGAGTCGCCATTGGTACGCCGTTACGCAGGTTCTTCGCCAGATCCATGATTTCCTTATCGCTAAGGTCTTCCAGGTTCTCTTGACGACCACCGATCTCGTTGTAGATCTCGGTCATGAACTTGCGCAGCTCAGCAACTTTACGCTGCTCTTCGAGCATGCGGTTGATCTTCTCGCCCAGACCCTTGGCCGCGAGGCCCAGGTGTGTCTCGAGAATCTGACCAACGTTCATACGCGAAGGTACGCCCAACGGGTTCAGTACGATGTCCACCGGAGTACCGTTGGCGTCGTGCGGCATGTCTTCAACCGGCATGATCACGGAGACCACACCCTTGTTACCGTGACGACCGGCCATCTTGTCGCCCGGCTGGATGCGGCGACGGATTGCCAGGTAGACCTTGACGATTTTCAGAACGCCCGGTGCCAGGTCATCGCCCTGTTGCAGCTTGCGTTTCTTGTCTTCGAACTTGTCGTCCAGCAGACGGCGACGATCAACGATGTAAGCCTGGGCTTTCTCGAGTTGTTCGTTCAGCGCGTCTTCGGCCATGCGCAGTTTGAACCACTGGCCGTGCTCCAGACCGTCGAGGATCTCGTTGGTGATTTCCTGACCTTTCTTAAGGCCAGCACCACCTTCGGCGATACGACCGACCAGCGCGGAACGCAGACGCTCGAAGGTTGCACCTTCAACGATACGGAACTCTTCGTTCAGATCCTTGCGGATCTCGTCCAGCTGGGACTTCTCGATGGACAGTGCACGAGCGTCACGCTCAACGCCGTCACGGGTGAAGACCTGAACGTCAATGACCGTACCTTTGGTGCCGGTTGGCACGCGCAGGGAGGTGTCTTTAACGTCGCTGGCTTTCTCACCGAAGATGGCGCGCAGCAGTTTTTCTTCTGGCGTCAGCTGGGTCTCGCCTTTTGGCGTGACTTTACCGACCAGAATGTCGCCCGGGCCAACTTCAGCACCGACGTAAACGATACCGGCTTCGTCCAGTTTGTTCAGTGCCGCTTCACCCACGTTCGGGATGTCGGCAGTGATTTCCTCAGGCCCAAGCTTGGTATCACGCGCCACACAGGTCAGTTCCTGAATGTGGATCGTGGTAAAGCGATCTTCCTGAACCACACGCTCGGACAGGCAGATGGAGTCTTCGAAGTTGAAACCGTTCCAGGCCATGAACGCGATGCGCATGTTCTGGCCCAGAGCCAGCTCACCCATATCGGTCGACGGACCGTCAGCCATGATGTCGCTGCGCTGGATGCGATCACCTTTGCTCACCAGCGGACGCTGGTTGATGCAGGTGTTCTGGTTGGAGCGGGTGTACTTGGTCAGGTTGTAGATATCTACACCTGCTTCGCCCGGCTCGACTTCATCATCAGCAACACGAACCACGATACGGCTGGCATCGACGGAGTCGATCACACCGCCACGGCGAGCCACGACGCAAACGCCGGAGTCGCGCGCAACGTTGCGCTCCATACCGGTACCGACCAGCGGCTTGTCAGCACGCAGGGTTGGGACCGCTTGACGCTGCATGTTCGAACCCATCAACGCACGGTTGGCGTCGTCGTGCTCGAGGAACGGGATCAGCGAGGCTGCTACCGAGACTACCTGCTTGGGCGAAACGTCCATCAGGGTTACGTCGTCAGGCGCCTTGACCGTGAACTCGTTCAGGTGACGTACGGCTACCAGCTCGTCGATCAGCACCTTCTTGTCGTTCATCGTGGCCGAAGCCTGAGCGATGACGTGGTCAGCTTCTTCAATAGCCGACAGGAAGACGATCTCGTCGGTGACCAGTGCGTTCTTCACCACACGGTACGGGCTTTCCAGGAAGCCGTACTGGTTGGTGCGCGCATAGGCCGCCAGGGAGTTGATCAGGCCGATGTTCGGACCTTCCGGCGTTTCAATCGGGCAGACACGACCGTAGTGGGTCGGGTGTACGTCGCGGACTTCGAAGCCGGCGCGTTCACGAGTCAGACCGCCAGGGCCGAGTGCGGAGACACGGCGCTTGTGGGTGATCTCGGACAGCGGGTTGTTCTGGTCCATGAACTGGGACAGCTGGCTGGAACCGAAGAACTCTTTCACCGCGGCAGCGACTGGCTTGGCGTTGATCAGGTCCTGAGGCATCAGGCCTTCGCTCTCCGCCATCGACAGACGCTCTTTAACCGCACGCTCGACACGGACCAGACCTACACGGAACTGGTTCTCGGCCATTTCGCCTACGCAGCGAACGCGACGGTTACCCAGATGGTCGATGTCGTCGACGATGCCTTTGCCGTTACGGATATCGACCAGCGTCTTGAGGACGGCAACGATATCTTCCTTGCACAGCACGCCCGAACCTTCGATCTCGGTACGACCGATACGACGGTTGAACTTCATCCGGCCGACCGCAGACAGGTCATAGCGCTCAGGGCTGAAGAACAGGTTGTTGAACAGGGTCTCGGCAGCATCCTTGGTTGGCGGCTCGCCAGGACGCATCATGCGATAGATCTCGACCAGCGCTTCCAGTTGGTTGCTGGTGGAGTCGATCTTCAAGGTGTCGGAGACGAACGGACCACAGTCGATATCGTTGGTGTACAACGTTTCGAGGCGAACGACCTGAGCCTTGGCAATCTTGGCCAGGATCTCGGTGTTCAGCTCGGTGTTGCACTCAGCAATGATTTCGCCGGTAGCCGGGTGCACGATCACCTTGGCCGTAGTGCGACCCAGGACGTAGTCCAGAGGCACTTGCAGCTCTTTGATACCAGCCTTTTCCAGCTGATTGATGTGGCGCGCAGTGATACGGCGGCCTTGCTCGACGATCACCTTGCCGTTTTCATCCTGGATATCCAGGACGGCAATTTCACCACGCAGGCGCTGAGGCACCAGCTCCAGGCTCAGGGTCTCGCCCTTAACGTGGAATACGTTGGTGCTGTAGAAGGCATCAAGCACTTCTTCAGTGGTGTAGCCGAGCGCACGCAGCAGCACCGAAGCCGGCAGCTTGCGACGACGGTCGATACGGACGAATACACAGTCCTTTGGATCGAACTCGAAGTCCAGCCACGAACCGCGGTAAGGAATGATGCGCGCAGAGTACAGCAGCTTGCCGGAGCTGTGCGTCTTGCCACGGTCGTGGTCGAAGAACACACCAGGCGAACGGTGCAGCTGGGAAACGATAACGCGCTCGGTACCGTTGATTACGAAGGTACCGTTTTCAGTCATCAGGGGGATTTCACCCATGTAGACTTCTTGCTCTTTGATGTCCTTGATCGCTTTGTTCGACGATTCTTTGTCGAAAATGATCAGACGGACCTTGACCCGCAGAGGTACTGCGTAAGTCACACCGCGCAGTACGCACTCTTTGACATCAAATGCCGGTTCGCCCAAGCGATAACCTACATACTCCAGCGCAGCATTGCCGGAGTAGCTGATGATCGGGAAAACGGATTTGAAGGCTGCATGCAGACCGACGTCGCGGAACTGATCTTTGGTCGCTCCCGCTTGCAGGAATTCGCGATACGAATCCAGCTGGATGGCCAGGAGATACGGCACATCCATTACGTCCGGCAACTTGCTAAAGTCCTTGCGGATACGTTTTTTCTCAGTATATGAGTAAGCCATCAGCGTTCCCCAGCTTGGTCACCTGCTTGTTTGGCTTCTCCCGACGGGAGCAGCCAGAAAATCGTGCAAACCCCTTGGTTTGCGCCGCCTCTCGGGCGGTTCCTGCACGTTAAAGACACTGACCTGATCAGCTGTCTAGAACGGAAAAAGGCCGGTGGCAAAAGCCACCAGCCATCAGCCTTCCGCTTACCGCTTCGGCTGGTTACGCAAAGTCGATACTTATTTCAGCTCGACTTTAGCGCCTGCTTCTTCCAAGGCTGCTTTAGCCTTGTCAGCTGCGTCTTTGGCAACAGCTTCCAGGACCATTGCTGGTGCGCCGTCAACGACTGCCTTGGCTTCTTTCAGGCCCAGACCGGTCAGTTCACGTACTGCCTTGATCACGTTAACTTTCTTCTCGCCAGCTTCAACCAGCATGACGTTGAATTCGGTTTGCTCTTCAACAACAGCAGCAGCAACAGCTGGACCTGCCGAAGCAGCAGCAGCGGAAACGCCGAATTTTTCTTCGAAAGCTTTGATCAGCTCAACAACCTGCAGAACAGACATTTCAGCTACGGCGTTGAGGATATCGTCTTGAGAGATAGACATGACTCTAATTCCTGAATTGTGTGAGGGCCTATGCGGCCTTCGAAATAAACAAAAATACGCGAGAAGAGGTGTGCGGCCTTAGGCTGCAGCAGCTTCTTTCTGTTCGCGAACTGCCGCCAGAATACGAGCCAATTTGCTGGTAGCGCCTTGAATCACGCTCATCAGCTGGGAAATTGCTTCGTCACGGGTCGGCAAGGTTGCCAGTACGTCGATCTGATTAGCTGCGAGGAACTTGCCCTCGAACGCAGCTGCCTTGATCTCGAACTTGTCCTGACCTTTGGCGAACTCTTTGAACAAACGGGCAGCAGCGCCTGGATGTTCGTTGGAGAACGCGATCAAGGTCGGGCCGGTGAACGCATCGTTGAGGACACTGTATTGAGTGTCAGCAACGGCGCGCTTGAGCAGGGTGTTACGTACGACACGTACGTAAACGCCAGCTTCACGAGCCTCTTTACGGAGTCCGGTCATCGCGCCTACTGTCACGCCACGGGCATCAGCCACGACAGCAGACAGAGCGACTTTGGCAGCCTCGTTGACTTCAGCGACGATGGCCTTCTTGTCTTCGAGTTTAATTGCCACGGGTTTAACTCCTGCTTGTTACCGTTTCATCTGGCCGGAGCCGGATGTCGTTTTGGTGTCTGATTCGGTAAGGAACCGGGAGCACCATCTGCGTAGGCTTGAGGTTTAAGACTTGCGTCGCCTACGGTCTTGGATAGCCCCCGCCAGGCAGGGACCCCAATCTTTCGAGTGGTGCGCAATCAAGCGCACCGCTCTGTGTTACGCGTCCAGCGAGCCTTGGTCGATGACCAGACCTGGGCCCATAGTGGTGCTCAGGGTAACGCGCTTGACGTAGATACCTTTCGAGGAAGCCGGCTTGATACGCTTCAAATCAGCGATCAGGGCTTCAACGTTTTCCTTCAGCTTGACGGCGTCGAAACCGACCTTGCCAACGGAAGTGTGAATGATGCCGTTTTTGTCGGTGCGATAACGAACCTGACCAGCCTTGGCATTCTTGACGGCGTTAGCGACGTCAGGAGTAACAGTGCCGACTTTCGGGTTAGGCATCAGGCCACGTGGACCCAGAACCTGACCCAACTGACCTACAACGCGCATTGCATCAGGGGATGCGATAACGACGTCATAGTTCAGGTCGCCGGCTTTCATTTCGGCAGCCAGATCGTCCATACCAACGCGATCAGCGCCGGCAGCCAGAGCGGCCTCGGCAGCTGGACCCTGGGTGAACACAGCAACGCGAACGGTCTTGCCAGTGCCGTGTGGCAGCACAGTAGCGCTACGAACAACCTGGTCAGATTTACGCGGGTCAACACCGAGGTTTACAGCAACGTCTACGGACTCGCTGAATTTAACGGTGGACAGTTCGGTCAGCAGCGCAGCAGCGTCAACGAAGTTGTAGGCCTTGCCTGCTTCGATTTTGCCGGCGATTGCCTTTTGACGTTTGGTCAGCTTAGCCATTACACACCCTCCACGTTGAGGCCCATGGAACGAGCAGAACCGGCGATGGTACGCACGGCTGCTTCCATGTCAGCAGCAGTCAGATCCGCGTTTTTAACTTTCGCGATATCTTCCAGCTGAGCACGGGTCACGGTACCGACTTTAACAGTGTTCGGACGAGCCGAACCGCTGGTCAGGCCAGCTGCTTTCTTCAGCAGGACCGAAGCCGGGGTGCTTTTGGTTTCAAAAGTGAAGCTGCGGTCGCTGTAGACAGTGATGATCACTGGAGTCGGCAGACCTGGCTCAAGACCCTGAGTACGGGCGTTGAAAGCCTTGCAGAATTCCATGATGTTCACGCCGTGCTGACCCAGAGCAGGACCGACGGGCGGGCTTGGGTTAGCCTGAGCGGCCTTCACTTGCAGCTTGATGTAAGCGGTAATCTTCTTGGCCATGAGGCACTCCAATTACGGGTTCGAACGCCAGTTAAGGCTCCCCGGTTACTTGCACGTTTATCCCAGTGACGAAAAAACCCCACAGCCCAGGGCTGCGGGGTATGGGATTCTTGCTCAGTTAGACCTTTTCGACCTGACTGAACTCAAGCTCTACCGGAGTAGAGCGTCCGAAAATGAGCACTGCGACTTGAATGCGGCTCTTTTCGTAGTTAACTTCTTCGACGGTACCGTTAAAATCAGCAAACGGACCGTCTGTAACGCGAACGACTTCACCCGGCTCGAACAGGGTCTTCGGCTTCGGCTTGTCACTACCATCGGCAACGCGACGCAGGATAGCTTCAGCTTCCTTGTCGGTGATTGGCGCAGGCTTGTCGGCAGTACCACCGATGAAGCCCATCACGCGAGGCGTGTCTTTCACCAAGTGCCAGGTGCCTTCATTCATGTCCATCTGGACAAGCACGTAGCCAGGGAAAAACTTCCGCTCGCTCTTACGCTTTTGGCCGTTGCGCATTTCAACGACTTCTTCGGTAGGAACCAGAATCTCACCGAAGCCGTCTTCCATGCCAGCCAGCTTCACGCGCTCGATCAACGAGCGCATTACATGCTTCTCGTAACCCGAATAAGCATGCACTACGTACCAACGCTTAGCCACGGGACACCCTTAGCCAACAATCAAAGAAACAAGCCAGCCGAGCAGGGAATCAAGCCCCCACAGCAGCAAGGCCATCACCAGCACTACAGCGACTACGATCAGAGTGGTCTGAGTAGTCTCCTGGCGAGTGGGCCAAACGACTTTACGAATTTCGGTGCGCGCTTCTTTCGCCAGAACGAAGAAAGCCTTGCCTTTGCCAGTCTGCAGAGCGATAAAGCCAGCAGCAGCAGCAATAACAAGCAGCACAAGGACGCGATACAGGATCGGCTGCGCAGAGAAGTACTGGTTACCAACTACACCTACGGCAACCAGAACGACCACCAGCAGCCATTTCAGCAAGTCAAAACGTGAGTCTTGGGCTTCAGCTTTGGGAGTCATCTACGAAGATCCTGTGAAAAGAAAGCCAGATAACACTGAGTGAATCTGGCAGGTCAGGAGGGAATCGAACCCCCAACCTACGGTTTTGGAGACCGTCGCTCTGCCAATTGAGCTACTGACCTAAAAGCAAAATCAGGCCGACCATTATGCTGACCTGAAAATATTTTTTCAACATCTATTCAGCCGGTTGCCGCATTTACCACTCTGGCAACGCCAGACAACCACTGAATCAAGGCATCGACACTCAGATCGACCGCCTAAAACAAAGGCAGATATTTTCATATCTGCCTTTGATAATGGAGCTCTTGAGCGGATTTGAACCGCTGACCTCACCCTTACCAAGGGTGTGCTCTACCAACTGAGCTACAAGAGCGAAACACTTTGCACAATCTGTAACCTGGAGCGGGTAGCGGGAATCGAACCCGCATCATCAGCTTGGAAGGCTGAGGTTCTACCACTAAACTATACCCGCACTACCTACAGCTCACGCTTGAATATGGTGGAGGGGGAAGGATTCGAACCTTCGAAGTCGTAGACGTCAGATTTACAGTCTGATCCCTTTGGCCGCTCGGGAACCCCTCCTAAGCGAGGCAGCATTCTCAATGCTTACTGCCCTTCTGTCAACCTTTTTCTCATAAAAATTATGAGGTTACATCCGTTGACCGTTTCGCAGCATTTGTTACAACTTACACCGCACTGCGAAGCGGGCGCCATTCTATGCAAACTAATCTGCAGTTGCAACACCTTCACACGACATTATTTTGTTTTTTAATTGCGGGAAGTCTTTGCTCAATCCCTGGATCAATACGTCATCAACCAGACGCCGACTTTCCGGACTCACACGCAGCCAATAAGTGCTGCCACTCGCACCCTGCAGCCCTTTGAATTGGGTCTGTATATCGAGGCTGATCAGCCGCTGCTCGACTGCCCGCACATCCTCCTGGCGAGCAAACCCACCCAGATAAAGACATTTCTGCTCCACCTCGGCGCCCTGCTCACGCCCCACGCCCGACTCGCTAAGCAGATGAATGTCCTGCTGGGAAGATCTTGCCAGCGACAACGGCAATATCTCTTTGGCTCGCAACGGCGCCTCTTGCTGCTGCCAGACGTAATAAAAGCCGTTCAGCATCAACAGCAGCAGAAATAGCCAACGCATAGAGACCTCAGGAAAACGGACAGGCCAATGCCAGCCCCATGAAGATAAGATCCGGAACCACCAGCGCACCGGGCAGCACGCCGTCGACCAGGCCAGCATCGCCGCCGGTTATAAAAATGGCGAAATCATCGTCCCAGTACTCCCGAGCGATCTCGGCCTGGGTGGCAACAAAGCCTCGCAGCATCAATGAACAGCCTCGCTCGACCGCTTCAGCCGTGGAGCGCCCGGGAGACAGACTGGTCAGGGCCTGCTCGGCCGCAGCGTCATCGTAGCGAATCCGCCGTGTGTGCGTACGCAGCTGGTTACGCATGAGCGGCAGACCAGGACAGATGAAGCCGCCCAGATGGCGCCCATCCGCTGCAACAAAGTCCGAAGTAACCGCCGTCCCCAGGTCGATCACCAGGCAGGCCCTGCGGACATGATTGAAAGCCCCGACCACCGCAAGCCATCGGTCCAGCCCCAACCGCGCATAATCGTCATAGCCGTTCTCAACGCCGGCCAAGACCTGCATCGGCACTGCGCAAGCCACCTCGATGGTAAAAGCCTCTTCAAGGGCCTGGATCAGCCGGTCGGTCTCTTCATGGGTGCGCACGCTGACCAGCCGGCATCGACTCAGATTGAGGCGGGGCAATCCTGACAGATGAGCAAGCAGAGCCGCATCAGAGTCTGCAACCCCGCCTGCCAGCACTGCAGCCCCCTCAACAACGCGCCACTTGATGAAGCTATTGCCGCAATCGAGTTCAAGAATCATCACGCAGCCTCAGACTGAGCTCACCACCACTGAATCTTTCTTCCACACCCGCCACTTCCAGGCGCAACGCACCCACTGCATCGATACCCAAGACTTTCCCCTCAATCACCCCGGATCCCGCATGCAGGCTCACGGCACGCCCTTGCCACAGGTGGTTTTGCTCCCATTCAGACTGAATGGCAGTAAATCCGCGCTCACGATGCAGGGCAAGGTATCTATTCAGCTTCTCACTGAGACTCACAACCAGATCATTACGCTCTATCAGGCTACCAACCTCCAGGCTAGCGGAAGTCCAGGCCTGATCGACCTCAGCACTGACCTGCATATTCACATTTATGCCGACACCGATGACCAGATGGCAGACATCGGCCGGATCCCCCATCAGCTCCAAGAGAATGCCAGCGATCTTGCGGCCATCCACCAGCACGTCATTAGGCCACTTCAGGCCAGCCCTGGAGACACCCGCCTCATGCAGCGCGCGCATGACAGAGAGTCCCACCACCAGGCTCAAGCCTTCCAGCTGTTGCAAGCCACCATCGATGCGCAGCACCAGGCTGTAATAAAGATTTTCCGCGAACGGACTGACCCAGGTACGACCACGTCGCCCCCGCCCTGCGGTCTGCCGCTCGGCGAGCACCAGGGCCGGCATGCCATGTCCTGAGCCGATAAGACGTGCGGCCTCGGCATTTGTCGAGTCGACACTGTCCAGGACGCGCACAGACCAGCCCAGCACCTGTAGACGCTGCATCAACTGCTCGGCATCGAGCAAGGAGACCGGACGGGCAAGGCGGTAGCCTCGGCCACGCACCTTATGGATCTCGACGCCCAACTCGATCTCGAGTAGTTGCAACTGCTTCCAGACGGCACTGCGACTGACACCCAGAACCCGTCCCAGAACTTCCCCGGAATGGAATCCGCCATCAGCGAGAAGCCTGAGCAATCTCAGCATTTAGTTATCGCCTGACAATGAGGCACGCATAATAGCCATGCCTGTTAGCGGTGCATAGAAACGAAAATGTGTTTTTCTCGCGCAAAAAACAAAACCCCATCTGCTTTCGCAAATGGGGTTTTGGAATTTAATCTTGACGATGACCTACTCTCACATGGGGAAACC
>NZ_JBGLYM010000036.1:0-50703 GCF_047303955.1 Pseudomonas sp. Pseusp88 | reverse complement strand
GAAGTGGGGCGAATTATAGATAGATTCTGAGGGGCGTCAAGCGATTATTTCAGGAAGCTTCAAGTTTCTGGCTACAAACCACAAGAAGGACCGGGAATGCCTGCCTCCCGCTTCTAACTTGAAGCTTATAGCTTGCCGCTGACCACTATTCAGCCGTCAGAGTAATCCGCCCGAACGCCTTCTTGCCCGCCTGACACACATGGGTAGCGCCAATCTTGAAGACAAAGCCACGATCAACCACTTCACCATCTATACGCACACCACCGGAACCGAGCAGGTCCCGAGCCACCGCCGAGTTCTTCACCAGGCCCGCCTTATTAAGGACGGCTGCGATAGGCATGTCTTCAGCAGCAGAGATACTGATCTCCGGCAGATCGTCCGGCAACTCGCCTTCCTTCATACGGTTACCCGCGGAACGGTGAGCATTAGCCGCAGCCTCTTCACCATGGAAGCGCGCAACGATCTCTTCAGCCAGCTTGATCTTGATGTCACGCGGGTTGGCGCCAGCCTCGCAGTCAGCCTTGAATGCATTGATCTCATCCATGCTGCGAAAGCTCAGCAGCTCGAAGTAACGCCACATCAGCGCATCCGGGATCGACACCAGCTTGCTATACATGATGCCCGGCGCTTCCTGGATACCTACATAGTTACCCAGGGACTTGGACATCTTCTTCACCCCGTCCAGGCCTTCAAGCAACGGCATGGTGAGGATGCATTGCGCTTCCTGCCCATAGGAGCGCTGCAGCTCACGCCCCATCAGCAGGTTGAACTTCTGGTCGGTACCGCCCAACTCGACATCCGCACGCAGGGCGACGGAGTCATAACCCTGAACCAGCGGGTACATGAACTCGTGAATGGCGATCGGCTGGTTGGCTTTGTAGCGCTTGTCGAAGTCATCGCGCTCGAGCATCCGGGCAACGGTGTACTGCGAGGACAGACGGATGAAATCAGCCGGGCTCATCAAATCCATCCACGTGGAGTTGAACGCAACCTCGGTCCTGGCCGGATCAAGAATCTTGAAAACCTGAGACTTGTAGGTCTCGGCGTAATCCAGAACCTGCTCACGGGTCAGCGGCGGGCGCGTGGCACTCTTGCCGCTCGGATCACCGATCATGCCGGTGAAGTCGCCAATCAGGAAAATGACGTGATGGCCCAGTTCCTGGAATTGACGCAGCTTATTGATAAGGACGGTGTGACCCAGGTGCAGGTCCGGAGCGGTCGGATCGAATCCGGCCTTGATACGCAGTGGCTGTCCACGCTTGAGCTTCGTGACCAGCTCGGCCTCGACCAGGAGTTCATCCGCACCGCGCTTGATCAGCGCCAGCTGTTCTTCAACCGACTTCATATCAGCCCCGTAAATGGCTCGTTTCAAAGGGCTCCAACCATACAAGATCAGCGCCCAATTACAAGTTTTGCCCAGCGCTCATCGGCAAATCCGGACGGGATACGCGCTTAGGGTTGCCTCAGGCAGGATTTGGTTATATTTTATACAGTTATTTCATCTTCATCATGTCATTCATCTTTTCCAATTCATCTTTTTCAAAGTCAAATCACCTATGACAGACACATCGACTAAAGCGCCCCCGCTTTATCCGAAGAGCCATCTGCTCGCTGCAAGCGGAATTGCCGCCTTGCTGAGCCTGGCGCTTCTGGTCTTCCCCTCCAGTGAAGTGGAAGCCAAGAAAACTCATTTGAGCCTTGATATGGAGGCACCTACGCCCTCCGAACAACTGACACAGGAACAAGACGCTCCCGAAGCGGTAGAAGCCACACAAGAAGCAACACCTTCACCCTTTGCCCAGATCGACAACGGCGCCGACGAGCCCGAAGACACCGCGACCACCGAAGCGGAAAAGAAAGACGCCAAGGTAGCGAAGGCAGAGTCCGCCGCCGCGCCGGTCAAGGACGCCAACCACCGCGAAGTCGTCGTCAGCAAGGGCGATACCCTGTCCACCCTGTTCGCCAAAGTCGGTTTGCCTGCAGCGACCGTGCACGAGGTACTGGCCAGCGACAAACAGGCCAAACAGTTCTCCCAGCTCAAGAATGGCCAGATCCTGCAATTCGAGCTGTCCCCTGATGGCCAGTTGAAGCAGCTGCACAGCAAGCTCAGCGAACTGGAAAGCATCAGCCTGACCAAAACCGCCAAGGGCTATGCCTTCAATCAGGAAATCAGCAAGCCCAACGTGCGCACCGCCTATGTCCATGGCGTGATCAGCAACTCGCTGTCACTCTCGGCACAGAAGGCCGGCCTGTCCCATAGCATGACCATGGATATGGCGAAGATTTTCGGCTACGACATCGACTTCGCCCAGGACATCCACAAGGGTGACGAATTCGATGTGATCTACGAACAGAAGGTCGTCAATGGCAAGACCGTCGGCACCGGCAACATTCTCTCCGCCCGCTTTACCAACCGTGGCAAGTCCTACACTGCTGTTCGCTATACCAACAAGCAGGGCACGACCAATTACTACACCGCCGATGGCAACAGCATGCGCAAGGCCTTCATCCGCACCCCGGTTGACTACGCCCGCATCAGCTCGCTTTTCTCCATGGGCCGCAAGCACCCGATCCTGAACAAGATCCGCGCCCATAAAGGCGTCGACTATGCAGCACCGCGCGGTACGCCGATCAAGGCCACCGGTGATGGCAAAGTGTTGTTGGCCGGTCGTCGTGGCGGCTACGGCAATACCGTGATCATCCAGCACGGTGACACCTACCGCACGCTGTACGGACATATGCAGGGCTTTGCCAAAGGTATTCAGACTGGCAGCAATGTCAGACAAGGCCAGGTCATCGGCTATATTGGAACAACCGGCCTGTCGACTGGTCCGCACTTACACTATGAGTTCCAGGTCAATGGTGTGCACGTCGACCCTCTGGGTCAGAAATTGCCAATGGCGGATCCGATCGCCAAGTCCGAAAAACAGCGGTTCATGCAGCAAAGCCAGCCACTGATGGCGCGCATGGACCAGGAAAAGGCCACCATGCTGGCCTCGAGCAAACGATAAGACATGGCCAACTTATATATCGGTGTAATGTCCGGAACCAGCCTCGACGGCTTCGATATCGTGTTACTGGAACAGGATGAGCGGCCACGCCTGCTGGCCACCCACTACATTCCCATGCCCGATGACCTGCGCGCCGAGCTGCTGGGCCTGTGCTCCAGCGGAGTGGACGAAATTGCCCGGGCCGGTATCGCCGAGCAGAAGTGGGTGCACTTTGCCGCGCAGGGCGTTCATGCCCTGCTGGAAAAGCAGAACATCCTTGCCGCAGAGATCCGCGCCATCGGTAGTCATGGCCAGACCATTCGCCACGAGCCGGCGCGCGGTTTCACCGTACAGATCGGCAACCCGGCGCTGCTGGCCGAGCTGACCGGTATTACCGTGGTCAGCGACTTCCGTCGCCGCGACATCGCCGCCGGCGGCCAGGGTGCGCCGTTGGTGCCTGCGTTCCACGAGGCTCTATTCGACGACAACAAAGATCATCGCGCCGTGCTTAATATCGGCGGCTTCAGCAACCTCAGCCTGATCGAGATCGATAAACCGGTCTCAGGCTTCGACTGCGGCCCCGGCAACGTCCTGCTCGACGCCTGGATTCAGGCCCAGCGTGGCGAAAGCTATGACCGCGACGGTGCCTGGGGCGCCAGCGGCAAGGCTGACCCCGCACTGCTCAAGGCATTGCTCAGCGATCAGTTTTTCCAGACCAAAGGGCCCAAGAGTACTGGCCGTGAGGTATTCAACCTGGGTTGGCTGCATCACCACCTGTTCCAACTGCCGACCCTGGCACCCGAGGATGTCCAGGCAACGCTGCTTGAACTGAGTGCACTGAGCGTCACCGAGTCCCTGCAATCGGCGCAGACCCATACCAAAGAGTTGCTGGTCTGCGGCGGCGGCGCGCATAACAAGGCATTGATGGATCGTTTGGCGACGTTGCTGCCACAGACCAAAGTCAGCAGCACGGCAGCCTTCGGCGTCGATCCGGACTGGGTCGAAGCCATGGCCTTTGCCTGGCTGGCCCATTGCTGTCTGGAAGGCGTACCGGCCAACCGACCTACAGTGACTGGCGCCAAAGGCCTGCGGGTTTTGGGCGCAATCTACCCCGCCGGGGCCTGATACCCGCAGAAAGCAAAACGCCGCGTTCGATACGCGGCGTTTTTATTTGGAGCAACAGCAGGATCAGATCGAGAACGACGAACCGCAACCGCAGGTCGTGGTGGCGTTAGGGTTCTTGATGACGAACCGCGAACCTTCCAGACCTTCCTGATAATCCACCTCGGCGCCTGCCAGATACTGGAAGCTCATCGGATCGACCACCAGACTCACGCCTTCGCGCTCGACGATGGTGTCATCGTCAGCGATGTCTTCATCGAAAGTGAAACCGTACTGAAAGCCCGAGCAGCCGCCGCCGGTCACGAAGACGCGCAGCTTCAGGCGATCATTGCCCTCTTCATCGACCAGGCTCTTCACCTTGTGCGCTGCACCCTCGGTGAATTGCAAAGCGGTAGGAGTGAAGGATTCGACGCTCATGTTAACTGTCTCCCGGCACCAGGCCGTCATAATGCGTAATGACGGGCATTATCCGCTTCTCCTAGAAAATTGGTCAACTATTAGAAGGGCAGCTTTGAGCTTCAAGCGACAAGCTTCAAGCGGGTAGTCGCAAGTGACTCGCATTCACCCGCTTGCGCTCTTGGCTTGCCGCTTGAAGCTCGCAACTTACTAGCTTCTTTTAAGGCAGCATCCCCGCATGGGCAAGACCAAGCTTCTCATCCAGGCCGAACAGGATATTCATGTTTTGCACCGCCTGGCCCGACGCACCTTTGACCAGGTTGTCGATCACTGACAGCACGACCACCAGGTCACCACCCTGTGGACGATGCACAGCGATGCGGCAGACGTTGGCGCCACGCACGCTACGGGTTTCAGGGTGGCTGCCAGCCGGCATCACATCGACGAACGGTTCGTTGGCATAGCGCTTCTCGAACAGCGCCTGCAGATCTACCGAGGTATCAACGACGGTGGCGTACAGGGTGGCGTGAATGCCACGGATCATCGGCACCAGATGAGGCACGAAGGTCAGCCCGACATCGCCACCGGCTGCGCGGCGCAGGCCCTGGCTGATTTCCGGCAGATGACGGTGGCCTTTGACAGCGTATGCCTTGAAGCTTTCACTGGTCTCGGAATACAGCGAGCCAACACTGGCACCACGGCCCGCGCCGCTGACACCCGACTTGCAATCAGCGATCAGGCGGGACGTATCAGCCAGGCCAGCTTCGATCAAGGGCAGCAAGCCCAACTGCGTAGCGGTCGGATAGCAACCCGGCACCGCGATCAGGCGCGCCTGTTTGATCTGCTCGCGATTGACTTCCGGCAGGCCGTAGACCGCTTCTTTCAGCAGTTCCGGCGCGCCGTGGGGCTGGTTGTACCACTTGGCCCATTCAACCGGGTCCTGCAGGCGAAAGTCAGCCGACAGGTCGATAACCTTGGTGCCTGCCTCGATCAGTTCGCCCGCCAGGGCGTGCGCTACGCCGTGGGGTGTGGCGAAGAATACGACGTCGCAGGCGCCAAGGGTCTTGACGTCCGGCACGCTGAACGCCAGGCCATCGTAGTGGCCTCGCAGATTCGGATACATGTCGGCAACGGCCAGACCTGCCTCAGAGCGCGAAGTGATGACCACCACCTCAGCTTGCGGATGCTGTGCCAACAGACGCAGCAGCTCGACCCCGGTGTAACCCGTGCCGCCGACGATACCGACCTTGACCATGACCTGCCCTCAACGAACCTACTGGAAAGGCGTCGATGATATGAGCCTGAGCCCCTTGCGACAACCTGCAACGTGCGTCCGGCCGCTCAAGCCTCTACTATTTGGCCTCCGTGAACCTGTGGGATAACTAGAAATGCTTTATTTGTGGGTCAAAGCGCTGCACATCGTCTCGATGGTCTGTTGGTTTGCCGGCTTGTTCTACCTGCCGCGCCTGTTTGTCTACCACTCCATGAGCGAAGACGCTGTCAGTCGCGATCGTTTCGCGGTGATGGAGCGCAAGCTGTATCGCGGCATCATGGGCCCGGCGATGATCGCCACGCTGATTTTCGGCATCTGGATGCTCACCCTCGCGCCAGGCTTCCTGAAACAGGGCTGGTTGCACGCCAAGCTGACCCTGGTGTTTCTGCTGATCGGCTATCACCACGTCTGCGGCGCTCAGATCAAACGCTTCGCTCGCGGCGAGAACGGACGCAGCCATGTGTTCTATCGCTGGTTCAATGAAATTCCCGTAGTGATTTTGCTGGCAGTGGTTATTTTGGTTGTCGTCAAACCGTTCTAACTGCTTTGAGGAGGGGAACTCCTGGCGCTCCCCACCCCCAAAGAGAGTCTGTCGGCCTTGCTGCCCCTGAATAACGTGCGCGTCCCCATAGTTTCGAGCGCGCCTGCTGGCCTGGACACATACCGCAAGGTACAAAGAACAACCTGAAACCCGCCGGTTGAAGGTCTAGCTGAGATGACCACACATGCAGCCTGCTGCCATAGCATGTGCAGTCGACGTTATCACCAGACAAGGAAGCCTCTATGGCCGACACCCATTACAAGATCGTGTTCGAAGGACAACTGCGCCCCGGCGTCGACCTGGAGACGGCCAAGCTGAATCTCGCCCGACTGTTCAAGAGCGAGACCTCCGCCGTCGAGAAGCTGTTCAGTGGCAACGCCATGGCTCTCAAGCGTGGCTTGACCCAGGCCGATGCGCAGCATTATCTCAAGGCCCTCAATGACGCAGGCGTCGAAGCCCGCATCGAAGCGGACCCGGCCATCAGCTTGAGCCTGGAGGAAGTCGATGCGACCGGCACGGCTGCCCGTACCGCCGAATCGATTGCGCCGTCGTCGCCCTATGCGCCACCCCGCGCCCCGGTAGGCAGCGCCGTGCAGGAATACGCCGAACTCAAGATCATGAGTGTCCATGGCCGTATAGGCCGGGTGCGCTATCTGGCCTGGACACTGGTTCTGACTGTCGTTGCAATAGTGACAGCCCTTTGCTGCGCCCTGCTGGCCAGCGTTAACCTGATCCTCGGCGGCCTGCTGGGTGCCGTGGTGGCCGCCGCATTCATCTGCGTCAGCATTCAGATCGGCGTACAGCGCGCTCACGACCTCGGCTGGTCAGGCTGGCTGCTGCTGCTGAACCTGGTGCCGTTCGTCGGCAGCGTGTTCCCTATCCTCTTGGTGGTGATGCCGGGTAATACCGCCGCCAACCAATATGGACCGCCGCCTCCGCCCAATAGCCAGGCGGTCAAAGTCCTGGCCTGGCTGTGGGTGGTGTTCCTCGTGGTGATCATCGCTGCTGGCGTAGCCGGAGGCCTGACGGCGTTCCAGCAGGAGCTCGATAACAGCGCGACCGAATACGAACAGAACCTGCCCGGCGATGACGATGAGGACACCGACGGCAACGTCAAGGACTCAGCCGCTCCCGCCACCTTCTTCAAGGGCGACGAAAACAGCGGCAAAAAGTGACGTAAGCGCTCTGGCACAGGTCTCATCGCCGGACCTCATCAATGGAGAACTGCATGACCCGCTACGCCCTGATCACTGGCGCTTCCAGCGGCATCGGCCTGGCCATGGCCGAGGCCCTGGCACGACGGGGGCATAACCTGCTGCTGGTTGCCCGGCAACGCGACCTGCTGGAAACCATCGCCATTGAGCTGACCCAGCGCTTCGGCGTGGAAGTGCTGTTCCGTGCCTGTGACCTGGGCGAACCGCTACGCCTGTCCGGCTTTCTCCTTGAACTGGAAGACGGCGAACACCCCATCGACCTGCTGGTCAATTGCGCCGGCATCGGCACCAGCGGTCCTTTCCTGGCTCAGGACTGGGGCCTGGAGCAAGACCTGATCGACCTGAATATCCTCGCGCTGACCCGTCTCTGCCACACCGTTGGCAATCTGATGGCCGTGCAGGGCGGCGGGCAGATTCTCAATGTGGCGTCTGTCGCCGGCTTCGCGCCGGGACCGTGGATGAGTGCGTATTACGCCAGCAAGGCCTACGTCCTGCATTTCTCCGAGGGCTTGCGCGAGGAAGTGCGCAAGACCGGCGTGAAAGTCTCGGTGCTCTGCCCGGGCCCGACCCGTTCCGAGTTCTACCGGACCGCCGCGATGGACACCGACAAGCTCAGCGCCAAAACGAAAATGATGAGCGCAGAAGAAGTTGCGCTCTATACCGTACGTGCCCTGGCGAAAAATCGCGCGGTGATCATTCCCGGCTGGCGCAATCGCCTGATGACCCTGACACCACGATTCGCCCCACGCTGGCTGACCCGCAGGATTACCGGCGCTATCAATAAGTCCTACTGCATACACTGACGCATGGCCGGCCGAGCGCTACACTCGGCACACCCGACATCCACCCACAAGGAGCCCATGGCTGTGGATACTTTGTTCACCAAGATCATCAACCGGGAGATTCCGGCGAAGATCATCTACGAAGATGATCAGGTGCTGGCCTTTCACGACATCGCCCCCCAGGCGCCCGTGCATTTCCTGGTCATCCCGAAAAAGCCGATCCGCACCCTCAACGACCTGACCGAAGAGGACAAGGGCCTGGCTGGTCATATCCTGTTCACCGCCCAGCGACTGGCCCTGGAACTGGGCTGCGAGGAGGGTTTTCGCGTGGTCATGAACTGCAATGAGATGGGCGGGCAGACCGTCTATCACATCCATATGCATGTGCTCGGGCAGCGCCAGATGCATTGGCCGCCGGGCTGATCAAGGTTTGATTGATATTTGTGGGACCTGCTTTAGCCAGGAATGCGCTTTCCCGGCTAAAGCCGGCCCCGCATAAAATACGCTCCCTCCTGCCCCACGCTGACCCAGCTCAAACCTGTCCGGCACAATTGGGGTAAACTGGCGACCGTGGATTTATCCGGAGGTGCCCATGGCTACCGAACGTCACTACTCGCCCCTTGATCGTATTCTGTTGCAAGCCGATGCCGCGATGCGCACGTTACTGCCGCTGAGCGCACATCCTCATCGCCCTTCCCCGGCCATTGTCCAGCCTGAAGCCAAGATGGATGAGGTCGACACCAAACATGTCGCCGGGCTGATGCGCATCAACCATACCGGCGAAGTCTGTGCCCAGGCCCTGTATCAAGGTCAGGCGCTGACCGCCAAGCTACCCAAAGTCCGCGCGGCCATGGAGCATGCGGCGGAAGAGGAAATCGATCACCTGGTCTGGTGCGAACAGCGCATTCACCAATTGGGCAGCCATACCAGCGTGCTCAATCCGCTGTTCTACGGCTTGTCCTTCGGTATTGGCGCCGTGGCGGGGTTGATCAGCGACAAGGTCAGCCTCGGCTTCGTCGCGGCCACCGAAGATCAGGTCTGCAAGCATCTGAACGATCATCTTGAGCAACTGCCGCCGGAAGACGAAAAGTCCCGGGCGATTCTTGAACAGATGCGCATCGACGAAGAACATCATTCCGAAAGCGCACTTGAGGCCGGCGGTTACCGTTTCCCGGCACCGGTGAAATTCGGCATGAGCCTGTTGGCCAAGGTCATGACCAAGAGTACGTATCGCATCTGATCCGTGATCCCGGATAACCTCCGGGATCAACACCAACAAAAAAGGCGCCTCAATGGGCGCCTTTCTTGTTTGCTGAATCAATCAGACCGGCATGTTGCGGCCGTAGAAGATTTCCAGCATTTCGTGTTTCACACGCTCGGTAACCTGTTCGCGTTGTTCCGGCGAGAGGTTGCTGGTGGCGTCGCCGAACAGGTAGTTATCCAGTTCGAAGTTCTTCAACAGCATCTTGGTGTGGAACAGGTTCTCCTGATACACGTTCACGTCGGTCATCTGGTAACCGTCGCGGGTGTCGCTGGAGAGATAGTTCTGGATCGAGTTGATCTCGTGGTCGATGAAGTGCTTCTTGCCTTCAACGTCACGAGTAAACCCGCGCACGCGATAATCGACGGTGACGATATCCGACTCGAACTTGTGGATCAGATAGTTCAGCGCCTTGAGCGGTGAAATCACGCCGCACGTCGACACATCGATGTCCACGCGAAACGTCGCGATGCCATCGACCGGATGGATTTCCGGATAGGTGTGGACCGTGATATGGCTCTTGTCCAGGTGCGCAAGAATGGTTTCCGGCAACGGGCCTGGCGACTCTTCGATCTGGCTGTCGGTAGGCGTTACCGGCTGCTCGGAGATCAGGATCGTCACGCTGGCGCCCTGGGGGTCGTAATCCTGGCGAGCGATATTGAGGATGTTGGCGCCAATGATATCGACCACATCAGTGAGAATCCGCGTCAGGCGTTCGGCGTCGTACACACTGTTGATGTACTCGACGTAGGCCTGCTGGTCCTGCGGGGTTTCCGCATAGCAGATGTCATAGATGTTGAAGCTCAAGGTCTTTGTCAGGTTATTGAACCCGTGGAGCTTGAGTTTGCTTTTCACCGTTAAAAACTCTCTATAAATGTGCGGCCCGGCCGCGTGATCAAGCATGCCCGTCAGATGAGCCAGGCTCATTTGCGTAGGACGGTTAACACCTCTTCGCGTTGGCGATTTTGGTTGTCTGTCGGGCACAGCCGCTGAAGACCTGCGGCCTGTGCCCTGAAAAAGGGGCGCATTATGCAGACGTCAGCAACGGTCTGCCAGAGTCTGCGCCTCTTTTATGATAGTTGGGTGTCGCTGATCAGCGGATACCGCTCAACCCAACTCGACGATTTCGTAATCGTGAGTGATCTTGACCCCGGCATTGCCCAGCATGATAGACGCCGAGCAGTATTTCTCCGCCGACAGTTCGATGGCGCGCTTGACCTGGGTCTCTTTAAGACTGCGGCCCTTGACCACGAAATGCAGGTGGATGGCGGTAAAGACTTTCGGATCCTCGGTGGCGCGCTCGGCCTCAAGGAAGGCTTCGCAGCTTTCGATTGGCTGGCGCGCCTTCTTCAGGATACTGACCACATCGAAGTTGCTGCAGCCGCCCAGGCCGATCAGCACCATTTCCATCGGTCGCACGCCGAGGTTGCGGCCGCCACTTTCCGGCGGACCATCCATGACCACTACGTGACCACTGCCGGATTCGCCGAGGAACATGGCTTCACCAGCCCATTGAATGCGTGCCTTCATCGCCAGGACTCCACTGAAAAAAGGGTCGCCAGCTTAGCATAGCGTCGCTGGCGCACCGAGAATGTCGCTAAACGATACGTGTAATGGCATGTACGTAGGAAATTTCGGAAATGATACAAATGCGGCTCTGATAAGCTGCGGCAACGGTTTGTCCGGCCGATAACTAAAATAACGCCGTGAGGCGAAGTACTTTTCGGGATGCAGGCATGGTTGCGATTACCGCTACACACAAGATCAAGAACCTCGACAAACTTCTGTCCCACGCCCAACGTCGCCGCTGCGCCGCTAAAAGCAACATCATCTGCGCTGGGGAGCGCTCCGATTCGTTGTATTTCATCGTCAAGGGGTCGGTCACTATCCTGATCGAAGATGATGAAGGTCGGGAGATGATAGTTGCCTACCTTAATAGTGGTGATTTCTTTGGCGAACTGGGGCTGTTCGAACAGCCTGGGCTGGAAACCCAGCGCAGCGCCTGGGTGCGGGCCAAGACCGAATGCGAAGTGGCCGAGATCAGCTACGTCAAGTTCCGTGAGCTCTCGCAGCAGGAGCCGGACATTCTGTATGCCCTCGGCAGCCAGATGGCCGAGCGTCTTCGTGCCACGACACGCAAGGTCGGCGACCTCGCCTTCCTCGATGTCACCGGCCGTGTCGCCCGCACCTTGCTCGATCTGTGCAAGCAACCCGATGCCATGACTCATCCCGACGGCATGCAGATCAAGATCACTCGTCAGGAAATCGGGCGTATCGTTGGCTGTTCGCGGGAAATGGTTGGTCGTGTGCTCAAGGCGCTGGAAGAACAGCAGCTTGTTAATGTGAAGGGCAAGACCATGGTGGTCTTCGGCACACGCTGACGCTTAGAGAGTGTCGAGCAACCGACGATACGCTTCAGCCAGCGGCGCCAGCACCTGCGCGCCAGGGAAGGCTTCGTGTAACGCGATGTGGCTGTCCGCAGACACTCGCTGATCCTGTTCACAGAGTTCATTGAAGCGGTTGACCGCCGCGACCATCTCCCGCCGCTCGTCTTCCAGCAGCAACGCGCCGTGTACCAGTACCACAGGACGCCGCCCGCCCTGACTCTGACGCCAGCGTTGTGCCGTGCCGACCATCTTGCGCCCATCGAGATTGACGTTGAAGCGCCCGTCGCAGAACGCCCCTTCGACTTCACCCAATGACGCTGCACCACCCAACCCGGTCAATACATCCAGAATCGGCTGACACAGACGCCGGTAAGCCAGCTCGATACGGTCACGATCGGCATCGTTGCCCGGCTGCGCATAAACCAGGGCAATATTGACCGTGGCTGAGGATTGCGGCACCGGCTCACCGCCGCTTTCACGCAGCAGAATCGGCCAGCCACTGTCGCTGAGGGTCTCGCTGGCTTCGACGAAACCCGGCAGCCGACTCATGCGCCGGGGCATGACCAGGGCGCGATCACTGGGCCGCCACATCAACAATCCGGAGTCGACCTCCCCCGCACAGACCGATGCCAACAGATCCTGCTCGGCCTTGAGGCCTTTCTCGACGCAAATATCGACAACTTGCTCAGCCATGCGGGCCTCTCCGACACCAACCGGATTAAGAGTTTTCCGGGAAAAACAGCCGCTGCAACTCTACACCTGGCTCTTCGGCACGCATGAAGGCTTCGCCGACCAGAAAGGAGTAAACGTCGTTGATTTCCATCAGCTCGACATCGGCACGGTTGAGAATGCCGCTTTCGGTCACGACCAGACGATCGCGCGGAATACGCGGCAGCAGGTCCAGGGTGGTTTCCAGGCTGACTTCGAACGTATGCAGGTTACGGTTATTGATGCCGACCAGCGGGGTATCCAGGGTTTTCAGCGCACGTTCCAGCTCATCGCCATCATGCACTTCGACCAGCACATCCAGGCCGACGCTCTTGGCGGTCGCCGCCAGCTCGGCCATCTTGACGTCGTCCAGCGCCGACACGATCAACAGGATGCAATCGGCACCCAGGGCGCGGGCTTCGATGATCTGGTAATTGTCGATCATGAAGTCCTTGCGGATCACCGGCAACGAACAAGCGGCACGCGCTTCTTTTAAATAGGCATCGGCGCCCTGGAAGAAGTCGATATCGGTCAGGACCGACAGGCAGGTCGCGCCGCCTTTTTCGTAACTCCGGGCGATCTCACCCGGGTAGAATTTCTCGCGAATCACGCCTTTGCTCGGCGAGGCCTTCTTGATCTCGGCGATGACGGCCGGCTGCTTGCGCTTGGCCTGCGCGATCAGCGCCTTGGCAAAGCCACGTGGTGCATCGGCCTCGGCGACCAGGTCTTCAAGATCGGACAGGCTGACACGCGCACGGCATGCCGCGACTTCTTCAGCCTTGCGGGCGAGAATCTTTTCCAGAACCGTTGGCACGCTCATCCTTCATTCTCCTGCTTGAATACCGCGGTAAAGGCACCCAGCTCTTCCAGCTTTTCCCGGGCCAAACCTGTGTGCAGCGCATCGTGAGCCAATTCCACGCCTTCTTTAAGCGTAGTGGCATGGTCGGCGGCGTAAAGTGCGGCACCGGCGTTCAAGACAATCATTTCGGCAGCCTTCTGGCCATTTTCGGTCTTGCGTCGGCCCAGAGCATCGCGAATCAGCTCAAGGGACTGCGCCGGGCTGTCGACCACCAGGCCGAACAGGCTCTGGCTTTTCATACCCAAGTCTTCGGGCTGGACCCAGTACTCGGTGATTTCGCCGTTCTTCAGCTCAGCGACAAACGTCGGCGCCGCCAGGCTGAATTCGTCCAGGCCATCCTGGGAATGCACCACCAGTACATGCTTGCTGCCAAGGCGCATCAACACTTCGGCCAACGGACGGCACAGGGCCTGGCTGAATACACCGACCACCTGATGGCGCACGCCAGCGGGGTTGGTCAGCGGACCGAGCATATTGAACAACGTACGCAGGCCCAGATCACGGCGCGGACCGGCGGCGTATTTCATCGCGCCATGATGGGACTGGGCAAACATGAAGCCGATGCCGACGTTATCGATGCAGCGGGCAACCTGTACGGGCGTCAGGTTCAGATAAACACCGGCCGCCTCCAGCAGATCCGCGCTGCCGCTCTTGCCGGATACCGCGCGGTTGCCATGCTTGGCCACGGTGCAACCGGCTGCAGCAATAACGAAGGCAGACGCCGTGGACACGTTGAAGATATTCGCACCATCACCACCAGTGCCGACGATATCCACCACGCCGTCGAGAGTCTTGAGTTCGACCTTGCTCGCCAGCTCGCGCATGACCGATACGGCACCGACGATTTCGTCGATGCTCTCGCTCTTCATGCGCATGCCCATCATGAAGGCGCCGATCTGCGCCTCCGTGCACTGGCCGGTCATGATTTCGCGCATGACATCGCGCATCTCGTCGGTACTCAGGTCCAGCTGGGTCACCACCCGGGCCAGAGCGGTCTTGATATTCATAGTCATAGAAAGCAGTCCTTAACCCTGACGAGTGCCGCCGGTTTGCTTGAGGAAGTTGGCGAACAGCTCGTGGCCCTGCTCGGTGAGGATCGACTCAGGGTGGAACTGGATGCCCTCGACGTTCAGGGTCTTGTGGCGCAAGCCCATGATTTCGTCCTGGGCACCGTCTTCCAGAGCAGTCCAGGCGGTAACTTCCAGGCAATCAGGCAAGGTCTCGAGCTTGACCACCAGGGAGTGATAACGGGTCACGGTCAACGGGTGGTTGAGGCCCTCGAACACGCCCTTGTCTTCATGAATGACCGGGCTGGTCTTGCCATGCATGACTTTACGCGCCCGCACCACATCACCGCCAAAGGCCTGACCAATGGACTGATGGCCCAGGCACACGCCGAGAATTGGCAGTTTGCCAGCGAAGTGCTTGATCACCTCCAGCGAGACACCGGCTTCGTTCGGCGTGCACGGGCCCGGCGAGACGACGATGCGCTCGGGGTTCAGGGCTTCGATTTCAGCGACCGTCAGCTCGTCGTTGCGAATCACTTTAACCTCGGCACCCAACTCGCCCAGATACTGGACGACGTTGTAAGTGAAGGAGTCGTAGTTATCTATCATCAGCAGCATGCTGTGCTTAACCTCTTGAATTTTCTGACTTTATAGCGCCATCCGATCAATCGCCCGCAGAGTCACGCACTAGAGGCTGACGATCCCGCGCAGGGATCAGGCAAATCGGTCGAAGGCATGTCGATACAGGTCCGGCGAAGCCGGCAGGGAAGATAGTCAGGCGCGCCAACGCCAACGGGCGTGAGCCTTGATAACGCGCATCAAGAGTTTGCTGACATTCAACACGGGAGAGGTCTCGTTCATACGTTCCGGCACAGTAGCGTACGCCGCCATATGGCGCAATATCGCCGTACCTGGCTGGCATGACGAGGGGCAATTCTGCGCAAGAATCCGCTCGTTGTAACGCATCAGATACGAAAAAAATCAGGGTATCGGCCAAAATCCGGACCCTGCTGACGTCAGGTGCCGTACGGGCTGGACGCTGGGCGATTGTTGGCTACTTTTCGTAAGGCATAAAAACAACGAGACAGGATGTTCTCAATGACTAAATCCCTGATATCCCTGCCCCTGGTTGCCTGCGCACTGAGTCTGGCCTGCTCTTCGGCACTCGCCGCGTCTTCACCTTACTCGACGATGATCGTATTTGGCGACAGCCTGGCCGATGCCGGGCAGTTCCCCGACGCAGGTGGCCCGCAAGGCGCTACCCTGCGCTTTACCAACCGAACCGGCCCGACTTATCAGAGCGGCAGCGGTGAGTTCTTCAGCCTGAATTCATCGACCTTATTGGGCAGCCATCTGGGCATTGCTGCGGGCGACCTGGGCGCATCCACCTCGCCGGTGAACGCGGCCCTGGGGCGCGCGGATGGCAATAACTGGGCGGTGGGCGGCTATCGCACGGACCAGATCTACGATTCGATCACCTCGCAATCCCAGGTCAGCGATAACAGCAGCGGCACTGACGTTCTGCTCCGCAGCCGTACCGGCTATCTGCCTGCCAATAATCTCCGCGCAGACCCCAATGCGCTCTATTACCTCACCGGTGGCGGCAATGACTTCCTGCAAGGCCGGGTGACCAGCCTCGGTCAAGCGGTGGGGGCCGCCGATCAACTGGCCGCCAGTGCCCGGGTTCTGCAACAGGCCGGTGCGCGTTACATCATGGTCTGGCTGTTGCCGGATATCGGCCAGACCCCGGCCGTCTCCGGAACGCCGCTGCAACTGCCATCGACCCTGCTCAGTGGCGTATTCAATCAGGAACTTGTCAGACAGCTGGGGCAGATCGACGCCAATATCATCCCGCTCAACATCCCGCTGCTGCTCAAGGAAACCCTGGCCGACCCGACCCGCTTCGGCCTCGCGGCCAATCAGAACCTGGTCGGCACCTGTTTCAGCGGCAACAGCTGCGTGCAAAATAGCCAGTACGGCATCAGCAGCACCACGCCTGATCCAGGCAAACTGCTGTTCAACGACGGCGTACACCCGACGGTCACCGGGCAAAAGCTGATCGCTGACTACGCCTGGTCCATTCTTGCCGCGCCCTGGGAAACCACCCTGCTACCGGAGATGGCCAACGCGTCACTGCGCGCTCAGCAGGACGAGCTGCGTGCGCAATGGCTGGCCGACTGGGGCAACTGGCAGGCGATCGGTCAGTGGCAAGCGATAGTCTCGGCCAGCGGCCAGAAGCTGGATATCGATGCCCAGAGCAATTCCGCCAGCGCCGACGGCCATGGCTACAACCTGACCGCAGGCGGCAGCTATCGTCTGGCCGAAGACTGGCGCGTGGGGATGGTCGCAGGCGCCTACCGGCAGAATCTGCAGGCAGGCGAGCGGGATTCGGACTACAAGCTCAACAGTTATATCGCTACCGCGTTCCTGCAATTCCAGGCCAATCACTGGTGGGCCGACCTGTCAGCGTCCGGCGGACGGCTTGACTACGCCAACGCCAAACGCAAGTTTGCCCTGGGCGTCAGCGAAGGCGCAGAAAAAGGTGATACCGACGGCAGCCTGTGGGCTTTGAGCAGCCGTCTCGGTTTTGATATCGCCGGCGCCAACAGCCCGTGGCATCTGTCGCCGTTTATCAGCGCCGACTACGCCCATATCGATGTCGATGGTTATTCGGAGAAAGGCGCACGCTCAACGGCCTTGAGCTTTGATGACCAGACCCGCAAGTCGCGGCGTCTGGGTGCAGGACTGCAAGGCAAGTTCCAACTGACGCCCGCAACTTCGGTTTTCGGCGAGATCGCCCACGAGCGTGAGTTCGAGAACGATCAACAGGACGTGACCATCGCTCTCAAGAGTCTGCCATTCAATGACTTCACCCTCACCGGCTACACCCCGCAACGCAGCCTGAACCGCGCCAGCCTTGGCGTTGCGCAGAAACTCGGGCGGGATGTGACCTTGCGTGGCGGGTATAACTGGCGCAAGAACGATGACATCACCCAGCAGGGGGTGAACGTGGCGGTGAGTGTGGATTTTTGACGGAGCACCGTCGCGGAACACACACGAACTTCTGTAGGAGCTGCCGAAGGCTGCGAATGGCACTACACCGCTTTCGCAGCCTGCGGCAGCTCCTACATATTTCATTTCAGATCATGAATCAGGAATGCCGGATCAATCCTCGGCAGTCTGCTCCGCCAACGCCACCGCCTTGAACATCGCCCGGCGCTTGTTCAGGGTTTCTTCCCATTCCAGCACCGGCACCGAGTCGGCAACGATGCCGCCGCCGGCCTGAACGTGCAGCTCACCGTTCTTGATCACCGCCGTACGGATGGCAATGGCGGTGTCCATATTGCCGTTCCACGCGAGGTATCCAACCGCACCGCCGTAGACACCGCGCTTGACCGGCTCCAGCTCGTCGATGATTTCCATGGCGCGGATCTTCGGCGCGCCGGACAAGGTGCCCGCCGGCAGGATCGCCCGCAGCGCGTCCATGGCCGTCAGCCCGCTTTTCAGTTGGCCGGTGACATTGGAGACGATGTGCATGACGTTGGAATAGCGCTCGATGACCATCTTCTCGGTCAGCTTGACCGAGCCGATTTCCGAGACGCGACCGGTGTCGTTACGGCCCAGGTCGATAAGCATCAGGTGCTCGGCGATTTCCTTGTCGTCGGACAGCAGATCGACCTCCAGCGCATGATCGGCTTCCTCGGTGGCACCGCGTGGGCGGGTACCGGCAATCGGGCGCACGGTGATCAGGTTGTCTTCGACCCGCACCAGTACTTCCGGGGAACTGCCAACGACATGGAAATCGCCGAAGTTGAAGAAGTACATGTACGGCGTCGGGTTGAAGCAGCGCAGCGCCCGGTACAAATCGATGGGCGCGGCCTTGAAGTCGATGGACATGCGTTGCGACGGCACCACCTGCATGACGTCACCGGCCAGGATGTATTCCTTGATGGTGTCGACGGCACGCTCATAGTCGCCTTGGGTGAAGCTGGAGCGGAAGACCGGGTCGGCTGCCTGCGGTCGGCTCAGGTCCAGGCCGCGACGCGGGGTGATCGGCTGGCGCAGCTTTTCCATCAGCTCTTCGAGACGGGCCAGGCCGCCTTCGTAGGCATCCGGCTGCGCAGGATCAACCAGCACGATGGCGTGCATCTTGCCCGCCAGGTTGTCGAACACCACTACGGCGTCGGACACCATCAGCAGGATATCCGGCACGCCCAGCGGGTCCGGGTTGCGATTCTTGCCCAGGCGCTTTTCGACGTAACGCACGCAGTCATAACCGAAGTAACCCACCAGACCACCATTGAAACGCGGCAGGCCAGCGATGGTCGGCACCTTGTAGCGGGCCTTGAAGGTTTCGACGAAGGCCAGCGGATCTTCCGACTCCAGGCTTTCGATCTCGACGCCGTCGTGGGTCACGCTGATCTTGTGCTCATGGGCACGCAGAACCGTGCGGCACGGCAGGCCGATCATCGAGTAACGGCCCCATTTCTCGCCGCCCTGCACCGACTCCAGCAGATAGGAGTTCGGCTCGTCGGCAAGCTTGAGATAGATGGATAACGGGGTATCGAAGTCGGCCAGGGTTTCCAGGGCCAACGGGATGCGGTTGTAGCCTTCAGCGGCCAGACGCAGGAATTCTTCGCGGTTCATGAACAGCCTCGTGGTATGAGGTTAAACAGTCAGTCAGGCAAACGGTGCCGGGTATCCGGCCAGATACAAGTCAGGCGCGCCAACGCCAACGGGCCAGGGCCTTGATGACTTTCATCCAGAGTTTGTGAGTGACAACCACGATGGATTCTCTAAAGGAGGGAGCGTGAACAGGAGGCAACGTTATCTCAGCGCCTTCGTCTAAGCAACCGGCAGAGCTACCGGGAATCAGCTTGCGCAGATCGTCGAGCACCAGCGCCGGGGATTCCTCGGATATCGGACGACCATGGTTATAGCCATAGCTCATGCCGACACAGGCAACGCCCGCCGCCTTGGCCGCCAATACGTCACTGCGCGAATCACCGACGAACAGCGATTGCGAGGCCGGGATATTGGCCATTTTCATGACAAAGAACAGCGCCGCCGGGTCAGGTTTTTTCTGCGGCATGGTATCGCCGCCGATGATCCAGCGGAAAAACCGCCCCAGCTTCATCTCATCCAGAAGCGGCGCGACGAAGCGCTCCGGCTTGTTGGTGATCAGGGCCATTTCCACGCCCATTTTCTGCAACCACTTGAGGGTCTCGCGCACGCCGGGATAGACCACGGTGAACTCATGCTTTTCGGCGTAGGCCTCCATGAACAGCTCCAGGCCCTGCTCGGCCAGGGCATCATCGACGCCGCTGTACTCGATATCATTGGCCAGGGCGCGGCGCACCAGGATCGGCGCACCGTTGCCGACCCAGTGCCGCACCGCCTCCAGCCCGGCGACCGGACGCCCCAGGGCCAGGAGCATCTTGTCCACCGCCACGGCCAGGTCCGGCACCGAGTCGACCAGGGTGCCGTCCAGGTCGAACATGATCAGCTTCGGCAGACGGCCGGGGAACAGCGTTTCGAAGCCGCTCATGCGCGGGCTGACGCCAGTTCGCTACGCATTTTGTCGATGACTTCCTTGTAATCGGGGGCATTGAAGATGGCCGACCCGGCGACGAAGGTGTCGGCACCGGCAGCGGCGATCTCGCGGATATTGTTGACGTTGACGCCGCCATCGATCTCCAGGCGGATTTCACGACCCGACGCATCGATCAAGGCCCGCGCCTCGCGCAGCTTGTTCAGCGTACCGGGAATGAATTTCTGCCCGCCAAAGCCCGGGTTGACGCTCATGAGCAGGATCATGTCGACCTTGTCCATGACGTATTCCAGCAGGTTCAGCGGCGTGGCCGGGTTGAACACCAGGCCGGCCTTGCAACCGCCTTCCTTGATCAACTGCAGCGAGCGGTCGATGTGCTGGGTGGCTTCAGGGTGAAAGGTAATGTAGCTGGCACCGGCTTCGATGAAGTCGCCGATGATGCGATCCACCGGGCTGACCATCAGATGCACATCGATAGGCGCCGTGATGCCGTATTTGCGCAATGCCGAACAGACCATCGGACCGATGGTCAGGTTAGGCACGTAGTGATTGTCCATGACATCGAAGTGAACGATGTCGGCGCCCGCAGCGAGAACATTATCGACTTCCTGGCCCAGGCGGGCGAAGTCAGCGGAAAGAATCGACGGAGCAATGTGGAAGGGCTGCATGACGCACCTTTTAGCTGGAATCACGGTGGCGCGCATTGTACCTCATGACGGCTCTCTCACAGCAAACCCCTGTCTTCGGGAGCTCCGCCCTGCGGGACCGGCTTTAGCCGGGAAAGCGCCACTTCATCCGCTGTATTTTCTTGATCCGGATAACGGCTTCCCGGCTGAAGCCGGTCCCACATGATCGCGTTGGAAATCCTCCCTTACTCGGCAACGGTCTCGGCCACCGTCCGCACAGCAGGCTTCACCGGCTCAGGCTTGATATCCGGCACCGGCAGATCCTTGGCAAAAGTCCCATCGTTCTCGCCCTTGAAGAAGTTCTTGCCGTAAATCAGCAGACACAGCACCACGCCAATGGCGAATGCCCAACTGGCGCCCTTGATCGCCAGTACGGCACCGATCACCCCGGCAATGCCCAGGTCGCGCTGGCTGCGGGCTTCGAGGATCCCCAGACGCACGCTGACATACCCCTGAATCAGCAAGGTCAACGCCAATGCCACGCCAAGAATCGGCTGTACCAGCGTCACTACCGGCAACAGCAACAGGCCGGTATTGGTGCCCCAGCGGAACGAGCCGACGCCGCCGATGATCGATTTCATCGCCTGCGGACCGCCCTTGAAGCGTTCGATGACCACCACCAGCATGGCCGCCCATTTCGGCCCGCACATGGCCACGTCCGGGCCGAAGATGCTCATGAAGGCATTGCGCGCGCCGAAAATCAGGTGGGCGCGGTCCGGGTTGTAATCGACCTTCTCGTCGGTGCGGATATGCTCGGCTTCGTCGAGCAGCGACTTGGCGCTGAGCACGTCACCGAAGACGATGATGTACACCGCGAGCATGGTCGGCAGCGCCGAAATGAACATCGACAGCGGCGGCATGCCCAGGCCGAATACGGTGTAGTTGTTCCACAGCCCGGCGAAGTCCGGCTTGCTGATGCCCCACTGGATGGTCGGCCATGGCGCTTCACCGAAAAGCGGCGCGACGACCACTGCCAGTAGAACGATGGGCAGGATGCCGAGCTTGGCGAAGTTCCACCAGAAGCGATTGCGTTGTTTCAGCGCGTTGAAGTGCTGGGAAAAGATCAGGTAGAAGGCAATGCCCACGGTGATGGAGATGGTCCACGGCAGCACGTTGAACTTGCCGCCAACCTGGAACACCGCGCTCACCGCACTCAGGCCGGCGCCAACGATAATCCCTGACTTGATCGCCGAGGGCACGTACTCCACCACCTTCTTCGCCATCCCCGTGGCGCCGAGGGCGATGGAAAACACCCCGAGCATCAACTGGAAGGCAATCAAGGCATGGACGCGCTCCGGGCCGATGGGGAACTGCGCGCAGTAGGCCATCAGCAGCGGCACCGCCGGGGTGATCCAGCCCGGTACGGTAGGGTCACCGAGCAAGTGGTGAGTCAGGTACAGCAAGCCATTGAGCATGACCACGGCCAGGGCCACTTCGAATGGCATGCCCAGCAGTTCAGTCATCAGCGGGATGGCGGCCAGGTCCACGGCACACATCAGCAGGCCTTGCAGGTAGTCCGGCAACTCGAACTTGTAGTGAACCAACGGAAGGCGGACCTTGAATGGCCCCAATGGAATATACGGGCTCTCGCGCCCCACGCAATCTTTGGACATGAACGGTACCTGTTTATTGGTTTTATAAGGCAATGCGCCCGGCACCATGAGGATGTCGGGCGGCGATACAGCGGGTAATCAGTAAGCGGCGCGGTAGATCTGCTCAATATCCGCGGCCGTCAGCTTGCGCGGGTTATTGCGCATCAGCCGGTCGATCTTGCTCGCTTCTTCGGCCATGGCCGGGATCGCGTCTTGCGGCACATTGAAGCTGCGCATGCCACGTGGAATGTCCACGGCGACACACAGATCGGTCATGGCCTGGACCGCCCGATCGGCGGCTTCATGATCGCTCAGGTGGGCAACCCGCACGCCCATGGCTTCGGCGATATCGCGAAAGCGCTCGACGCAGGCCATCTTGTTCCAGGCCATGACGTAAGGCAGCAGCAAGGCGTTGCTGACCCCGTGGGCAATATTGAAGCGCCCGCCCAGCGGGTAAGCCAGGGCATGCACCGCGCCGACCCCGGCATTACCGAACGCCATGCCGGCCATCAGGCTGGCGGTGGCCATGTCTTCCCGGGCCTGCAGGTTGGCCGGGTTGGCGTAGGCCTTGGGCAGCGCCTTGGCGATCAGCTTGATCGCGCCCAGCGCCAGGGAATCGGTGATGGGTGAAGCGTTGACTGACAGGTAGGACTCGATGGCATGCACCAAGGCATCGACGCCACTGGCCGCCGTCACGCTGCGCGGGCAGGTCAGGGTCATGGTCGGGCTGACCAGAGCCACGTCGGGCAGCAGATAATCGCTGACGATGCCTTTTTTCAGCTGCGCCTGCTTGTCGGAGAAAATCGCCACGTTGGTCACTTCAGAGCCAGTACCGGCCGTGGTCGGAATGGCAATCAGCGGCGGCCCCTTGCGCTTGACCTGATCGACACCGAACAGCTCGGCCAGCGGCCCTTCGTGCCCGGCGAACGCGGCAACACCCTTGGCAATATCGATGGCGCTGCCGCCGCCGACGCCGATCAGGCCGTCATGTCCGCCTTCGCGGTAGGCACGGGTGCAGTCTTCGACAATGGAGATCTCGGGCTCGGGCTTGACCTGATCGAAAATCTTGTACGGGCGGCCACCCAGTTGCGCCAGGGCAATATCCACGGTGCCGGAAGTGACCAGAATGGCATCGGTCACGATCAACGGATTGGAGATATTCAGGCGGGTCAGTTCGGCGGCCAGTTGCTCGATGGCGGCGGAGCCGGTCAGCAACTTATTGGCAATCTTGAAGGCGCAAATGCTCATCGGCTCGTCCTTTATTAATTGTTATGACGTCGAGCACTGATAGCCAAAGCCGTGCCAACACGCGCAAAGCCCCGTGACACAAGGGTTGGCGTGATTCAGCAGGATAATTGAGGGGTTTGAGCGAGTAGTTTTCTGATCGCTGGAACGGCTTTGATTGAAATCCTAATCAGTGCGTTCCCAACGCTTCATCTTCTGCACCACCGTGGCCTGGCTCACACCCAGGGCCTTGGCAGCCTGGCGCGTGGTCTTGTGCAGCTGCAGCGCGGCACGAATTGCCGTGCGTTCGGCGTTCTCCAGGACCTTGCGCAGGGGCAGGCGACTGTCGTCGGTGTGTTGTGGATCGAGGTTGAGAATTTCTTCCGGCAGGTCCAGGGCCTCGATGATATCGCCACGACTGGTCACCACCAGGCGCTCGATGATATTGATCAGCTCGCGGATATTGCCCGGCCATGGGTAATCGCAGAGCAGATCCAGCGCCTCAAGGCTGAGTTGCACCTGACGCTGATAGCGTTCGTTGCAACTGGCCAGGTAGTAATGCAACAGCGGCGGGATTTCTTCGCTGCGCTCGCGCAGGGCGGCGATGCTGATCGGCACGACGTTGAGGCGGTAATACAGGTCGGCACGAAAACGCCCTTCGGCCACCAGTTGTTTGAGGTCGTGATGGGTGGCGCTGATGATGCGCACATCGACCTCCTTGAGCTCCAGGCCGCCCACCGGGATAAAACGGTTTTCTTCGATGACTTTGAGCAGTTTGACCTGCACCGGCAACGGCAGGTCGCCGATTTCATCGAGAAACAGGGTGCCATGGTTGGCCAGCTCCAACAGACCGCGCTTGCCCTTGGGTCCCGCGCCGGTAAAGGCACCGGGGGCATAGCCGAATAGCTCGGCCTCGATCAGGTTCTCCGGCAACGCCCCGCAGTTAAGGGCCAGGAACGGCTCCTTGGCGCGGCCGCTGGCGTTATGAATGAACTGCGCCACCAGGGTCTTGCCGACGCCGGTCTCGCCTTGCAGCAGGACTTTCACATCCGTGGCCGCCACCTGCCGGGCCAGGGCGAATACGCGACCGGAGACTTCCTGATCGGCCATCAGCGGGGAATGCAGAAGGTTGTCGCGCTGCCCGGCATGCAGGCGCGCCGTGCTGCTGCGCAGTTGCTTGAGTTGTTGCAGTTCGTCGCGCTCATGCTTCATGCGCAGCAGTTCGGTCATGTCGCGCACGGTGCTGACCACATAGCGAATGCTGCGGTCGGCAGCGAGAATCGGCGTGGCACTGACCAACAGCTTCTTGCCCTGGCTGAGACTCTGCATCACCGAGATCGGCTTGCCTTCCTGCAAAACGCGCAGCGAAGCGGACTGGGAAATCACCCCTTCCTTGACCAGCTCCTGCATGGGGCGGCCGATCAGCGCGGCGCTTTCCAGGCCGGTAAGCCGCTCCTAGGCACGGTTGACCTTCAGCGTCTTGCCATCGCCGTCGGTGATGTACACACCGTCGTGCAGGGCATCGAGCAGTTCTTCGAAACTGGGGTCGTTGAGGTTCACCGAAAGCTCCGGGCGGGTGGGGAGCGGTGAAGTTTAGCGGTTTAAGGGATGGATGGTCTTCGCGGCAAAAGCCGCTTCTGCGGTGGATATGGTTTCTGTGGGACCGGCTTCAGTCGGGAAGACGCCTTCCCGGCTAAAACCGGTCCCACAATGCCGGACTACTCCGCCGCCGTGCGCAACTTCTCACTGCGTCCACGCAACCATTCCAGCACCAGCAACAGCACGACGGAGAAGGCAATCAGCAGGGTCGCCGCAGCGGCGATGGTCGGGCTGAGGTTTTCGCGGATGCCGCTGAACATCTGCCGAGGCAGGGTGGCCTGCTCGGGACCTGCCAGGAACAGCGTCACGACCACTTCATCGAAGGAGGTAGCGAAGGCGAACAGCGCACCGGAAATCACCCCCGGGGCAATCAACGGCAACGTCACTCGACGGAACGCGGTCACCGGCGAGGCGCCCAGGCTGGCCGCAGCCCGGACCAGGTTGTAGTTGAAGCCCTGCAGGGTCGCCGACACGGTGATGATGACGAATGGCACACCCAGCACCGCATGCACCAGGATCAGCGAGGTGTAGCTGTTACCCAGGCCCAGCGGGGCGAAGAACAGGTAGCTGGCAACCCCGATGATCACCACCGGCACGACCATCGGCGAGATGACCAGGGCCATCACCAGGGACTTGCCGCGGAAATTGCCGCGGGTCAGGCCGATGGCTGCCAGGGTGCCGAAAACCATGGCCAGGATGGTCGCGGCCGGGGCCACGATCATGCTGTTCTTCAGCGCGCGCATCCACTCGTTGGAGCCAAAGAAGTCCTGATACCAGTGCAGGGAGAACCCTTGCAGCGGGTACACCAGAAAGCTGCCGGAGTTGAACGACAACGGCACAATTACCAGCACCGGCAGCACCAGGAACAACAGCACCAGGCCACACAGGATACGCAGGGCGTAATACCAGACGCGCTCTACGGGCGACGTGTAAGGACTCAGCATGGTGACTCTCCTCAGCTCAAACGCAGGCGGCTGGCGCCGACCAACCAGCTATAGATCAGATAAAGCACGATAGTTGCCAGCAACAGCAGGCCACCCAACGCAGTAGCCATACCCCAGTTGATACTGGTGTTGGTGTAGAACGCGACGAAGTAGCTGACCATCTGATCGTTCGGGCTGCCCAACAGCGCAGGGGTGATGTAGTAACCGATGGCCAGGATGAACACCAACAGGCAGCCGGCGCCGACACCGGCATAGGTCTGCGGGAAATACACGCGCCAGAAGCTGCGGAAAGGCGGGCAACCCAGGGAGATTGCGGCACGCATGTAAGTCGGGGAAATGCTCTTCATCACGCTGTAGATCGGCAGGATCATGAACGGCAGCATGATGTGAACCATGGAGATGTACACGCCGACCCGGTTGAACACCAGCTCCAGCGGCTTATCGATGATGCCCATGGCCATCAGGGCACTGTTGATCAGGCCACTGGATTGCAGCAACACGATCCACGCGGCGACCCGTACCAGAATCGAAGTCCAGAACGGCAACAACACCAGAATCATCAGCAGGTTGCTCTGCCGTGCGGGCAGGTTGGCCAGCAGGTAAGCCAGCGGATAGGCCAACAGCAGGCAGATCACAGTGATCACCAGGCCCATCCAGAAGGTACGGGCGAAGATATCCAGGTAGATCGACTGATCAGGCGTCGCGGCGGCCACTTCACCCAGATCATCGATCCGGTGGTCAACGGCGGCCAACAGGTAATAGGGAGTCACGCTACTGGTATTGCGGCGAATCGCCTGCCAGTACGCCGGGTCGCCCCAACGCTCGTCAAGGGCTTCGAGGGCTTCCTTGTAGGACGCCGGCTCTTCCTTGAATGGCAGGGCGCGGGCGGTTTTGGTCAACAGGCTGCGATAGCCTGCTACCTCGATATTCAGACGCCTGGACGTTTCGCCCAGAGTCGAGTTTTTGCGGGCTTCGCCCAGGTCCACGCTCAGCGCTTTATAGACCGGTTCGGACGGCAAGCCTTTGCCATCCCACTTTTTCACTTCGACGACGGTGTTCGGCAAGCCATTGACGACTTCCGGGTTGCCCACGCTCTTGAAGAGCAGTGCTGCAATCGGTACCAGAAACACCAGCAGCAGGAAGATGACCAGCGGCGCAATCAGGGCCTGGGCCTTCCAGCGATTGACCCGCTCGGCACGAGCCAGGCGTTGCTTCAAGGTGGGGCTGGCGCCTTCAGTCAGGGGCACGGCGATGGCCATAGCGAACTCCGAAATCTTTGAACAAGGGATGTGCGCCCTCCCGTGTCAGCCGACAACGGGAGGAACACACCCAGGATCTAACTAACGTTAATTACTTGGCAGCCCAAGAATTGAAACGCTGTTCCAACTGCTCACCGTTATCGGTCCAGAAGGCAACATCAAGCTGCACCTGATTGGCGATGTTTTCTGCCTTGGTCGGCATGTTCGCCTGGTTTTCTGCGGTCAACAGGCTGACTGCCTTGGTGTTGGCAGGGCCGTAGGCGATGTTTTCCGAGTAGGTCTTCTGCTGGTCAGCGCCGAGGGTGAATGCGAGGAATTTCTTCGCTTCAGCCGCGTTTTTCGAACCCTTCGGAATTGCCCAGGAGTCGAAGTCGTAGACGCCGCCGGTCCACACCACTTTCAGGTTGCTTTCCTTGGCGACCGCAGCGATACGACCGTTGTAGGCCGAGCTCATCACAACGTCACCGGATTGCAGGTACTGTGGCGGCTGAGCGCCAGCTTCCCACCACTGGATGTTCGGCTTGAGCTCATCCAACTTTTTGAATGCGCGGTCCTGACCGTCTTTGCTGGCCAGCACTTTGTAGACATCTTTCGGCGCAACGCCGTCGGCCATCAGCGCGAACTCCAGGGTGTACTTGGCGCCTTTGCGCAGGCCACGCTTGCCCGGGAATTGCTTGACGTTCCAGAAGTCAGCCCAACTGGTCGGTGCGGTTTTCAGTTTGTCGGCGTTGTAGGCCAACACAGTCGACCATACGAAGAAGCCAACGCCACAGGTCTGGATGGCACCCGGTACGTAGTCTTCTTTCTTGCCGAGGATGGCCGGGTCGATCTCTTCGAACATGTCTTCGCTGCAACCGCGAGCCAGTTCAGGGGATTCGACTTCTACCAGGTCCCAGGAAACGCTTTTGGTGTCGACCATGGCTTTGACCTTGGCCATTTCACCGTTGTATTCGCCAGCAATGATCTTGCCGTTGCCAGCCTTTTCCCACGGTGCGTAGAACGCTTTTTCCTGGGCCGTCTTGTTCGCACCGCCAAAGGAAACAACAGTCAGATCGGCGGCTGCCATGGCTTGCGCTGCGCACATCATGCCCAGCGTCATTGCGGTGAGTTTCATCGTTTTCAGCATTTGTACGTCACTCCACGAGCAGTTGGTTTCGCGATGGGGAGAGGGCGATCTGTTCGCCTCTTGGTTATTGCACTTCTTGCAAGGGATCGAGTGCGCGGACGTGCTCGACCTGCCAGCCAATCGGTACGACATCGCCAACGCTCAGGGCCGGGTCCAGTTCGGCGACGGGTTGCTTGACGAAGAAATCGGTCTTGCCTGCCACTTCCAGGCGCACACGTACGTGGTCGCCCAGATAGATGAATTCAGCGACACGCCCGGAGAAGCGATTCACACAGCTTTCGCTCTTGCCATTGAGGCTGATGCGCTCGGGGCGAATCGACAGGGTGACCGGATCACCGGTGCGACCGACGTTGACCGCCAGCGCCTCGACTCTCTCGCCTCGTTCCAGCTCGATCACGCAGCGATCGTCGTTCTGGCTGATCAGGCGGCCGTTGAGACGGTTGTTTTCACCGATGAAGTTAGCCACGAAAGTGTTGCAAGGCTCTTCGTACAAGGTACGTGGCGGTGCAATCTGCTGGATCTCGCCCTGGTGGAACACGGCCACGCGGTCGGACATGGTCAGGGCTTCGCCCTGGTCGTGAGTCACGTAGACCACAGTCACACCCAGACGCTGGTGCAGATGCTTGATTTCCATCTGCATGTGTTCGCGCAATTGCTTGTCCAGTGCGCCCAGGGGTTCGTCCATCAACACCAGTTGCGGCTCGAATACCAGAGCACGGGCCAGGGCCACACGCTGCTGCTGGCCACCGGACAACTGGGCCGGGTAGCGATGGGCAAAGCTGCCCAGTTGCACCATGTCCAGGGCACGCTTGACCTTCTCGCCGATGTCGGTCTTGTTCAGGCCACGTACCGACAGCGGGAACGCCAGGTTCTCGGCCACGGTCATGTGCGGAAACAGCGCGTAGTTCTGGAAGACCATGCCGATGTCGCGTTTGTGCGGCGGCACATTGTTGATGGAGCGGCCATCAAGCAGGATTTCACCGGCGGTCGGCGTCTCGAAGCCGGCCAGCATCATCAGGCTGGTGGTCTTGCCCGAACCCGATGGCCCGAGCAGGGTCAGGAATTCGCCTTTGCGAATATCCACATTGAGGTCTTTGACGATGAGAGCTTCGCCGTCGTAGCTCTTCTGCACACCACGAAAGCTGACTAGAACATCTTTCGCCCCAGCGCTTGTATCGACGTCGCTCATTGCCCACACCTTTGTTTTGTCTGCGTGGATCTAGCCTAGTTTAGGCCGCAGGCCCCGCAAATCGGGAGGCAGGAGAGATTCGCCTAAGCACAATGGAAGGTTGCCTGTAGGGAACGCCCTACAAGGATGGCGGGGATAGGTATGTCGGTTTTTACCTGGGCTGACGCCTTCGCACCTGTGGGACCGGCTTTAGCCGGGAAGGCGCATTCCCGGGCAAACCCGGTCCCACGCTTGGCTCAGACCAAGAGGTCGTTTTTGGATCAGAGCAATTTGTGCTCAACCGCGTACTTGACCAGATCCGCCAGGGAATTGAGGTTCATTTTCTGCATCAGCCGCGCTTTATGGGTGCTGATGGTCTTGCTGCTCAGGGCCAGTTGCTGAGCAATATCGTTAACGTTGGCGCCCTGAGCCAAACGCTCGAATACCGAAAACTCACGCTCGGACAACAGCGAGTGCAGCGGCCGATTGTCGGTCAGGCCCACCTCGAAAACCATGCGGTCGGCCAGGTCCGGGTCGATATAGCGTCCGCCACCGGCGACCCGACGAATCGCTGTCAGCAACAAGGCCGGATCGCTGTCCTTGGTGGCATACCCTGCCGCGCCGACTTTCAGCGCCCGAGCAGCCATTTGTGCTTCATCATGCATGGACAACACCAGAATCGCCGGCGGATTGGTCAATGCCCGGATCCGCGGGATTGCTTCCAGGCCATTGACCCCCGGCATGGAAATGTCCAACAGCACCACTTCGCAAGCGATGTGGCGCAAGGTATCGAGCAGTTGTTCGCCATTGCTGGCCTCACCGACCACCAGCATGTCCTTGGCCAGGCCGATCAATTGCTTGATCCCCTCGCGCACGATGGTGTGGTCTTCGGCTACCAATACACGAATCACGATATCGACTCCTCGTTGACTGGATCCAATGGAATAAAGGCGCGCAAGGTTGTGCCCTCTCCCGACTCACTGTCCAGCTCCAATCGTCCGCCGAGCATCAAAACCCGCTCGCGCATGCCGACCAGACCGAAGGAAACCGGACGTCCGTGTTCCGGCACAAAGCCGCGGCCATCATCGGCGATGGTCATGCACATCAGGCCGCGCTCGCTGTCCAGGGTCAGACTGACTTCCACAGTATGGGCCTGGGCGTGGCGCATGACATTGGTCAGCGCCTCCTGAAGGATGCGGAACATACCAATGGCCCGGGCATCGCTCAGCGTTGGCAGGTTATCCGGTACCTGAACCAGGCAGGGAATCTGCGTGCGCGACTCAAAGCGCCGGGCCTGCCATTCAATGGCCGAGGCGATGCCCGCATCAAGGATCGGCGGACGCAATGCCGTGGCGACGTCGCGCACCAACTGGAATAACTGGGCAATCAGGCGCTTCATGCTGTTGAGCCGATCACGCAGGCCGGGGTCGAGATCGGCATAGGCCAGTTCGCACATGGAGGTTTCCAGCTTGAGCACGGTGAGCATCTGCCCCAGCTCGTCGTGAACTTCCCGAGCGATGCGGGCTTTCTCTTCCTCGCGCACGCTTTCCAGATGCGCCGACAACTCGCGCAACTGCTCATGGGCACGGCGCCGGTCGCTGACGTCGCTGAGAAATACCACCAGATATTCGGCATCGCGAAAACGCAGGAAACTCAAGGACACGTCGGCGGGCAGGATGCTCCCATCGGCGCAGGTCAGGTTGGTCTCGAAACTCAAGGGCGCGTCTTCATTGGAGCGCGCGCTGTTCCACAGATTGAGCCAACGGTCCATGTGCAGGCCGGGCTCGAAATCAATCAAAGGTCGATCCACAGCGCCGCCTGCGTCATAGCGCAGCATCGATTCCGCCGCCCGGTTGGCATAACGCACGCGACTGTCCCAATTGACCCAGAGAATCCCCAGCGTGCTCTGATCGATGGAAAACTGCGCCAGACGCAACGCCTCCTCACCCCGTTGGCGACGCGCGATGTCCTGCCGGGCACTGAGCAAGGCCTGCTCCAGCTCTTGCTGTTGGCGACGCTGCCAGATCACGATGGTGAAGCAGGCCAACAACAAGACCAGCAGCAGGAAGCTGATGTTCTGCCAGAACCCCGGCGATGTATTGGCCTGGGGATACTTGAGCGGAAACCAGCGGGTATGCAGTTGATCCAGGTCCCTGGCCGGAATGGCACGCAGGGCGACGGCAACAATGTCGGCCAGCTGCGGCCAGTCCTTGCGCGTTGCAACCCGCAACAATTGCGGATAACCGATATCACCTACGACCGCCAGTTCGCTGAACTCCGGCTCCCGGGACAGACGACTGAGCTGCGCTTCATCAACCACGGCGTAGCGTGCCTGCTGGGTCAGCAGCAATTGCAGGGCCTGACGTTCCTGAGGCACGCCTTGCAGGTTCAGGTGCGAGTAGGTGCTGCGCAGGTAGTCGGCGGTGGCACTGGGCATGCGTACGGCCACACGCGACTGATCACCGAGCTTTTCCAGATCCACGGTACCGGCGCCGTCACGCTCACCGACGATGAGTTGCGAAATCCGCAGGTAAGGGTCGGAAAACACCCAGCGACGCAAACCAGCCGGAGTCTGGGTCAGGCCGGGAGCGATATCGACGGCGCCTTCGGCCAGGGCTTTCTCCAGAGCGGCCTGATCAGGAAAATTGCGCCACAACAATTCCACACGCAGGCTTTTTTCCAGCCAGTTCATTACATCGACGTTGGCTCCCGACAACTGCTGCAAGCGCCGGTCGAACTGCGCATATGGCGCCTGCATCACCAGGCCGACGCGCAACTGGCTGCGCTGATTGAGCCATTCACGCTGTTCCAGACTCAGCTGGATACCCGCCTCACTTTCATTCGGCGCAGCCTGAGCGCGTGCTATCGACAGCACGGCCATCAAGAGCAGCGCCAGACCGCCGATAAATCCATTGCGCAATGAACAACTGGTCAATGTGTCACTCCCTCGTGCTCCTCTGGCTGCGTCATGCATGTCTGCGCCTGACAAATGCCGGTCAACCCATTAGGCTGCCGGGATCGTTTCTGGCTTTGGAATATCCGATGTCTTACACCTATCGCGCAATGTTTCCCGCGCTGTGCCTGGCACTGATACTACCCTGTGCCCTGCCCGTTCAGGCAGCGGACCCTGCTCCGGCCAAGCCCGCGGAGGCCAAGGAGCCACCACCGCCCGAGTACGCACCGCTGTTGCAGCGCACCCAGGAAGACGCCATCGCCCTTGAGCGCAGCCTGCCCCAGGCTGACCTGCAAAAGCTGCAGGCTGGCGACGACAATTTTCTCGCCCTGTGGAAACCGGCCAATACGGATGATCCCAAAGGCACGGTGGTCATCGTTCCCGGTGCTGACGAATCCGCCGACTGGCCGGAAGCAGTTGGCCCGCTACGTCGCAAACTCCCCGATGCCGGCTGGGCCAGCCTGAGCATTACCTTGCCTGACGCCCTGAGCGACGGCAGCGACCCTCGCGAAGAGGACGCGGCCACTGGTGATGCGAGCGCAGGCGACAAGGACAAAAAAGAAACAGCTAAAAAAGAGCCGGCGAAAGACGCGCCCAAGGATGCCGCTGCCAGCGAGGCCAGCGCGGCCGCTGCCGCTGAAAAAGAAGCCGCTGCCACCGCAGCCAAAGCGGCCGCCGCAGAAGAGCGCGCCAAGGCCGCCACCGATCGCATCTTCGCCCGTATCGACAGCGCCATCGCCTTCGCCCAACAGAACAAGGCCCGCACCATCGTCCTGCTCGGCCACGGCAATGGTGCCTACTGGGCTGCCCGCTATACCAGCGAAAAACCGTCACCGCTGGTCCAGCACTTCGTCATGGTCTCGGCCCGCGAACCCGTCGACGCCAAGCCATTACTCGCCGCACTGGTACCGACCCTGAAAGTGAAAACCTCGGACTTCATATTCAAGGGCTGGCCGAATGAACAACGCGCAGCCCAGGACCGCCTGCAGGCGAGCAAACGGGTCAAGGGTTCCGCTTTCACGCAGATCCAGCTGACGGCGATCCCCGGCAACAAGGCTGCCGAGCAGGAACAGATGTTCCGTCGGGTCAGAGGGTGGCTGGAGGCGAAGTAGCCAGTATTGCTCTGCGGGACCCGCTTGTGGGACCGGCTTTAGCCGGGCAAGGGCCTTCAGATCCGCTCAATGTCCTTGGACAGATCAGACGCCTTCCCGGCTAAAGCCGGTCCCACGGTAGTTTCTACGCGACAGCCTCTTAACGAAACCCGCGCCTTTCCTTCACCAGCTTGTAGGCGTTATGCAATTCACTGGTGATCTCCGTGGCATCGCGCACCTGCAGCTCGTTGGCCCCGGCCCCGGCAACCTTGTCCGGGTGATAGCGGCTGAGCAGGCGCCGATAGGCGTGTTTGATCTGCGCAGGCTCGGTTTCGGTAGTGACACCGAGCAGGATCAGCGCATGCTGATACTCCTCGGCCCGGGTCGGTAGCGCACGCTTCAGCGGATCGGAATCGGCGGATAGCGCCTCGACTTTCGCCGCTGTCCAGCCCAGCCATTTGCCCCACAGAATGATCAGGTCGCGCTCGACGCGGGTAGGCCGCCCCTCGGCCCAGGCCATGCGCCAGCAGGCACGCAACAGGCCCTCAGCGGCATGGGGCTGAGTATTGAGGCGACGCAGGTAACCGCGCAGCTTGTCGCGTCCGTCCTTGCCCCGGTTGAATGCAGCAATGGCTCGACGCTGGGCCGCCTCACTAAGGTCCAGACGACGCATTTCCACGCGCGCAAGCAGGATATGGCTGTCCCGCACCCGACCATTACTCTTGGCCAGGCGCCCGAGCAGAATGAACACCAGCTCGTCATCGCGCGGCACCGGACGGCCGCCCAGGCGCGCGCGCAGATGCGCCCAGCTGTGCAGTTCAAGACGACGATCCAGTGCCTGCCCCAACAGGGCGCCAAGCAGGGCCCCAGGGATACTGGCAATGACAAAGCCGGTTCCTGCGCCGATCAATGTGGTTGGCCACAGCATCTAGTGAGTCACCGCAAGCAGTTGCTCGACTTCGGCCAGACGCTCATGGGTGCCGACATCTACCCAGCGTCCACGGAAGTGCTCGCCGGTCACCTGCCCTTCGGCCATCGCCGCGCGCAGCAACGGCGCCAGCTTGAAGGCGCCGTCCTGGCAACCGTCGAACAGGCGCGGGTGCAGAATCGCGATACCGCTGTAGGTCAATTTCGGGGTATCGGGAAGACCGTCATGGACCTGCCCGTCGATCAGAGCAAAGTCGCCGCCCGGATGGTGCGCAGGGTTGTCGATCAACACAAGGTGCGCCAACCCGGCGAGGGGGCGACGCAGGGCGGTCATGGCGTAATCGGTCCAGATATCGCCATTGATCACGGCAAAGGGTTCATCACCGAGCAATGGCAGGGCCCGGAAGATCCCGCCGCCGGTTTCCAGCGGCTCGCCTTCGGGGGAATAACGAATGCGCAGGCCGAAGCGCTGCCCGTCACCCAGATGGTCCTCGACCTGCTGCCCCAGCCAGGCGTGATTGATCACCACGTCGGCGAAACCCGCCGCGCGCAGTGCCAGCAGATGGTATTCGATCAGCGGCACACCGCCTGCACGCACCAACGGTTTTGGCGTGTGCAAGGTCAGGGGGCGCATTCGCTCACCCTTACCGGCAGCGAGAATCATCGCTTTCATGCATCCCTCTTCAAAACATTCGAACCTTATTAGAATGATCACCTTCATACAGCCCTGTACGAGGCGTAGCAACCCGCGCCGCTCAGGCGTGTGGCAGGCTGCTCAACAACTGCCGCAAATCGTCCAGTTCAGGCCGCCGCGCCAACACCGCGTCTATATAGGCAAAGAAACGCGGTACGTCAGTCAGATAACGCGGCTTGCCGTCACGATGGCAGATACGCGCAAAAATCCCGATCACTTTCAAATGGCGCTGCACGCCCATCAGGTCGCTGTCGCGCATGAACGCTTCAACGCTGTCCTGAACCGGGATGCCCAACGCACGGGCCTTGCCCCAATACTCCCCCAGCCAACCCTGGACCTGCTCTTCAGGCCAGCTCAGGAATGCGTCCTTGAACAGGCAGGTCACGTCATAGGTGACCGGACCGTATACGGCGTCCTGAAAATCCAGTACCCCGGGATTCGGCGCACTGACCATCAGGTTGCGCGGCATAAAGTCGCGGTGCACCAGTACCTTGGGTTGCGCCAGGGCGCTGTCGATCAGCAAATCACTGGCCCGCTGCCAAAGCGCCAACTGGACCTGATCCAGCTCGACGCCCAGATGACGACGCACATACCACTCTGGAAACAGCTCCAGCTCGCGCCGCAGCAAGGCTACGTCGTAGCTGGGCAGCGGTGCATCCATCGGCAATTGCTGAAAAGCCAGCAACGCTTCGAGGGCATCGGCAAACAAGCCATCGGCGCTGTCGGCATCGATCACATCCAGGTAGGTTTTCGCCCCCAGATCACTGAGCAACAAAAACCCTCGCGTCAGGTCTTCGGCATAAATTTTCGGAACATTAATGCCCGACCGGCTTAATAAATGCGCGATATCCACGAAGGGTTTGCAGTTTTCCTGGGGTGGCGGAGCATCCATGACAATAAAAGTCCGGTCTTCGCCCTGCCAGCGGAAATAACGACGGAAACTCGCGTCACTACTGGCCGCAGTCAACGTGGCCGGGGGTATCGCGCCCCAACCCTCGGCTAAAAAAAGTGCTTGCAATTGCTCATCGAGCCAAACTTTGAGGTGTTGCAGGCGTACATCTTGATCAGGCATTACAAGGGTCTCCGACGGCGCTAGCCGTCAAGCGGGTCATGCTTTATTATCGGGGCCTTTTTCAGCCCATCGAAAGGCGTGCGGCCCCCCCGCGGGCAGATGGCACGCAGGAAGCCCGGACTAATAAGATGGCATTGAAATCCCCCGCGTTTCGTAAAAAATTTCCGTTGCTGGTCACCGGCAGTCTGCTGGTAATGCAACCCCTGGCTACTCCATTCGTGGTTGCCGCTGAACAGTATGACTGCTCAGTCTCTGCTTCGGGAGCGTGGAATTGCGCCCCGAAAAGCCCCACGGCTGTACTGCCACCACGTCCCGTGCACAGCGCGACCGCCGTCAGTTCCAATGGAACCGTGACGGAGACCGGTACTGGCGGTGAGACGGTGGCCACGACCAAACTGGTCACCGAAGCCAAGGGCAAGGGCCTGCGCTCGCGCAGCGCCGACTACAGCCACCTGGACTGGGTACCACGCGAGAAGCTTACCGCTGCGCAACTGGCCGAGACCGCGCCTTATTGCTCCGGTGCCTATATCGAGCCGATCCGTCCGGGCATGAACGACTCGACGCCCAAGGGCGAGTCGCCGACCTTCCTCGGCGCCAAGGCTTCGCGTTACGAGCAGGAATCCCAGACCGCAACCCTGGCCGGTGACGTCGTCATGCGCCAGGGCAGCATGCAGATCCAGGCAGAAGAAGCCAGCCTGCACCAGGCCGAAAACCGTGGTGAGCTCAACGGTGACGTCCGTCTGCGCGACAACGGCGCGCTGATCGTCGGCGACCACGCCGAAATCCAGCTCGACACGGGTGAAGCCAAGGTCGACAACGCCGAATACGTGCTGCACAAGTCGAACGTGCGCGGTAACGCGCTGTACGCCAAGCGCGCGGAAAACGCGATCATCCGGCTCAAGGACGGCACGTACACCACGTGTGAACCGAACAGCAACGCCTGGACGCTCAAGGGCAACAACATCACCCTGAACCCGGCCACCGGCTTCGGTACCGCGACCAACGTGACCCTGCGCGTCAAGGACATTCCAGTCCTGTACACGCCGTACTTCTACTTCCCGATCGACGACCGTCGTCAGTCGGGCTTCCTGCCGCCGACCATCGGCACCGGCAGCAAGACCGGCCTGATGCTGGTCACCCCGTACTACTTCAACCTGGCGCCTAACTACGACGCCACGTTGTATCCACGCTTCATGGCCAAGCGCGGCGAATTGCTCGAAGGCGAATTCCGCTACCTGACCAAGACCAGCGAAGGCCAGTTCGGCGGCGCGTACCTGAACGACAAGGACGACGACCGCAAGCTGCAGACGGACTACGACAAGACCCGCTGGATGATCAACTGGCAGCACAAGGGCGGTCTCGACTCGCGCTGGCTGACTCAGGTCAACTACACCGATATCAGCGATCCGTACTACTTCCAGGACTTGCAGACAGACCAGATCGGCGTGTCGAAAACCGACTACGTCAATCAGCAGGGCTCCCTGACCTATCGCGGCGACAACGTCTGGGCACAGATCAACGCCCAGGCCTACAAGCTGGCGACCGTGGCCAACATCACGCCTTACAACCGCCTGCCCCAGATCAGCCTCAGCGGCGCGTTGCCGTGGGAGCCTGAAGGCCTGAAGTTCAACTGGCAGGCCGAGCTGGTACGCTTTGACCGCGACCTGAAAAACGGCGACTACGTCAACGAAGATGGTTTCTCGGCACCTCGCCTGGACCGAAACGTCCAGGGCCTGGCTCGTGCCAACGGCAACCGTCTGAACCTGCAACCGTCGATGAGCCTGCCACTTGACTGGACCTTCGGTTACCTGAAGCCAACGCTCAAGTATGTCTACACCCAGTACGATCTGGACCTCGACGGTGAAGGCAAGACTACCTTGCAGACCGACGAGAAGTACAACCGCAGCCAGAGCCGCAGCGTGCCTATCGCCAGCGTCGACAGCGGCCTGTACTTCGACCGCAATACCAACTGGTTCGGCACCAACTATCGCCAGACCCTGGAACCCCGCGCGTACTACCTCTATGTACCTGAGGTCGATCAAACGGACATTCCGGTCTTCGATACCGCCGAAACCACGTTCAACTACGCCTCGCTGTTCCGTGACAACCGCTTCGTCGGCTCCGACCGCATCGGCGACGAGAACAAGCTGTCGCTGGGCGTGACCAACCGCTGGATCGAAGACAACGGCTTCGAGCGTCAGCGCTTCAGCATCGGTCAGGCGTTGTACTTCAAGGATCGCAAGGTCCAGTTGCCAGGCGTGGTCTTCAAGGATCGCTCCGACGCACAGTCCGACGTTTCGCCTTACGCACTGGAATACGAATATCGCTTCGACCGCGACTGGCGTGTCAGCTCGGACTTCAACTGGGATCCGGACAGCCACAGCACCCGTTCCGGCAGCGCGATGTTCCATTACCAGCCTGAAAGCAATCCAGGCAAGATCGTCAACTTCGGCTACCGCTACCGCAATGACCTGGTCCGTTACGACCAGACCACCGGCAAGTGGACCGTGGGCGGCGGCGACTATGGCACTCCAGGCACTCCAGGCTACGTCAAGGATTACTACAAGATCCAGCAACACGACTTCTCGGTCATCTGGCCCATCGTGCCGCAGTGGAGCGCTATCAGCCGCTGGGAATACGACTACAACCGCAACCGTACTCTGGAAGCCTTCGGTGGCTTCGAATACGACAACTGCTGCTGGAAAATGCGTCTGATCAGCCGTTACTGGGTCGACTATGACGAGTTCAGCCAGGACGCCCCTCAGAACGAAAAAGGCGACCGCGGCATATTCCTCCAAATTGTGTTGAAGGGACTTGGTGGCGTTACCGGCGCCAAAGTAGAGAGCTTCCTCGACAAAGGCATCCAAGGTTATCGTGAACGTGAAGACCAAGCTTTCTGATTCTCTGCGCCCGCTGTTGCTGGGCGCGTTACTCCTGGGTTCCGCAGTTCACGCTGCGGTACAGCCGCTCGACAGCGTCGTGGCCATCGTCGATAACGACGTGATCATGAAAAGCCAGTTGGACCAGCGTACCCGCGAAGTCAAACAGAACCTCGCCAAACGAGGTGGCGCCATGCCGCCTCCGGGCGTTCTGGAACCTCAGGTGCTGGATCGCCTGATTCTGGAAAACCTGCAATTGCAGGTCGGTGAACGCTCCGGCATTCGCATTACCGACGAAGAATTGAACGCGGCCATCGCCACCATTGCTCAGCGCAATAACATGACAGTGGAGCAGTTCCGCAAGGCCATCGCTCAGGATGGCGGCTCGTTCAACGACGCCCGTGATCAGGTCCGCCGGGAAATGATCATCAGCCGCGTACGTCAGCGCCGGGTGGCCGACCGCATCCAGGTATCGGATCAGGAAGTGAAAAACTTCCTCGCTTCCGACCAGGGCAAGGCTCAGCTGTCCCAGGAATTCCACCTGGCCACCATCATGATCGGCACCCCGGAAAGCGCCAACGCGGCGACCATCCAGGCTGCCGCCGCCAAGGCCAAGGGCATCTACGACAAGCTCAAGGCCGGCGCCGACTTCGGTCAGATGGCCGTTGCCAACTCGTCCAGCGAAAACGCCCTGGATGGCGGCGATATCGGCTGGCGCAAGTCGGCCCAGTTGCCACCTCCATTCGGGGACATGCTTGGTTCCATGCCCATTGGTGACGTCACTCCGCCAGCGCGCACGCCAGCCGGCTTCATCATCATCAAACTGCTGGAAAAACGCGGCGGCGCAGGCCAGGCACAGATGCGCGATGAAGTGCATGTGCGCCACATCCTGATCAAGCCAAGCGAAATCCGCAGCGAAGAAGAAACCAAGCGCCTGGCGCAGAAGCTGTACGACCGTATCGAGGCTGGCGAAGACTTCGGCGAACTGGCGAAGAGCTTCTCGGAAGATCCGGGTTCGGCGCTTAACGGCGGCGATATGAACTGGGTCGATCCAACCAACCTGGTCCCCGAGTTCCGTGAAGTCATGAATTCGACGCCGCAAGGCCAGCTGTCCAAGCCGTTCCAGACGCAATATGGCTGGCACGTCCTGGAAGTCCTGGGTCGTCGCTCCACTGACGCCACCAACCAGGCGCGTGACCAGCAAGCGATGAACGTACTGCGTACCCGTAAATATGACGAAGAGCTGGAAAGCTGGCTGCGTCAGATTCGCGACGAAGCCTACGTGGAAATCAAACTGCCTGGCGCTGACAAGGCCCCACAGTGAAACAAAAACGCTTCGCCCTGACACCCGGTGAGCCCGCAGGCATAGGTCCCGACCTGTGCCTGCTGATCGCCGCCGAATCGCAGCCGTATCCCCTGATTGCCATTACCAGTCGTGACCTGCTCACCGAGCGGGCCGCGCAACTGGGCGTGGCCGTCAACCTGCTGAGCGTCAGCCCTGACGCCTGGCCCGAGCTGCCAGCCCCGGCCGGCAGCCTGTATGTCTGGGATACACCGCTGCGCGCTGCCGTAGTGGCAGGGCAACTGGACAAGGCCAATGGCGCGTTCGTCCTGGAGACCCTGACCCGTGCCGGCCAAGGCTGCATCGACGGCGCCTTCACAGGCATGATCACCGCCCCCGTGCACAAGGGAGTGATCAATGACGGCGGCATCGCCTTCTCCGGCCATACCGAATTTCTTGCCGAACTGACCCAGACCGAACAAGTGGTAATGATGCTCGCCACCGGTGACCTGCGTGTCGCCCTGGTGACCACCCACCTGCCTCTGCGCGATGTGGCCGATGCTATCACCCCACAGGTGCTGGAACGGGTCACACGCATCCTTCACGCGGATCTGGTCCACAAATTCGGCATTCCCCGTCCGCGTATCCTGGTGTGCGGGCTCAACCCCCATGCAGGTGAAGGCGGGCATCTGGGCCGCGAAGAAATCGACATCATCGAACCTGCCCTGGAGCGCCTGCGCAGCGAGGGCATGGACCTGCGTGGCCCGTTGCCTGCAGACACTCTGTTTACCCCCAAGTATCTGGAGCACTGCGATGCAGTGCTGGCGATGTATCACGATCAGGGCCTGCCCGTGCTCAAGTACAAAGGCTTTGGCGCGGCGGTCAACGTGACCCTGGGCCTGCCGATCATCCGCACCTCCGTCGACCATGGCACCGCCCTGGACCTGGCAGGCAGCGGCAGAATCGATACCGGCAGCCTGCACGTCGCCTTGCAAACTGCCTACCAGATGGCCGAGACCCATTCATGAACGAGCAATACCAACACAAGGCGCGCAAGCGCTTCGGCCAGAACTTCCTGCACGACGCCGGCGTGATCGACAAGATCCTGCGCTCCATCCGCGCCAAGCCTGATGACCGCCTGCTGGAAATCGGCCCGGGCCAGGGTGCATTGACTGCCGGTCTGCTCAACAGCGGCGCGCGCCTGGACGTAATCGAACTGGACAAGGACCTGGTGCCGATCCTCAACCACCAGTTCGGCGGCAAGCCCAACTTCTCCCTGCATCAGGGTGATGCGCTCAAGTTCGACTTCAACAGCCTCGACGCAGCGCCAGGCAGCCTGCGCGTGGTCGGCAACCTGCCGTACAACATCTCGACACCGCTGATCTTTCACCTGCTGGCCAACGCCGCGCTGATCCACGACATGCACTTCATGCTGCAGAAAGAAGTGGTCGAACGTCTCGCCGCAGGCCCCGGTGGTGGTGACTGGGGTCGCCTGTCGATCATGGTCCAGTACCATTGCCGCGTGGAACACCTGTTCAACGTTGGCCCGGGGGCGTTCAACCCGCCGCCGAAAGTGGACTCTGCCATCGTGCGCCTGGTGCCCCATGCCACACTGCCACATCCGGCCAAGGACCATCGTGTTCTGGAACGGGTCGTGCGCGAGGCGTTCAACCAGCGTCGCAAAACCCTGCGCAATACCTTGAAACTGTTGCTCAGCGCCGACGAAATCACCGCCGCAGGCGTCGATGGTGGCCTGCGCCCCGAACAACTGGACCTCGCTGCCTTTGTCCGCCTGGCAGACAAACTGAGCGAAAAACCGATCCCGGCATAAGCTGTAGAGAGACATGTAGCGGCCAATGTTTTTCTCCGATACATGTCCTAGACTGATTGCACCGGGATCTCCGGCATTATTTCGCATTAGTTTCCAAGGCCCTCTGCATGTCCGATTCCCGTTACCAGGTCGACGTCAGCGTCGTGACCCGCTTCCTCGCAGAACAGTCGCAGCCCGAGCAAAACCGCTTTGCCTTCGCCTACACCGTCACCGTGCACAACAGTGGCGAGGTGCCCGCCAAGCTGTTGTCGCGGCATTGGGTCATCACCAACGGTGACGGCCAGGTCGAAGAAGTCCGCGGTGAGGGCGTCGTGGGTCAGCAACCGCTGATCGGCGTTGGCAAGAGCCATACCTACAGCAGTGGCACCGTCATGACGACCAAGGTGGGCAATATGCAGGGCAGCTACCAGATGCTCGCTGACGACGGCAAACGCTTCGACGCCGTGATTGCCCCATTCCGCCTCGCCGTACCAGGCTCGCTGCACTGATGGCAGTGTATGCAGTCGGCGACCTGCAAGGTTGCCTGGAACCGTTGCAATGCCTGCTCGAGCATGTTCATTTCGAACCCGGCAAGGATCGGCTCTGGCTGGTAGGGGACTTGGTCAACCGGGGCCCGCAGTCCCTGGAAACCCTGCGCTTTCTCTACAGCATGCGCGACTCCCTGGTCTGCGTACTCGGCAATCATGACCTGCACCTGCTCGCCTCGGCGCGCAAGATCGAACGCCTGAAACGCAACGACACCCTGCGCGAGGTTCTTGAAGCACCGGATGCTGGTGAACTGCTGCTCTGGCTGCGCCAGCAGAAGCTCATGCATTACGATGCAGACCGCGATATCGCCATGGTCCACGCCGGCATTCCACCACAATGGACGCTGAAAAAAGCCCTCAAGCTGGCTGGCGAAGTCGAAGCGGCACTACATGACGATCTGCTGTACGAGCCCTTCCTCGAAGGCATGTACGGCAACGAACCGACCAAATGGGACAACGAGTTGCACGGCGTGACCCGTCTGCGGGTTATCACCAACTACTTTACCCGCATGCGTTTCTGCACTCCGGAAGGCAAGCTCGATCTCAAGGGCAAGGAAGGCGCTGACACCGCCATGCCGGGCTATGCGCCCTGGTTCACGCACAAGGAGCGCAAGACCCGCAGCCAGAAGATCATCTTTGGCCACTGGGCAGCCCTTGAAGGGCGCTGCGATGAACCTGGCGTGTTCGCTCTGGATACCGGCTGCGTATGGGGTGGGGCGATGACCCTGCTCAATGTCGACACCCTGGAACGTTACCATTGCGATTGTGACGCCAAAGGCCTGGCCAACGCCACGCCGGTAAAGGATCCGACTTCCCCAATCCCTGCGGCCAGGCCCTGACGCCAGGCCTCACCCTCACCTCTCAGGAGCCAGTGTCCATGACCGACTTCAAACGCATTCCCCCGGAAAAAGCCCACGAGCTGCGCGAAAACGGCGCCGTTGTCGTGGATGTGCGCGACGCCCAGACGTTTGCCGGCAATCACATTCCGGACTCACATCATCTGGATAATCACTCGATCGCCGACTTCATCCGAGAAGCCGACCTGGACAAGCCTCTGCTCGTCGTCTGCTATCACGGCAATTCCAGCCAGCAGGCTGCGGCCTACCTGGTAGGCCAGGGTTTCTCCGATGTCTACAGCATCGATGGCGGATTCGAGCTGTGGAAGTCCACCTTCCCAACCGAAACTTCGCAAAGCTGATCCAAAAAAAATTTATGCCCCTCGATCCCGCGTACTACGCGGGTTCGCGCTCGAACTGACCAGCGGTCGGCCAGAGTTATCGCTCATCCCTTCTTTATCTTTGCGATTCCGAACTATCCTTAGCCTCAGGCCATCCGTAATCAGGGGAGAGCCGGTACACCGGCGCGTGGGTCATCGGTAGTTACTTTTATGGTGTTCTGGGGGGTAAACGGCATCTGGATACTCAGCTGCTGCCAGCATCGACTGACGATCCGCCGCCGGCTCCACGTATCGAGCGAGGTGACGTCATGAGTATTTTTAGCCACTTCCAACAACGCTTTGAATCGACACGCCAGGAAGAGCTCTCGCTACAGGAGTATTTAGAGCTCTGCAAACAGGATCGCAGCGCATACGCCTCTGCGGCAGAACGTCTTCTGCTGGCTATTGGCGAGCCTGAGTTGCTCGACACATCGACCAACTCGCGTCTTTCTCGAATCTTCTCCAACAAGGTCATCCGGCGCTATCCGGCCTTTGCGGACTTCCATGGCATGGAAGAATGCATCGACCAGATCGTCTCGTATTTCCGCCATGCCGCCCAAGGCCTGGAAGAAAAGAAACAGATCCTCTACCTGCTTGGCCCGGTCGGCGGTGGTAAGTCGTCTCTGGCTGAAAAACTCAAACAACTGATTGAAAAAGTACCCTTCTACGCCATCAAGGGCTCGCCGGTCTTTGAATCGCCCCTGGGTCTGTTCAATGCCACGGAAGATGGCGCGATTCTCGAAGAAGACTTCGGTATTCCGCGCCGCTACCTGAGCACCATCATGTCGCCCTGGGCGACCAAACGCCTGGCTGAGTTCGGGGGCGACATCAGCCAGTTCAAGGTGGTCAAACTCTATCCATCGATCCTCAACCAGATCGCTGTGGCCAAGACCGAGCCGGGCGACGAGAACAACCAGGACATTTCCGCCCTGGTCGGCAAGGTTGATATCCGCAAGCTCGAAGAATTCCCACAGAACGACGCCGACGCCTACAGCTATTCGGGCGCATTGTGCCGGGCCAACCAGGGCCTGATGGAATTCGTCGAGATGTTCAAGGCGCCGATCAAGGTGCTGCACCCACTGCTCACCGCCACCCAGGAAGGCAACTACAACAGTACCGAAGGCCTGGGCGCGATCCCCTTCAACGGCATCCTGCTGGCCCACTCCAACGAATCGGAATGGCACAGCTTCCGTAACAACAAGAACAACGAGGCTTTCATCGACCGGATCTACATCGTCAAGGTGCCGTACTGCCTGCGCGTCAGCGACGAGATCAAGATCTACGACAAGCTGCTGTTCAACAGTTCCCTTTCCAAGGCTCATTGCGCGCCGGACACCCTGAAAATGCTGGCGCAGTTCACCACGCTGTCGCGCCTGAAAGAACCGGAAAACTCGAATATCTACTCGAAAATGCGGGTGTACGACGGCGAAAACCTCAAAGACACCGATCCAAAGGCCAAATCGATTCAGGAATACCGCGACAGCGCCGGCGTCGACGAAGGCATGAACGGTCTTTCCACTCGTTTTGCGTTCAAGATCCTGTCCAAGGTCTTCAACTTCGACCCGCATGAAATCGCCGCCAACCCGGTACATCTGCTCTATGTACTGGAACAGCAGATCGAGCAGGAGCAATTCCAGGCCGAAACCCGCGAGCGCTATCTGCGCTTCATCAAGGAGTACCTGGCACCGCGCTACATCGAGTTCATCGGCAAGGAAATACAGACCGCCTACCTGGAGTCCTACAGCGAATACGGTCAGAACATCTTCGACCGCTACGTGCTGTACGCAGATTTCTGGATTCAGGATCAGGAATACCGTGATCCGGAAACCGGTGAGATCCTCAATCGCGTGGCTCTGAACGAAGAACTGGAGAAAATCGAAAAACCGGCCGGGATCAGCAATCCGAAGGATTTCCGCAACGAAATCGTCAATTTCGTGTTGCGTGCCCGCGCCAACAACAACGGCAAGAATCCGACCTGGCTCAGCTACGAGAAGCTGCGGGTGGTGATCGAGAAGAAAATGTTCTCCAACACCGAGGACTTGCTGCCGGTCATCAGCTTTAACGCCAAGGCCAGCAAAGAGGACCAGCAGAAACACAACGACTTTGTTACCAGGATGGTCGAACGAGGCTATACCGATAAGCAGGTGCGACTGCTCTCCGAGTGGTACCTGCGCGTTCGGAAGTCGCAGTAAAGGCAGCGGCAAGCGGCAAGCTACAAGCCTCAAGCGGGCCTTAGGCGCGCTTGAGGCTCAGGTTATGCCACCGCTTGCTTTGTGAGCTTCAGGCTTGCAGCTTGAAGCTTGTAACTGGAAGCTGCCCGGAGGGCTCCAGATGAGCTATGTGATCGACCGACGCCTCAATGGCAAGAACAAGAGCACGGTAAACCGTCAGCGCTTCTTGCGCCGCTACCGTGACCACATCAAGAAAGCAGTCGAAGAAGCCGTCAGCCGCCGCTCCATTACCGATATGGAGCATGGCGAGCAGATCAGCATTCCCGGTCGCGATATCGATGAGCCGGTGCTTCATCATGGCCGCGGTGGCAAGCAGACCGTCGTCCACCCCGGCAACAAGGAATTCACCACTGGCGAACACATCGCCCGTCCGCAAGGTGGCGGTGGTGGCAAGGGCGCGGGCAAGGCGAGCAACTCCGGCGAAGGCATGGACGAGTTTGTCTTCCAGATCACTCAGGAAGAGTTTCTTGAGTTCATGTTCGAGGACCTGGAACTGCCCAACCTGGTCAAACGCAACCTGGTCGGCACCGAAACCTTCAAGACCGTGCGTGCCGGTATCAGTAACGAAGGCAACCCGGCCCGTATCAATATTATCCGCACCCTGCGCTCGGCCCATGCCCGGCGCATCGCCCTGTCAGGCAGCAGCCGTGGCAAACTCAAGGAAGCGGTAAGCGAACTGGATCGCCTGAAACGCGAAGAACCGGACAACTTCGGCGATATTCAGGAACTTGAGAGCGAAATCGAACGCTTGAAGGCGCGTATCCGTCGCGTGCCTTACCTGGACACCTTCGACCTCAAGTACAACCTGCTGGTCAAGCAACCCAACCCCAGCTCCAAGGCGGTGATGTTCTGTCTGATGGACGTTTCCGGCTCCATGACCCAGGCGACCAAGGATATCGCCAAGCGCTTCTTCATCCTGCTGTACCTGTTTCTCAAGCGAAACTACGACAAGATCGAAGTGGTGTTTATCCGCCATCACACCAGTGCCCGGGAAGTCGACGAAGAGGAATTCTTCTATTCACGGGAAACCGGCGGCACCATCGTTTCCAGCGCCTTGAAACTGATGCAGGAAATCATGGCTGAACGCTACCCGGCCAGCGACTGGAACATCTATGCCGCCCAGGCCTCCGACGGTGACAACTGGAACGACGACTCACCGATCTGCCGCGACATTCTGATCAAGCAGATCATGCCGTTCGTGCAGTACTACACCTACGTGGAAATCACGCCCCGCGAACATCAGGCGTTATGGTTCGAATACGAGCGTATCGGCGAAGCCTTCGCCGACACCTTCGCCCAGCAACAGCTGGTCTCTGCCGGTGATATCTATCCGGTATTCCGTGAACTCTTCCAGCGCAGGTTAGTGACATGACCGCTAGAGAGCAGAAACGCCAACCCCTCTCCACGGGTTCCGAGTGGACATTCGAACTGATCCAGGCCTACGACCGCGAAATCAGCCGTATCGCCGAGCGTTATGCCCTGGATACCTATCCCAACCAGATTGAAGTCATTACGGCCGAGCAGATGATGGATGCCTACGCCTCGGTGGGTATGCCTCTTGGTTATCACCACTGGTCCTACGGCAAACACTTCCTTAGCACCGAAAAATCCTACTCACGAGGCCAGATGGGGCTGGCCTACGAGATCGTCATCAACTCAGATCCCTGCATCGCCTACCTGATGGAAGAAAACACCATCTGCATGCAGGCCCTGGTAGTGGCCCATGCCTGCTACGGGCACAACAGCTTCTTCAAGGGCAACTACCTGTTCCGCACCTGGACCGACGCCAGTTCGATCATCGATTACCTGGTGTTCGCCAAGCAGTACATCATGCAGTGCGAAGAACGCCATGGCATCGACGCCGTGGAAGACCTGCTCGATTCCTGCCACGCCCTGATGAACTACGGCGTCGACCGTTACAAACGGCCTTATCCGATCTCCGCCGAAGAAGAACGGCGCCGGCAGAAAGACCGTGAAGAGCACTTGCAGAAGCAGATCAACGACCTGTGGCGCACCATTCCGAAAAGCGCTGACAAGAACAGCAAGGAAGACAACGCCCGCTTCCCGTCGGAGCCACAGGAGAACATCCTCTACTTCATCGAGAAGCACGCCCCGTTGCTGGAGCCCTGGCAGCGCGAAGTGGTGCGCATCGTGCGCAAGATCGCGCAGTACTTCTACCCGCAGCGCCAGACTCAGGTAATGAACGAAGGTTGGGCCACGTTCTGGCACTACACCTTGATGAACGACCTCTACGACGAAGGCCTGGTCACCGACGGCTTCATGATGGAGTTCCTTACCTCCCACACCAGCGTGATCTACCAGCCCGGCTTTGACAGCCCCTATTACAGCGGGATCAACCCCTACACCCTGGGGTTTGCCATGTACCAGGACATCCGCCGCATCTGTGAGAAACCAACCGAGGAAGATTACCGCTGGTTCCCGGACATCGCCGGTGGCGACTGGCTGGCCACCATCAAGTTCGCCATGAGCAGCTTCAAGGACGAAAGCTTCATCCTCCAGTACCTGTCGCCCAAGGTCATTCGTGACCTCAAGCTGTTCAGCATCATGGACGATGATCAAAAGGATGACCTGATCGTACCGGCCATTCACGATGAACCCGGCTATCGCACCATTCGCGAAACCCTCGCCGCCCAATACAACCTCGGCAACCGTGAACCCAACGTGCAGATTTACAGCATCGACCGCCGCGGCGACCGCTCGCTGACCCTGCGCCATCAGCAACATGACCGCAAACCCCTGGGAGACTCCACAGACGAAGTGCTCAAGCACCTGCACCGCCTCTGGGGCTTCGACATCCATCTGGAGACCCTGCAAGGCGATCAAGTGATGAAGACTCATCATGTCCCACCGAGAAGCGAGCACCCCGACAGTGAATATCCCCGGCTCGATCTGGCGGTTGTTCACCTCTAGGGCCTGAGTCGATGGCCCGAACGATATCGGGTCATCATCCGGTTTTAACCTCCCTGAAGGCGACGCAAGGTTTATCCTGTCGTCCTCACGGAGGTTTTTTATGCAGATTTATAAAGTTGGCGGTGCCGTACGCGATCGCCTGCTGGGTAAACCGGTCACTGATATCGACTGGGTTGTGGTGGGCGCCACCACCGAAGAAATGCTGATCAAAGGCTACCGCCCCGTCGGTACTGATTTTCCGGTTTTCCTCCACCCGCTGACAGGCGAAGAACACGCCCTGGCGCGCACCGAACGCAAGAGCGGCAAGGGTTACGGGGGCTTCGTGTTCCATGCCAGCCCCGAAGTAACCCTTGAACAGGATCTGATCCGCCGCGACCTGACCATCAATGCCATGGCCGAGGATAAAGACGGCAACCTGACCGACCCCTATCATGGTCAGCAGGATCTGGAAGCGCGCATTTTACGCCACGTATCCCCGGCGTTCGCCGAAGATCCCCTGCGAGTACTGCGAGTCGCACGCTTCGCCGCGCGCTATGCCGCCGACGGTTTCCGCATCGCTCCCGAAACCCTTGAACTGATGCGCCAGCTCAGCGAATCAGGCGAACTCCAGGCCCTGACCCCGGAGCGCTGCTGGAAAGAAATTTCCCGGGCACTGATGGAAGGGCACCCCGAGGTCTTCATTCAGGTCCTGCGTGATTGCGGTGCGCTCAAGGAGTTGCTACCAGAAGTCGACGCCCTGTTTGGCGTGCCTCAGCCTGCCGCCCACCACCCGGAAATCGATACCGGCACCCATGTACTCAGCGTATTGGCGCAGTCAGCGCGCTTCAAGCAACCTTTGAGCGTGCGCTGGGCCTGCCTGGTACATGACCTGGGCAAAGGGCTGACACCCGAAGCCGAATGGCCAAGACATATCGCCCATGAGCACAAAGGTTTGCGCCTGGTAAAAGCCGTCAATGAGCGCTTCAAGGTGCCGCGGGATTGCCAGGAGCTGGCGCTATTGGTCTGCCAGTACCACACCCACGCCCACCGCGCATTGGAACTCAAGCCCTCGACGCTGCTGGAACTGCTGCAAAGCTTTGACGTCTATCGCCGCCCCCAGCGTTTCGAGGAGTTTATCGTCGCCTGCGAGATGGATGCCCGAGGTCGCGATGGTTTCGAGGAGCGCAGTTATCCCCAGGCCGAATACCTGCGTAGCGCCGCCTTGGCCGCCCGGGCGGTCTCGGTGCAACCGTTGCTGGAGAAGGGTTTGAAGGGGCAGGAATTGGGCGAGGCGCTTAAAGTAGAGCGGCTGGATGCACTGAAGGTTTACAAGGCCGAGCACAACACCTGAAACCCTGAGAGACCGGCTTTAGCCGGGAAGACGTCTTCCCGGCTAAAGCC
>NZ_JBGLYM010000035.1:0-51587 GCF_047303955.1 Pseudomonas sp. Pseusp88 | reverse complement strand
TGGCTCCACGACCTGGACTCGAACCAGGGACCCAGTGATTAACAGTCACTTGCTCTACCAACTGAGCTATCGCGGAACTATTAGATTTCAGCTGTAACCGGTACATCTACTGCGCTGAGCTAACTCGTTGTTTCTGAATTAATTCAGCCTCTTCGACCTGTCTGTATCGCTACGTTCACGTCTCTGAGGCGCGCTATTCTACATTTTCAAAAACAGGTGTCAACCCTCTAAATTGCTTTTAAGACAATGATTTGCGATTTTTTTTTCGATTGCCGGTCGGGGGTGCAAAATCGAGGGGTTGGGGCGATGCCTTCTATATAAGCAGGAGCTGCCGAAGGCTGCGAAGGGGGTTTACCTGTCACACCACACTCGCAGCCTTCGGCAGCTCCTACGGGCCTTGTTCCAATTCAACCGATTGTGTACGCGTGACGGGAGGGGCCAAAGCCCCTCCCTCTCATCGCCCTCAGGCAAACACGATCTCGTCGTCGACCACGGTACCGGTGATGCTGGTGCCTGGCTCGAAGTTGCCCGACAGGATCAATTGCGCCAGCGGGTTCTCGATCCAGCGCTGGATGGCGCGCTTGAGCGGACGTGCGCCGTAGACCGGGTCGTAGCCAATCGCAATCAGCATATCCATGGCCTCCTGGCTCAGAGTCATGCTCAGATCGCGTTCGGTCAGGCGGCTGCGCAGGCGGCCCAGCTGGATCTCGGTGATACCGGCGATCTGCTCACGTCCCAACGGCTCGAACACCACCACTTCGTCGATACGGTTGACGAACTCCGGACGGAAGTGCGAACCCACGGCATCCATCACCGCTGCGCGCTGCGCTTCACGATCACCGACCAACTCCTGAATCTGCGCAGAGCCCAAGTTGGAGGTCATGACGATCACGGTATTGCGGAAATCCACCGTGCGACCATGGCTGTCGGTCAGACGACCGTCTTCCAGCACCTGCAGCAGGATGTTGAATACGTCCGGGTGGGCCTTCTCGACCTCATCGAGCAGGATCACCGAGTAAGGCTTGCGCCGTACCGCTTCGGTCAGATAACCGCCTTCTTCGTAGCCGACATAGCCGGGTGGAGCACCGATCAACCGGGCCACGGAATGTTTCTCCATGAATTCGGACATATCGATACGCACCATGGCCTCTTCGGTGTCGAACAGGAACTCGGCCAGGGCCTTGCACAGCTCGGTCTTACCGACGCCGGTCGGACCAAGGAACAGGAACGAGCCGCTTGGCCGGTTCGGGTCGGACAGCCCGGCACGGGAGCGCCGTACTGCGTTGGCCACCGCCACCACCGCTTCGTTCTGACCAATCACACGCTGGTGGAGCAGGCTTTCCATTTTCAGCAGCTTGTCACGCTCGCCTTCGAGCATCTTGGAGACCGGAATACCGGTCCATTTGGACACCACTTCGGCGATTTCTTCCTCGGTTACCTTGCTGCGCAGCAACTGGTTTTCCGGCTTGCCGTGCTGGTCGACCATCTGCAGGCTGCGTTCCAGGTCCGGGATGACCCCGTACTGCAACTCGGCCATGCGGTTCAGGTCGCCACGACGGCGCGCCGCTTCCAGTTCCTGACGGGACTGTTCGATTTTCTGCTGGATCTGCGCCGAGCCGGTCACCTCGGCTTTTTCCGAGGTCCAGATTTCTTCAAGGTCGGAATATTCCCGCTCCAGGCGTACGATTTCTTCCTGAAGTTTCTCCAGACGTTTTTTCGCCGCTTCGTCGCTTTCTTTCTTCAACGCCTGGGATTCAACCTTGAGCTGAATCAGACGGCGCTCCAGACGATCGAGCACTTCCGGCTTGGAGTCGATTTCCATGCGGATGCGGCTGGCCGCTTCGTCGATCAGGTCGATGGCCTTGTCCGGCAACTGGCGGTCGGTGATATAGCGGTGGCTGAGCTTGGCCGCAGCGATGATCGCGCCGTCGGTAATTGCCACTTTATGGTGGACCTCGTAGCGCTCCTTGAGGCCACGCAGGATAGCAATGGTGTCTTCTTCGCTCGGCTCGTCGACCTGGACTTTCTGGAAGCGCCGTTCGAGGGCTGCGTCCTTCTCTATATATTGACGGTATTCGTTGAGGGTGGTCGCGCCGACACAATGCAGCTCGCCACGGGCCAACGCTGGCTTGAGCATGTTGCCTGCGTCCATGGAACCCTCGCCTTTACCGGCGCCGACCATGGTGTGCAATTCGTCGATGAACAGGATGATCTGGCCTTCCTGCTTGGACAGTTCGTTGAGCAGGGATTTGAGGCGCTCCTCGAACTCGCCGCGGAACTTGGCCCCGGCGATCAACGAGCCCATGTCCAGGGACAGCAGGCGCTTGCCCTTCAAGCCATCCGGCACTTCACCATTAATGATGCGCTGGGCCAGGCCCTCGGCAATGGCGGTCTTGCCCACGCCGGGTTCGCCGATCAGCACCGGGTTGTTTTTGGTGCGGCGTTGCAGCACCTGAATGGTCCGGCGAATTTCGTCATCGCGGCCGATCACCGGGTCGAGCTTGCCCTCTTCGGCGCGCTTGGTCAGGTCGACGGTGTATTTGTCCAGAGCCTTGCGCGACTCCTCGACATTGGCATCATTGACCGCCTCGCCGCCGCGCAGGTTGCTGATGGCGTTTTCCAGGGCTTTCTTGCTCACGCCCTGCCCCAGCAACAATTTGCCCATCTTGCTGTTTTCGTCCATGGCCGCGAGCAATACCAGCTCGCTGGAAATGAACTGATCACCTTTTTGCTGCGCCAGACGGTCAGCCTGGTTGAGCAGACGCGCCAGATCCTGAGACATATTCACGTCACCGGTAGGATTCTGGATTTTCGGCATCTGATCGAGTTCTTTGGTCAACTCCTTGCGCAGGCTGTTGACGTCAAAGCCGACCTGCAACAGCAGCGGCTTGATGGTGCCGCCCTGCTGATCAAGCAAGGCCTGCATCAAATGTGCGGGTTCAATGGCGGGATGGTCATGGCCCACCGCCAGGGACTGAGAATCGGATAAAGCCAGTTGCAGCTTGCTTGTCAAACGGTCAATACGCATTGGTCACCTTCCTATTGAGCAGGCCGGAGCGATGGACACACCTGTAAAGAAAACCTGCCAGATAGCCCGTTAGATGCGGCCGATTCTGCGAGATTCAAGCACGGGTTAGTTGACTCAAGTCATGGTACTCGTGAAGCGAGCTTAGCTGGCCTGAAGCAATCAGGCCTGTTCGAGCCAGATAAGAGAGGCAAAACGACCGGTGCGGGGAGCACGGCGGTAGGAATAAAAGCGCGGATCGTTGAAGGTATCCAGGCCACCGCCATAGACAGCCTTCACCCCATGGGCTGCCAGACGCAGGCGCGCCAGGGCATAGATATCAGCCATGAAACGTCCGGCATTGACGCTGGGGATAAAAGCTTCAGCGGTTTGCGGGTGCTGTGAGACGAAGGTTTCGAAGACTTCGCCGCCCACCTCGAACGAGGGCTGGCCAATGGCCGGGCCAAGCCAGACCATGATCTCGCCGGCCTCGACCTGCAAACTGTCGGCAGCCGCTTCCAGCACACCAGCCGCCAGCCCGCGCCAACCGGCATGGGCAGCGGCCACGCGAGTACCGGCGCGGTCGCAGAACAACGCAGGCAGGCAATCGGCGGTCATGATGGTACAGGCAATGCCGGGGGTAGCGGTCCAGCTGGCGTCGGCGTCGACGACAACCGCCGGATCGGCCTCGACCACCGTTACGCCATGGACCTGACGCAGCCACGCAGGCTGCACGTGCAGGTGCGAGGTCAGATGCAGGCGATTGGCGGCGACGGACTCGGGCTGATCATCGACATGATCGCCCAGATTGAAGCTGTCGAACGGCGCGACGCTGACGCCGCCCGTCCGGGTGGTGATGAGCGATTTGACGGTCGCCGGAGCGGGCCAGTCAGGAATCAGCCAGTCATTCACCCGATGAACGCCTCACGGTCCTGTTTCAGCAGCGACAGCAGCCAGACGAAATCATCAGGCAGCGGCGATTCCCAGCTCATGCGCTGACCGGTGGTCGGATGATCCAGTTCCAGGAAACGCGCATGCAGCGCCTGACGCGGGAACGTTTTCAGCGAATCGACCATGGTCGCACTGGCCGCAGGCGGGATACGGAAACGGCCGCCATAGGCCGGATCGCCTACCAGGGGATAGTTGACGTGGGCCATGTGCACCCGAATCTGGTGAGTACGGCCGGTTTCAAGCTTGACCCGCACATGGGTGTGGGAACGGAAACGCTCCAGCACACGGTAATGGCTGACGGCCGGCTTGCCGCCTTCCATCACCGCCATGCGCTGGCGCTGCTGACCGTGGCGACCAATAGGCGCGTCGATCTTGCCGCCCGAGGTCACCACGCCGATCACGATGCACTCGTAGATACGGCTGACGCTGCGTTTCTGCAGTTGCGCGACCAGCTGGGTCTGGGCCTGGATAGTCTTGGCCACCACCATCAAACCGGTGGTGTCCTTGTCCAGGCGATGGACGATACCGGCGCGGGGCACATTGACGATATCCGGCACATGGTGCAGCAGGGCATTGAGCAAGGTGCCGTCAGCGTGCCCGGCAGCCGGATGCACAACCAGGCCGGCCGGCTTGTTGATGACCAGGATCTGGTCGTCTTCGTAGACGATATCCAGTTCGATATCCTGGGCAACCCACTCGCCCTGAGCTTCCTGCTCCGCGGTAAGTTGCAGGATGGCGCCGCCGTGCACGATGTCACGCGGGCGCAATACACCTCCATCGACAGTCAGACGACCGTCCTTGATCCAGGCGGAAAGGCGCGAGCGCGAGTGCTCTGCGAATAATTGTGCGGCGACTTGATCGAGGCGTTGACCGCCCAATTCGGACGGCACCTCTGCGCGGAGTTCTATATTCTCGGACATGCTCAGACTAGAAGGCGGTGTCAGCCTAGGTTTCGGCTGCACGCTTGTGGTTAAATACGGCGTCTTTTGCCCCGGGGGTTCCACGGGGCGCTCATCATAACAGGACGGTCACGCCCAAGACAGCGACCGTTATAGGGACGCAAGCCGCCATGCAAGTGAAACACCTGCTGCTGATCGCCATCCTCGCACTTACCGCGGCCTGTTCGTCGAAGAAAGAAGTCATCGACGAAAACCTCAGCGAAGTCGAGCTGTACCAGCAGGCGCAGGCCGACCTGGGTAATAGCAGCTTCAACAGCGCCACTGAAAAGCTCAAGGCCCTGGAGTCGCGCTATCCGTTCGGCCGTTATGCCGATCAGGCACAGCTGGAACTGATTTATTCCAACTACAAGAACGGTGAGCCGGAAGCTGCCAAGGCTGCTGCCGAACGCTTCATCCGCCTGCACCCCCAGCACTCGAACGTCGACTACGCCTACTATATGAAAGGCCTGACCTCGTTCGACCAGGACGTTGGCCTGCTGGCGCGCTTCCTGCCGCTGGACCAGACCAGGCGTGACCCGGGTGCCGCCCGCGACTCGTTCAACGAGTTCGCCCAACTGACCAGCCGCTATCCGAACAGCCGCTACGCACCGGACGCCAAGCAGCGCATGATTTACCTGCGCAACCTGCTGGCCTCCTACGAAATTCACGTGGCCGACTACTACCTGACCCGTCAGGCCTATGTAGCCGCGGCCAACCGTGGTCGTTACGTCGTGGAAAACTTCCAGGAAACGCCGTCGGTCGGCGACGGTCTGGCGGTGATGGTCGAGTCCTACCAGCGCCTGCATCTGGACGACCTGGCCGCGACCAGCCTGGAAGTGCTCAAGACCAACTTCCCGAATCATCCACAACTGGAAGATGGCAAGTTCACACCACGCGTTGCCGATGTCGACAACCGTTCGTGGCTGACCCGGGCGACCCTGGGCCTGATCGAAAGCAATCCGCCACTGCCGCCGGGTGAAACCCGTGCCAACCAGGACGTGATGAAGCAATATCAGGACGCCAAGGATGCAATCCCGGCTGACCTGCTGCCAGAAAATCAGTCCGAGATCGACGAGCAGAACCATGAAGCCGAGGGCAACAGCAAGAGCCGTTCCTGGTTCAGCTATATGACGCTGGGTATTTTTGACTGATACCCGCTTAATCGCTGCACTCAAAAACGCATGACCTTCCCGGGTCATGCGTTTTTTTATGGGGCGAATTCGGTGAAAGTGATTCTGTGGGAGATTCTATGTTTGCTGTGAAGCCAGAGCTGCCCCTTCGCGGATGAATCCGCTCCCACAGATCCGACGATATTCACGCACTACTGTGGGAGCGAATTCATTCGCGAAAGCTTAATCCTGACGCCGCCAATGTGTTGGATGTGCTGGCCCCTTCGCGGATCAATCCGCTCCCACAGATCCGATGATATTCACCCACTACTGTGGGAGCGAATTCATTCGCGAAGAGGTCAGTCCAGCCAATCGAGATTCATTGCCTGAAATACCGCATTCGCGGATAAATCCGCTCTCACAATTTACAACCAGCGCTTTCGCTCTTCTTGTGCCGGATCATCCTGTTGCAATCCCCCTGTCACGCTGATGGCTCCTTGGCTACACTGGCAAGTCTTCGTTCACTAAGCTGGTAGTCATGGTTCGCTTAATTATGTGGGTCGCGTTGATCGCGGCAGCCGTATGGTTCATCAAACGCCTGATCAATCCTCCCGCCCCACGCCCCAAGCCCGAGCCCCCCGAGATCGCAGCCACGCCGATGGTGCGCTGCGCCCACTGCGGCGTGCACCTGCCCCGTGACCGCGCCCTGAGTCAGGAGCAGCAGTGGTATTGCAGCGAAACCCATCGGCTGCAAGGCCCGGCAGCACGTGACCACTGAGACCCTGTCCCTCGGCAGTGCGCTGGCGCAGCGTGTGCTGCGGCTGTACAACCTGTATCGCCTGACCATCGGCACCATGCTGGTGGTGCTGGCCACGACCAGCCTTGACTCGCAACTGTTGCAGATGGCCAACCAGGACCTGTTCCGCGCGGGTTGCTGGCTGTATCTGGTGTTCAACATCATGGTCGTGGCCCTGCTCGACCGCCCCGTGCGCCAGGCCCAGGTGTTCAGCCTGGCCATGGCCGATGCGTTAATGCTGTCGGCGCTGTTCTATGCCGGTGGCGGTCCGCCCAGCGGCATCGGCAACCTGCTGATTGCCTCGGTCGCCATCAGTAACGTCTTGCTGCGCGGCCGTATCGGCCTGCTGATTGCTGCCATTTCCGCCATCGGCATCATCTACCTGACCTTTTATATAAGCTTCAGCACCGCCAGCAGCGCGACCTCCTCCACCTATTACGTACAGGCCGGCTCGCTCGGCGCCCTGTGTTTTGCCGCCGCCCTGCTGGTCCAGGCCCTGACCGGTCGCCTGCATGTCACCGAAGCCCTGGCCCAGCAACGCGCCGACGATGTCGATAATCTCGAAGAACTCAATGCCCTTATCCTGCAGCGCATGCGCACCGGCATCCTGGTGCTCAATGCCAAGCGCCAGGTGCTGCTGGCCAACCAGAGCGCCCTGAACCTGCTCGGCCACGAGCATCTGATCGGCGAAACCATCGATAACTATTCGCCACTGCTGGTCGAACGCCTGCGCCAGTGGTTGATCAATCCGATCCTGCCACCGCGCAGCGTTCCCACGTCCCTGTCGGGGCCGATCCTGCAGCCCAGCTTCCTCCCCCTCAATCGCGGCGATCAGCGCCAGACCCTGATTTTTCTTGAAGACCTGTCACAGATCGCCCACCAGGCCCAGCAACTCAAGCTTGCCGCTCTGGGTCGCCTGACCGCCGGCATCGCCCATGAAGTTCGCAATCCTCTGGGGGCGATAAGCCATGCCGCGCAACTGCTCAATGAGTCGCAAGAGCTGACCGCACCTGACCAACGCCTGGGCCAGATCATTCAAGATCAATCGCGACGCGTGAATGTCGTGATTGAAAACGTCCTGCAGTTGTCCCGCCGTAGCGAGTCGGCACCGCAACTACTGGATCTGAAAACCTGGCTGGAAGAGTTCGTCAGCAGCTTTCGCAGTTCGGCTGCGGCCAATAAACGCTTGCACACCGATATCGGCCCCGGCAGCCTGACAACACGCATGGACCCGGAACAGCTCAACCAGATCATGAGCAATCTGGTCGACAACGGCTTGCATCACAGTGGCAAGCGTCATGACCTGGCGCAGGTATGGATCAGGCTGTTTCATGCTCCACTAAGCGAGCTGCCCGTACTGGAAGTGCTCGATGACGGCGCCGGCGTGCCCAGCGAGCATCTGAGCAAGATTTTCGAACCCTTCTTCACCACCGAAAGCAAAGGCACCGGTTTGGGCCTGTATCTGTCGCGTGAACTCTGCGAAAGCAACCAGGCCAATCTGGACTACACATTTCGGGAAGGTGGCGGCAGTTGTCTGCGCATCACCTTCGCCCATCCGTTCAAATTGAGTTGAACATGAGCCAACGGCAAAAAATCCTGATAGTCGACGACGAGCCGGACATTCGCGAACTCCTGGAGATCACCCTGGGGCGCATGAAGCTCGATACCCGCAGTGCGCGCAACGTCCGGGAGGCCCATGACTGGCTGGCGCGGGAAGCGTTCGACCTGTGCCTGACCGACATGCGCCTGCCTGACGGCAACGGTCTGGAACTGGTGCAGCATATCCAGCAGCGCCACCCGCAGGTGCCCGTGGCGATGATCACCGCCCACGGCAACCTCGACACCGCCATCCACGCCCTCAAGGCCGGGGCCTTTGACTTCGTGACCAAGCCGGTGGACCTGGGCCGCCTGCGTGAATTGATCGGCAGCGCCCTGCGCCTGCACCCAAGCGCCAACGCAGAGCGCAGCATCGACAGCCGCCTGCTGGGCGATTCGCCGCCAATGCGCGCCTTGCGCAAACAGATCGGCAAGCTGGCGCGCAGCCAGGCGCCGATCTATATCAGCGGCGAATCGGGCAGCGGCAAGGAACTGGTCGCACGCCTGATCCACGAACAAGGCCCGCGTGTCGATCGTCTGTTTATTCCGGTCAACTGCGGCGCGATTCCCACAGAATTGATGGAAAGCGAGTTCTTCGGCCATCGTAAAGGCAGCTTCACCGGCGCCCATGAAGACAAGCCAGGGCTGTTTCAGGCGGCCAATGGCGGCACGCTGTTTCTGGATGAAGTGGCCGATCTGCCCCTGGCCATGCAGGTCAAGTTGCTGCGGGCGATTCAGGAGAAGTCCATACGCAGCATTGGCGGTCAGCAGGAGACGGTCGTCGACGTACGAATTCTCTGCGCCACCCACAAGGACCTGAGTGCCGAAGTGGCCGCCGGGCGCTTCCGCCAGGACTTGTACTACCGGCTGAACGTCATCGAACTGCGCGTACCGTCATTGCGCGAACGTCGTGAGGATATCGAGCAGCTGTCGAGCAGCGTCTTGCAGCGCCTGGCCGACAACTCCGGGCAACCGTTGGCCCAACTGCATCCCCAGGCCCTGGAAACCCTCAAGGGCTACCGTTTCCCCGGCAATGTGCGGGAACTGGAAAACATGCTCGAACGGGCCTACACCCTGTGCGAAAACGACCAGATCGACGCCAGCGACCTGCGCCTGGCCGAAACCACTCGCTCAGCCGAACAGGGCGAGCACAACCTCGCCGATATCGACAACCTGGAAGACTACCTGGAAAGCATCGAGCGCAAGCTGATCCTGCAAGCCCTGGAAGAAACCCGCTGGAACCGCACCGCCGCCGCGCAACGACTGAACCTGACGTTCAGGTCGATGCGTTATCGGCTGAAGAAACTGGGGCTGGATTGAGCACTGCACTCACGCAGGCTTATTACTCTGTGGGAGCGAGTTCATTCGCGAAGAGGCCAGTACATTCGATACAAATCTGTCGTCTGATCCATTGAAGTGCGCCCCAGAAGTTGGACACCCGTCCAACTTTTGGGGCGCACTTCACCATCGCATTCGCGAATGAATTCGCTCCCACAGAATTCACTTGCCCACCGACCCGCTCCCACAATGGATGTTCAGGAGATACGGCTACTTGGGCTATATGGCCGCGCATCAATAATCGGCTCACGCCCCAACAACAGATCCGCCAGCAAGTGGCAGGACGCCGGGGCCAGCACTAATCCGTTGCGATAATGCCCGCAGTTCAGCCACAGGCCCGCGAACCCAGCCAGCGGCCCAATAAAGGGAATGCCATCAGGTGAACCGGGGCGCAGCCCTGCCCAATGGCCGACCACTTCGGCATTGGCCAGGGCCGGGATCAATTCAACCGCCGAGGCCTTGAGGCTTTCCAACGCCGTATTTGTAGGAGTCTTGTCGAAGCCTTCATGCTCAAGGGTACTGCCTACCAGGATATGCCCGTCACGACGCGGAATCGCATAACGGCCCTTGGCCAGGACCATGCTCGGCAGAAAATCCGCTGCGCACTTGTAGAGGATCATCTGGCCTTTTACCGGCTCGACGGGCAGTTCCAGACCAAGGGTCTTGAGCAACTCCCCGCTCCAGGCACCTGCGGTCAGGATCACTTGATCGCCCAGTACGTCGCCATCTGCCGTGGTCACGCCCAGTACGGTATCGCCTTCACGGACGAAACCCCGGACCTCACAATGCTCATGAATCGTCACGTTGGGCAGCGCTACCAAAGCGGCCTTGAGCGACTTCACCAATCGCGGATTGCGCACATTGGCGACATTGGCCATATAGATAGCCCGCGAATAGCCCTCGCCCAGCACCGGCACGGCCTGCTGCACGGCGTCGATCGTCACGCTGCTCAGGGGCCGCTGCTCACGTGACGCCCATTGCAGCGCCTGGGCCTCGTCATCCAGATCGAGCCAGTACAGCCCCGTGGTATGCACCTCGGGATCGACCCCGGTGCTGTTGAACAGGCGGTCGGCCAGTTGCGGATAAAAATCCTGAGACCAATGCGCCAGGGCCGTCACTGCCTGACTGTAGCGCCAGGGGTAAAGCGGCGAGACGATTCCGCCACCGGCCCAGGACGACTCCTGCCCCACCGCAGAACGGTCCAGCAGCACCACCTGCTCGACATCTGCGGCCAGATTGAAGGCCGTCAATAACCCGATGACACCACCGCCCACGATCACTACCTGCCGAGGTTTGGTCATGATTCATCCGACTGAAGAAAAATGGAGGGGCGCAGTCTAGCCCTTTCGCCGGGTCGCTGGCGCCATGAGCGAGGAAATTTGCGGCGGGGACTGATGTAAATCAATCGCTGAATCACGCTGGGCTGGCCCACTTGCGCCAACATACCGCAGCCATCTATCTGGAGTGAGGCTCCTACAGGCGTACAGCGTCTCGCATCCACCTAGAGGCAAAATGCCGCCTGTCCGGCCATTTGCCCGGATATCCATTACCCAAGGACTTTCTCTGTCGTTAACATCAAGATAATCCTCGCGTGTATTACGGAAAATTCCTACATGAATTTCGACACTTACGTCAGGCAATTGAAGACGCTATGTAGCCGTCGGAATTCAACCGCACTGGCCACCGGGCAAGCCGGTTTCACCCTGGTCGAGCTGATTGTCGCCGTGGCAATTGTCGGCATTTTCGCCGCCATTGCCGTGCCCGGCTTTGGCTCGCTGATTCGGCGGCAGAACGTCAATTCCGCGGCCAATGAGCTTTATGACCTGTTGCAGTATGCGCGCAGTGAGGCGGTGACTCAGTCGAGGAGCATCACCATTGCGGCTGCAAACGCCAGCAACGCGTCCTGGAATGACAACATCAAGGTCACCACGGTCGGCGGAACAGTCACAACCCTGCGCCAGATCGGTAGCTCAGGCCTGGCCCAGGGCATCACCATCGCTTCCGGCGTCGGCTCGCTGACGTTCACGCCGACCGGCAACTCATCGGCCGCCGCCTGCTTCAAGTTCACCTCCACAGGAGATGCCACCGTGCCGACCCAGTATGTCGGCGTACAAGCCAGTGGCCGGATCACGCCTCCGAGCAAGACCGCTCCCACGTCCGGAGAGTGCAGTTGATGATCAGATCCCTTGATAAAAGATCCGCCGGCTTCAGCATGGTCGAGGTACTGGTCAGCCTGTTGGTGATCGTAATCGGTGTGCTCGGCCTGGCGGGACTGCAAAGCAAGACCATTCCCTATACCCAGGACTCGGCGCAGCGTAATGCCGCGATCATGCTGGCGGATGATCTGATTGATTTGATGCGTGCCAGTAACAACGACTCTGGCGTCAGCGTGAAAAGCTTCCAGAAGGCCCCAGGTGCAGCATTTCCCAGTGCGCCAGGCAGTTGCGTGCCGACGCCCAGTAGCATCAGCAACCGGTTAGGTTGCTGGGCTTCCCAGGCGGCAAAGGTCTTGCCGGGAGCCAGCACACTGCAGACCAGCAACTTCTATATCTGCTGGAGCGCAGCGCCAGGCGATGTCACTGACAGCGCCTGTGGTGGATCGGCCGCCGGCAAGGAAGTCGAAATAAGCCTGGCATGGACCGTCGTTAAAGGGGGTGATTGCCTGGACGGTACCCAGGGAACTACTTGTACCTACACCATCAGGACGCGCCTGTGATGAAAATGCCCGCACCGCGCCAACAACGGGGCCTGTCGCTGATCGAGCTGATGGTGGCGATGTTGATCGGCACCTTCCTGATCCTGGGTATCACTGAAATCTTCATCAATAACCAGAAGAGCTACCTGTTTCAGCAGAATCAGGTCGGCAACCAGGAGAACGGCCGCTTCGCCCTCACCGTGCTAAGCCAGGAACTGTCCAAGGCGGGTTATCGCAGCCTGCCCATCGACTCCATCGCCGCCAGCAACGGAGCTGTGGCCGGTTGCAATTTCCCGGCGGGCGCAGCGGTAGTAGCCATTTCCCAAACGTCGTTATGCATCCAATACCAGGCGGCGACCAGAACTGATACTGGTTGCCAGGGTACGGCGCTGGCGAATGCGGGCCAGATCGTAAAACCTTATGGCCAGGTCAATCCGGTGATCGTTGAAAAGATTGCCCTGGATACCGCGACCAACTCGCTGACCTGCACCACCAGCGCCGGCGTCCAGCCTCTGGTGACCGGCATCAGCGATATCCGCTTCGACTACGGCTCGGGTAACGACAAATCCCTGACCACTTTTGCCACCAGCCCGACTCAAATCGTCGGCGCCGTGCGTTACGCCGCGCTGATGCAAAGCATCGGTGGCGCAACCATTCGTGACACGACCACCGTACCGGCCGCTCTCACCGAATGGAACAGCCGCTACGGTACGACCCTGAACGACACCACCAAGCTTTATCAGATCGTGCAAGGCACGGTCATGCTCAGGAATCAGCTGCCATGATCACCTCCGCGCTCCTGCCCCGCAGGCCAACGGCACTCGCCCAGTCCGGGGTCACGTTGATCGTGGCTTTGGTATTCCTGCTGATCATCACCGTGCTGGGCATCTCCAGCATGCGCGGCGTCGCCCTGGAGTCACGCATCACCGGTAATCTCAAGCAGGAGAAAATGCTCGAAGAGGCTGCCGAAGCCGGTTTGCGCATTGGCGAGCTGAGCATTACCCGAGTCAGCGGCACGGTGGCACCTGCCGTGGTACGTGCCTGCACCACGGATGTGTGCATGCCCTGGATGATTTCGGAACTGACCGCCGATAGCACGACCATGGACACGCCAACACGCTTTACCTCCACCTACGCCACTAACGTTGCCACGGTCAGCGGCTATGACACCAAGATCCAGTGGTACGTCGTGCAGATCGGCAAGCTGGACAAGAGCATGAACAGCTGCGCCCTGACGGGTTGCGGAGTGCTTTATTTCGAAGTGAACTCCTGCGCCTCGACCGTACTGTGCACCAGCGATACCACGACGCGGCGAGTGATCAAGCGCTCGGTATACGCTCACTACTATCCACCGCAGCAATGAACAGCAGCACGAATGGGCCGACCATGAAACCTTCAATAGCCATCCGTCGTTTTTTCACGGCCCTGCCCCTGCTGCTTGGTCTTGCTCCACTGGCGGCGCATGCGATCAGCCAGGTTCCGGCGCAAGTGCCCCTGTTCGTGAACAATGCGGTGCCGCCGCTGAATATGCTGGTGGTTGGCCGCGACCATAAGCTGTTTTTTCCGGCTTATAACGATGCGTCCGACCTGGATGGCGATGGCTCCATCGACATTCGCTATAAACCTTCAATTGATTACCTGGGTTATTTCGACTCGTTCAAGTGCTACACCTATAACAACAGTGGCTACTTCTCACCGAGCGGCACCACCACCACAGCCAACCTGAAAAAATGCGGTAGCGGCTGGAGCGGCGACTACCTCAACTATCTGACGACCTCACGTGCCGATGCCTTGCGCAAGGTGCTGTATGGCGGTTATCGATATGTCGACACTGTTTCGCAGACCATCCTGTCCCGGGCCTACATCACCACGGACGCTCATACGTGGGGTAAGGAATACATAGGCGCCGGCTCGACAGCACAACTGCTGACGGCAAACGGCTATCTCCTTTCCGACTACACCCCTCTGAGTAACCCGGGTGCTGGCAACTACACACTGTTCGCCAATAACAGCCAAGGTACCAACGAAGCATCAAACCCTCCCCTTCTGCGCATCCTGTCAAACCAGGCCAACATTCGGATCTTTGGCTGGGTTTCTCGCGAAGTGACCCAAGGTGGCAATACCGCCACCAACACCAGCTTCAACGACGTAGGGGTAAGCCCGACTGACTACGCGGTCCGGGTAGAGGTATGCAAAACAGGTTATCTGGAGACCAACTGCAAGGCTTATCCAAACGGCCAGTACAAACCGACCGGCATCCTTCACGATTACGGTGAAGGCAACCAAATGTATTTCGGCCTGATGACCGGGACTTACACCAACAACACTCAAGGCGGTGTACTGCGCAAGGCCATCAGCAGTTTTGCCACGGAAATTGATGCAACCACGGGGATTTTTGGTACCAGATCGGGTTCCGGAAGCAATGTGACCTATACCAAGGGCAGTTTGATTGGCACTCTCGATGCCCTCAAACTGGCATCGGGAAGTTGCTATCTCTACACCAACAGCATGAATAACGGAGAATGCTCGAACTGGGGTAACCCACTGGCTGAAATGATGTTCGAGACCCTGCGTTATTTCAGCGGGACGACATCTCCCACCAGTGGCTATCTGTCCGGCAGCGCCGACTCCAGCCTGGGCCTGACCGGTTTGAGCACCTGGACAAACCCATACTCGACCACCCCCGACGCCAATGCCACGCCACCTACATTTCCCGTTTGCTCGAGACCCTTTGAGACGTTGGTCAGTGATGTAAACCCCAACTACGACTCCGACCTGCCAGGCAGCAGCTTCGCCATCAGCGGCGGGCCTTCAGCCACCACCGCCCTGGGCAACCTCAACGTCACGAGCCTGGGTGGCACCATCTGGAGCAACGATGTCGGTGGCAGCAAGAGCATCAATATCGGCGAGACCACCTCCCAGAGCGATACCGCACCGACTGCCAAGACGGCCGCCAGCTTCGGCACCATCAGAGGCCTGCCGGAAGAGCCGACCAAACAGGGCACCTACAATGCTGCGGCCGTGGCTTACTACGGCAACACTAACCCGATCACTTCGCCCGGCAACCAGAAAGTCCAGACCTTTTCCATTGCCCTGTCCTCGACCCTGCCGCGCATCCAGATGCCTGTGGGCGGCGGCACCATCACTCTGGTCCCCTTCGGCAAAGTGACCAATGGCGTGACCGAGCAGTTGACCGGTTTCTATATCGATTCAATGTACAACATGCCAGGACAGCCATCGGACTCCACCGTAAACGGTGGTCGCGCCCAGGCCATTTTCCGCGTGGTCTTCGACGACTGTGCCCAGGGCTGCGACTATGACATGGACGCCATCGTGCTCTATACCGTCGCGGTTACGGCAGCTGGAACCCTCAGCGTCACCACCCAGACGGTGTATTCGGTATCGGGCTCAGAGTCCCACATGGGTTACACCATCTCGGGCACTACCAACGATGGTATTTATCTCGAAGTCACCGGTGGTGGCTCCACCGGTGCTACCCATTACGTCCTCGATACGCCGGGGAATCAGTTGCCAGGCTCCTGCGCCAGCGGCTGCACCGGTAGCAATACCTTGCTGCCTGGCCGCAGAAGTCCCAGCGTGATAGTCAATGGCGGCGACACTCATGTCCGAACCTTTACGGCCTCGTCCGCCACTACCATTACCAACCTGCAAAACCCGATGTGGTATGCAGCCAAGTGGGGCGGTTTCGGAGATAGCAATAACGTCACTGGCAGTACTCCGGTTTCCGGCCAGTGGGACTCGATCAAATCCGGCACGCCGAATAATTACTTTCTGGTGACCAACGCCTCAACGCTGAAAGCGCAACTGGCGGCAGCCTTCAACCAGATACTGCAAAAGAACAGCTCGGTGGCAGCACCAGCAGTGTCGCCGGTATTGGGTACAAACAATTCCAATTCGACCTATGTCAACAGCATGAACGTGGCCTACTGGAGCGGAGACCTGACCAAGACCACCGTTACCACAACTACGACCTCGACCACCTCGACGGTCAACTGGTCTGCAGCGGCTCAGATGCCCGCTTGGGGATCGCGAAATATCACCATGGCCAACAATGCTGGCACTGCATTGCAGCCCTTTAACTACAGCAACGTGACCAGCAAAACCCCTGCACTGACAACCCCTCTGACTACGGACCAGGTGGACTTTCTGCGCGGCGACACCAGCAAAGAGACCTCCACATATCGCAGACGCGCATCCCTGATCGGCGATATCGTCAACTCCGGCCCGGCCGTGGTTACCACGGCCAAATATATCCCGGCAATTGCGGAGGCATTGGGCGGTTCGCCTGGTGACTACCAGACATTCAAAAACACCCAGGCTTCGCGGCGTGGCCAGGTCTATGTAGGCGCCAACGACGGTATGCTGCATGGCTTCGACACCGCCACCGGGGTAGAGAAATTTGCCTTTGTGCCATCGGAGGTATTTCCCAACCTCAGCGCCCTGACCGCCAAGACCTATAACACGGACTCCTCGCTACACCGTTTCTTCGTCGATGGCTCACCGGTCATTTCCGATATTTACTTCGGTGGTGCCTGGCACACCATCCTGGTCGGCACCCTGGGCGCTGGTGGGCGGGAAATCTTCGCTCTGGATGTCACCAACCCGGACAGCATCAGCCTGCTTTGGGAATACACCTCCCAGACCGATACCGACCTGGGCAATACCTTTGCCATGCCCGTGGTCACCAAACTGCACTCGGACCAATGGGGCGTCATCATCGGCAATGGCTACAACGGAAATAACGGCAATGCTTCGCTGCTGGTCATCGATGCCGCGACCGGCGCGCTGATCAAGAAGCTAACCACCTCGGTCGCAGTCGATAACGGTCTGTCCTCCCCGGTGGTCCTGGACTTTGACTCGGACGGCATCGCCGACTACGTCTATGCCGGTGACCTGAACGGAAATCTGTGGCGCTTCGACCTGAACGGTACGTCCACCAGCAGCTGGGTCGTCTCGTTCAGTAATACTCCGTTGTACAAGGCCAAGGTCAGCGACGCCAACAACGCGGCGGTGCAATCGATTACGGCGCCACCCGTGGTCATACGCCATCCGACCGGCACCGGAATACTGGTCATCTTTGGCACCGGTCGTTACTTCACCTCGGCGGACAAGACCAGTACAGACCTGCAAACCTTGTATGGCATCTGGGACAAACAGGCCAGCAACAGTGCGCCGACCCTGAACCGGGCCAGCCTGCAGCCACAAACCATTACCGCGCAGAGTACCAGTACCTTTAGCTCGACCACCCAGACGGTGCGTACCGTCAGCGCCAGCAGTGTGGACTGGACCACTAAATACGGCTGGTACATGGATTTCGCCGTCGGTACGACCTACCTGGGTGAACGCATGGTCGACCCGATGAACCTGACACCCAGCGTGCTGTTCGTCTCGACCCGCACCCCAAGCACGGACGTCTGCACCCCCGGCATTACCGGCTGGAGCTATGGCCTGGACCCCAATACCGGCGGATCAACCACTTTCAGCGTGTTCAACTTCAGCCGTACCGGTACCATCACCGATGCCGACAAACTCAACGGCAGCGTGGTCAGCGCCTATGCCACCGTGGCGGGTGGACTGGCCTTTATGTCCAACTCCAGCACCAACGTCGCGGGCGCGGTCAACGGCTCAAACGTCAGTGCCGATGGCTCGTTGATGGGCGTCAGCCTGGGTAACAAATTCGATGGCCGCCAAAGCTGGCGCGTTATTCCCTGGGCCCAATAATGAGAGTTCACATGCACAAACAACGCGGCTTCACCCTGATTGAGCTGATGATCGCCGTGGCCGTCGTCGGCATCCTTACCGCGATTGCCTACCCCAGTTACGTCAAGTACGTTCAGAAGAGCTATCGCTCGGAAGGTATCGCCATGCTTGCCGATGCCACGGCGCGGATGGAGCGGTATTACGCGCAGAATAACTCCTATGCGGCGAGCAACCTGGCGGCTATCGGGATTGGTTCCAGTAACACCAACTCTCCTACAGGCAAGTACACCCTCAGCTTCAGCGGTACCCCCACGGCCACAACCTACACCTTGCAGGTTGTCCCGCAAGGCAGCCAGGCCACTGATAGCTGCGGCACCATGAGTGTGGATCAGGCAGGGGGGCGGACTTCGTCGACCGGCGCAACGGACTGCTGGAAATAGTCGCCAGATGGTGTGAGAGATCATTCTGTTGGCGCGAATTGTGGGAGCGAATTCATTCGCGAAGAGGCCGTTACAGTCGATACATGTTTTGCGCCTGACGTACCGCTTTCGCGAATAAATTCGCTCCCACAAAAGCTTCAAGTGAGTCAGTGAATTACATCTAGTGTGCCTCGACGGGACCGCATTTCAGCTACGCCCCCAACAAAACGCCGTATCAGCGCTGCTCTCACGATTATCCCTGCGCCCCAGATGATCGAGCACAAACCGCCCACAGCGATCTCCCGTCATCTTTCCATCCGCCAGTGGTGAAGCGCTCAGCACAAACCGCTGACCGTCACCGCGCTCGGCCTCAATCGCGTATACGCCGTTATCAGCAGGAATCTCCAGTTTGAAAGCCGGCGGCCCCGGCACATCCGCATATTGCCCATGGCGTGAGTAAAAGCGCTCCAGCTGATGAGCGATATCGCTGAGCAGCCCGCTGATATCCGCGCGATGGGCGCGCCTGACGTATTCGTTGTAGGCCGGGTAGGCGAGGTTGGTCAGAATCGCGACTATGGCCATGGCGATCAGTAGTTCAAACAAGGTGAAGCCGGTATTTGCGTGTTTCATCAACAAGCCTCCTGGCAAATACAACCCGCTAAATTGGAATGACATCCTGCGGGTTCTGCGCTCTCTGCACGACAGCGCTAGATCGCAGATGCGTCACTGCAACTGCCGCCACATAATCCGGCAGGCGCCATAAATCGTCTCGAGTACCGTCCGCGACCGCCCCTGCACCGCCACAGCCGTAATGCGATACAGGGTCATGGGCCCGGACGCCGGGCAATTGGGCGGACGACTGGCGGGGACATCGCTCTGACCCAGGTTCTGGATCAGGTAATAACCGTCCGCAGTCGCCAGCCAGGGCAGGCCGGAGCCGCCTTGTGGTCCGGCGCGGTCGACCTTGAACGACTCGGGCGGCGGCAGGCAGTAGAGGCAGTCGGGGAGTACGTCGCCGGGTGCACGCAGAGTGGCTTCGGCGTTGCGCAAAACGGCTTCGGCTTTCTGTAGAGAGCGGTTGGCCAGATGCTGGCTGGCGACAATTTTCTCTTGCAGGGTCGCGGTCTGCAGACTGGCGCCGCTCAGCAGAAGCAGCACCAGCAGGAATATCAGACTGACGGGCAAGGCCAGCCCGAGTTGTGCGACGCGGCTCACGTGCGCCAGCCATTGCGCAGGGCCACCGCCAGATGCCAGGTCTGATCGGCAGTGCGCTGTTGCGGGTCGGTCAAGGTCAGGCTCAGGCGTACGCTGCGCAGATCCGCCACTCGCTCGACTGGCAGATCCGGGCTGTAGCTCATGGGTGTGCCAGCCAGACCGAAGGAAACACTGAATGCCTTGACGTTTTGTACCAGCCCCTGCCCTTCCAGCTGTATAGCATTGCCGGTGAATCGGTAGTTCAACTGGCGCAGATGGAAGTTGACCATTTCCGGCCGGGTGACTTTGCCCACGTACAGCTTCGCCGCAGCCTTACAGTCGGACACAACCGTCCAATCCGGATTGCCTGTATCAGTAGTGATCATGCTCAGGGTCTGCTTTTGCCGATCCCAGCGCAGTGGCTGGCGGAAAACCTCGGGCACGCTGGCCGCCGCCTCAAAAGCAGCGCAACCGTACATCCCGGCCATGCGAATTTCCTGCGCCAGCTTTTGCAGCAGATAGCGGGCGTCTTCCTGCATGCGCATGGCGGCATCCTGAGCCAGGTAGCTGCTCTGGGTGGCCATCAACAAACGTGTCAGGCCCAGAGACAGGATCAGGCCCAACGCCAGAGCCAGCATGATTTCAACCAGACTGAAGCCCTTCATGGCGCAAACACCAGATGGCTATCAAGGGCACTGTCCAGGGTGAACGCCCTTAATGCGCCCTCCTGGCCTGCGGCACGGCGATCACTCCATTGCAGATTGATGGTCACCGATGGGCCACCGAGGACGATGCTGGCCTCGGCGTCGTTACCGGCAAAAGCCTGGATATTGTTTTTGAAGTCGAACAAATCCTGATCCCGGGCGTTGCCCGGATTGGCGCTGGACGGGGCCTGATCCAGAGAGGCCAGGGCGTAACTGGCAAATATCGACGCGGCGCGATCAGGGTTGCCGTCGACATTGGCGCGGATGCGGTCGAGCATGTCGTACGCGACCAGACTGGCCTGGGCGTCCATCCGCGCAGCATCGGCATACTGCAGGGCCTTGAGCTGAACGGCGGCAGCCCCCAGCAGCCCGACAGTCAGCACCAACGCGGTAACCAGCACTTCGATCAGGGTGACCCCGACTTGGGCACGCAACGCTCCCTCACACATCTCTCAGCTCCTCCTTGAGCCTTTGACGCTGCAAGTGAAGCCGAGAACGCCAAGGAGCGCAGGCGCAATGTGTAACGGTTTTTCACTCGCGTTCAGGCGCTGGCAGGTGTCTGCTTGTGCGCCTGTTCACCGCGCAAGGGAGTGCGCCATGAAATGTCAGAAGGGTTTTGGACTGATTGAACTGCTGGTCGGGCTGACGCTGGTCGGCGTCCTCACCGGTATCGCCTACCCCAGCTTTTGCGCAATGCTTGAGACCCAGCGCCATCGGGAGGCCGCCCTGCAACTTTCCCACAGCCTGCGTAGCGCCAGGACCGAGGCCCTGCTGCGCAGTCAGACGATCTGGGTCGAAGCCATCGATGACGACTGGAGCCGGGGCTGGCAGATTCGCCCGGACAGCGACAACGAACAGGTGCTGCTGGCCGAACGAACGCGCAACGGCAAGCCGCGGATTGTCGGCAATAGCAAAATCATGAATAGCATTGGCTTCAGCGCTCAGGGAATGCCGCTGCAAATCGGCAATGGTTCGCTGTTCATGTGCATGCGCGATCAGCCCCGCAGCCACTATCAAGTGATAGTGGCTGGCAATGGCCGCGTGCGGGTCGATGAGAGCAAGGGCGAACAGGCACTCTGCGGTTGACTCAAGTCACAGCAGGGATTTGACCCGCAGCTCCTTGGGCATCGAGAAGGTGACGTTCTCCGGACGACCGGCCAGTTCGTCAGCGCCGACCGCGCCCCAGGCCTGCAATTGCTCAATCACGCCTCGTACCAGCACTTCAGGAGCCGAGGCGCCGGCAGTGATACCGATGCGCTCGACGCCATCGAACCAGTCGCGTTGCATGTCTTCGGCGCCGTCAATCAGGTAGGCGGGCGTCGCCATGCGCTCGGCCAGTTCGCGCAGACGGTTGGAGTTGGAGCTGTTCGGGCTACCGACCACCAACACCACGTCGCACTCATTGGCCAGTTGCTTGACTGCGTCCTGGCGGTTTTGCGTGGCGTAGCAGATGTCGTCCTTGCGCGGCCCGCCGATACTCGGAAAGCGCGTACGCAGGGCATCGATGACCCGGCTGGTGTCATCCATGGACAAGGTGGTCTGGGTCACGAATGCAAGGGATTCGGGGTTGTTCACCTGAAGATTGGCGACATCTTCCTCGTCTTCGACCAGATAGATCGCACCGCCATTGCTGGCGTCGTACTGGCCCATGGTGCCCTCGACTTCCGGGTGGCCTTCATGGCCGATCAGGATGCATTCGCGGCCATCGCGGCTGTAGCGAGCGACTTCGATATGCACTTTGGTAACCAGCGGACAAGTGGCATCGAACACCTTGAGGCCACGGCCCGCCGCTTCCGTACGCACGGTCTGGGAAACGCCGTGGGCACTGAAGATGACGATCACGTCGTCCGGCACCTGGTCCAGCTCTTCGACGAAGATCGCACCACGGGCGCGCAGGTCTTCGACGACAAATTTGTTGTGAACCACTTCATGACGCACATAGATCGGCGGCCCAAACACTTCCAGCGCCCGATTGACGATTTCGATGGCGCGGTCCACTCCAGCGCAGAAGCCGCGGGGGTTGGCGAGTTTGATTTGCATGCTGTGCCTCAGCTACGTATGAAACAAAAACGAAAAGGCCCCGCAAAAAGCGGGGCCGATGACGCAGACATCAATCAGAGCGCCTTGACCTCGAAGATTTCCACTTCGAATGTCAGGGTCTTGCCCGCCAGCGGGTGATTGAAATCGATGGTCACCTGAGCCTCGTCGAACGCTTTGACCACGCCCGGCAATTCAGTATTGGCCGCATCGTTGAAGATCACCAGCAAACCTTCCGACAACTCCATGCCCTGGAACTGCGAACGCGGCATGATCTGCACGTTCTGCGGGTTGGGCTGGCCGAAAGCGTTTTCCGGCAGAACCTCAAGAGTGCGCTTGTCACCGGCCTTGAAGCCGAACAAGGCGGCTTCAAAACCAGGCAGCAGGCTGCCATCACCGACCTTGAACGTGGCCGGAGCCTTGTCGAAGGTGCTGTCCACCGTATCACCGTTTTCCAGACGCAGTGCAAAGTGCAGCGTGACCTGGGTGTTCTGGCCGATGCGTTGCTCGGTCATTACCTGTTCAGCCATGAGCGGGTTCTCCGGTTTTCCGGGTTTTAAACATATCCAGTGCCAGCATGATTGCGCCAACGGTAATGGCGCTGTCGGCAAAATTGAACGCCGGGAACATCCAGCGGTTCTGCCAATGCACCAATACGAAGTCGATGACATGACCGAGAACGATACGGTCATACAGGTTGCCCAAAGCGCCGCCCAGCACCAATGCCAGGGCAATGGCCAGCCAGGTTTCGCTGCGACCCAGACGCTTGAGCCAGATGATCAGCACCAGGCTGACTACCACTGCAATCAAGGCAAACAGCCAGCGCTGCCAGCCCGAGCTGTCAGCCAGGAAGCTGAAGGCCGCGCCGGTGTTGTAGGCCAGCGTCCAGCTGAAGTAGTCCGGAATGACCACAATCTGCTGGTACAGGCTCAGGGCGCTCTCGAAATGCGCCTTGCTGACCTGATCGATGATCAGCACCAGCACGCTCAGGACGAGCCAGCCAAGACGGCCGGCTCCGTTCGTTTTAGGCATAGTGACGAACCTCGCCCTTGCCGCTGATGTTGTCTACGCAACGACCGCAGATTTCCGGATGCTCGGGATTGACCCCGACGTCCTCGCGGTGATGCCAGCAACGGGCGCATTTGGCGTGACCGGACTTGACCACCTTGAGTTTGAGACCGGCCACTTCCGTGACCACGGCATCGGCCGGAGCGCTGGCCAATGGCGCAACGCTGGCGGTGGAGGTGATCAGCACGAAGCGCAGTTCATTGCTCAGCTTCGAAAGGTCAGCTACCAGGGACTCTTCGGCAAACAGGGTCACTTCGGCCTGCAGGTTGCCGCCGATGGCCTTGGCTGCCCGCATGTTTTCCATTTCCTTGTTGACCGCGACCTTGACCGCCATGATCCGCTCCCAGTAGGCGCGGTCCAGTTCGAAGCCTTCCGGCATCTCGCTCAGGCCCTGGTACCAGGTGTTGAGCATGACCGACTCGTTGCGCTCGCCCGGCAGGTACTGCCACAGCTCGTCGGCAGTGAAGGCCAGGATCGGCGCGATCCAGCGCACCAGCGCTTCGGAGATATGGAACAGCGCGGTCTGGCAGGAACGCCGCGCGGTGCTGTTGGCACCGGTGGTGTACTGACGATCCTTGATGATGTCCAGGTAGAAGCCGCCCAGCTCCTGCACGCAGAAGTTGTGCACCTTGGAGTAGACGTTCCAGAAACGGTATTCGCTGTAGTGCTCTTCCAGCTCGCGTTGCAGCAGCAGTGCGCGATCAACCGCCCAGCGATCCAGGGCCAGCATCTCGTCGTCCGGCAGCAGATCGGTCGCCGGATTGAAGCCGCTGAGGTTGGAGAGCAGGAAGCGCGCAGTGTTGCGGATACGCCGATAGGCATCCGCACTGCGTTGCAGGATGGTCTCGGAAACCGCCATCTCACCGGAATAGTCGGTAGCCGAAACCCACAGGCGCATGATGTCGGCGCCCAGCGTGTCGTTGACCTTCTGCGGCGCGATCACGTTGCCCAGGGACTTGGACATCTTGCGACCATTCTCGTCCACGGTGAAGCCGTGGGTCAGCAGCTCGCGGTACGGAGCGTGGTCGTCAATCGCGCAGCCTGTCAGCAGCGACGAGTGGAACCAGCCGCGGTGCTGGTCGGAGCCTTCCAGGTACAGGTCGGCACGCGGACCGCTCTCGTGGCCCATCGGGTGCGAACCGCGCAGGACGTGCCAGTGCGTGGTGCCGGAATCGAACCAGACATCCAGGGTGTCGGCGATCTTGTCGTACCGGGAAGCTTCATCGCCGAGCAGTTCGGCGGCGTCCAGCTTGAACCAGGCTTCGATGCCCTCTTTTTCGACGCGCTGGGCGACTTCTTCCATCAGCTCGACGGTACGCGGGTGCAGTTCGCCGCTTTCCTTGTTCAGGAAGAACGGGATTGGCACACCCCAGTTGCGCTGGCGGGAGATGCACCAGTCCGGACGGTTGGCGATCATCGAGTGCAGGCGTGCCTGACCCCAGGCCGGGACGAATTTGGTGTCTTCGATGGCCTTGACCGCACGTTGGCGCAGAGTGCCGCCGGTGGTCGGCTGCTTGTCCATGCCGACGAACCACTGCGCGGTGGCACGGTAGATCAGCGGCGACTTGTGGCGCCAGCAGTGCATGTAGCTGTGGGTGATGGTCTCGGTGTCCATCAGGCTGCCGACTTCGGCCAGCTTGTCGATGATGTTCTGGTTGGCCTTGAAGATGAACTGGCCGCCGAAGAACTCCAGGGACTCGGCGTAAACGCCATTGCTCTGCACCGGGCTGAGGATGTCGTCGTTGGTCATGCCGTAGCGCTTGCAACTGTTGAAGTCGTCCACGCCGTAAGCCGGGGCGCTGTGCACTACGCCAGTACCGGCGCCCAGTTCGACGTAGTCAGCCAGATAGACTGGCGACAGACGGTCATAGAACGGATGACGGAAGTTGATCAGTTCCAGCGCCTTGCCGGTGGTCAGGGCGATGACCGAACCTTGAAGCTTGTAGCGGGCCAGGCAGGCTTCGACCAGCTCCTCGGCCAGCACCAGCAGCTTGTCGCCGACGTCGACCAGGGCGTAGTTGAATTCAGGGTGAACGTTCAACGCCTGGTTGGCCGGAATGGTCCACGGGGTGGTGGTCCAGATCACGATGGAAGCAGGCTTGCCGAGCGCTGGCAGGCCAAAGGCTTCGGCCAGTCTGGCTTCATCGGCGATCGCGAAGGCGACGTCGATGGTCGAGGATTTCTTGTCGGCGTATTCGACTTCCGCTTCGGCCAAGGCCGAACCACAGTCAAAGCACCAGTTCACAGGCTTGAGGCCCTTGAACACGAAACCGCCCTTGACCATTTCCGCCAGGGCACGGATTTCCCCGGCCTCGTTGGCAAAGTTCATGGTCAGGTAAGGGTTGTCCCAATCGCCCAGCACACCCAGACGGATGAATTCGCTCTTCTGCCCGCCAACCTGTTCGGCAGCGTAGGCGCGGCACAGCTCCCGGGTCTTGTCGGCGCCCAGGTTCTTGCCGTGGGTGACTTCGACCTTGTGCTCGATCGGCAGACCATGGCAGTCCCAGCCCGGAACATAAGGCGCATCGAAACCCGACAGGGTTTTCGAGCGCACGATCATGTCCTTGAGGATCTTGTTGACCGCGTGACCGATGTGAATAGTGCCGTTGGCGTAGGGAGGGCCGTCGTGCAGAACGAACTTGGGACGATCCTTGCCAATTTCGCGCAGCTTCTGGTACAGGCCAATGCTGTCCCAGCGCTGCAAGATTTGCGGCTCGCGCTGGGGCAGGCCGGCCTTCATCGGGAAGGCGGTGTCCGGAAGGTTTAGCGTGGCTTTGTAGTCGGTCATTTCAGGCTCTTGGTTAGCGGTTGGCCATGCCAATGGGCACGGGCGGCGGCGACATCCGCATGGATCGCCGTCTTCAGCGCCTCCAGTGAGGCGAAACGCTGCTCATCACGCAGCTTCTGGTGGAATACCACCGTCAAACGCCGGCCATAAATATCACCGGCAAAGTCCAGCAGATGCACTTCCAGGTGGGCAGTGCCATCACCTGCCACGGTCGGGCGCACGCCAATATTGGCGACGCCCGGCCATGCCGTGCCGTCGATCAGCGTACTGACCAGGTAAACCCCGGTCATCGGCACACGGCGGCGCTTGAGTTGAACGTTGGCCGTGGGCGTACCCAACTGCCGGGCGAGTTTCTGCCCGTGCAACACGCGACCGGCTATCTGATACGGGCGCCCGAGCAGACGTTCGGCCAGGGCGAAATCGGCCACTGCCAGGGCATTGCGAATCTGTGTGCTGCTGACCCGCACGCCGTCGATCTCGACGGTCTGGGCAGCTTCGACGCTGAAGCCCTGAGCGTTGCCCACCTGCTGCAGGAAGTCGAAATCACCCAGGCGGTCACAGCCAAAACGGAAATCGTCGCCGACTTCCAGATGGCGCACGTCCAGGCCTTCTATCAGCACCGTATCGACGAATTCGGCGGCACTGAGCTTGCTCAGGCGCTCGTTGAACGACAGGCACAGCACCTGGTCGACGCCTTCGGCCGCCAGCAGCTCCAGCTTGTCGCGCAGCCGCGCCAGACGCGCCGGAGCGGTCTCTGGAGCGAAAAACTCGCGCGGTTGCGGCTCGAAAATCACCACGCAACCGGGCAGGCCCAACTCGACCGCACGCTCACGCAGGCGCGCCAGGATAGCCTGGTGGCCACGGTGAACACCGTCGAAGTTGCCAATAGTGGCGACACAGCCCCGATGCTGGGGGCGCAGATTGTGGAGGCCTCGGACCAGCTGCATAACGCGCTTCTTGCTCATAAAGTGGGCGATTATAACCACACACAGCCTTGGACGACAGGCAACAGACCAAGGCAAAACCACGGCAATCGGCTCGCGATGCGAAAAACCGACGACCACCCTTCACATCAGAACTACATGATCGCCTTGCGGGCGAAGTCCTTCAGGCGAAAACCCAGCAATAAAAGCATGCCGAAATACGCCACCAGACCGGCCGCGACCAGCCCTCCCAGGCGAATAAAGCGCTCAAGCATATGCCCTTCGTCCCAGGCCGGCATTACCTGCATCAGGCCCAGCAATACCCCGGACATCACTGCCACGGCCAGCACCAGCTTGAACAGGTACTTGGCCCAGCCGGGTTGCGGCTGGAACAGGTCCTGGCGACGCAATTGCCAGAACAGCAGTCCGGCATTGATGCAGGCACCGCCACTGATCGCCAGGGCCAGGCCGGCATGTTGCAGCGGACCGATGAATATCAGATTGAGCAGTTGAGTAACAATGAGGGTGAAGATGGCGATTTTCACCGGGGTACGGATATTTTGTTGCGCATAGAAGCCAGGCGCCAGCACCTTGATCAGGATGATGCCGAGCAAGCCCACCGAATAAGCGATCAAGGCACGCTGGGTCATGGCCGCGTCCAGTGCATCGAATTTACCGTACTGGAACAGCGACACCGTCAGCGGCTCGGCGAGGATTCCCAGGGCCAGGGTACAAGGCAGCACCAGCACGAAACACAGGCGCAGGCCCCAGTCGAGAATCCGCGAATACTCGTGACGGTCCTTGCTGGCGTATGTCTTGGAAAGAATTGGCAACAAAATCGTCCCCAAAGCCACGCCCAGCACACCGGAAGGCAGCTCCATCAGGCGATCGGCGTAGTACATCCACGATACCGAGCCGGCGGCAAGGAACGAGGCAAAAATCGTATTGATAATCAGAGAAATCTGACTGACCGAGACGCCAAGGATCGCAGGCAGCATCTGCTTCATCACACGCCAGACACCGCTGTCACGCAGATTCAGGCGCGGCAGCACCAGCATGCCGATCTTTTTCAAGTGCGGCAGTTGATACAACAGCTGCATCAGGCCGCCGACCAATACCGCCCAGCCCAGGGCCATGACCGGCGGGTTGAAATACGGGGTCAGGAACAGGGCAAAGACAATCATGCTGACATTGAGCAGCGTCGGCACGAACGCCGGGACCGAGAAACGGTTCCAGGTATTGAGGATCGCCCCGGCCAGGGATGACAGGGAGATGAGCAATATATAAGGAAAGGTCACCCGCAGCAGGTCGCTGGTCAGGGCAAACTTCTCCGGGGTATCGGCGAAGCCCGGCGCCGTGGCCCAGATCACCCAGGGCGCAGCCAGGATGCCCAGTGCCGTGACCAGGGCCAGGACCAGGGTCAGCAACCCGGTGACATAGGCGACAAAGGTGCGGGTCGCCTCCTCCCCTTGCTGGCTCTTGTATTCCGCCAGGATCGGTACGAACGCCTGGGAAAACGCGCCCTCGGCAAAGATGCGCCGCAGCAGGTTGGGCAATTTAAAGGCAATGAAAAAGGCGTCCGTGGCCATGCCCGCGCCGAAAGTACGCGCAATGATGGTGTCGCGAATAAAGCCCAGCACCCGGGAAAGCATGGTGATAGAGCTGACGGCGGCCAATGATTTGAGTAGGTTCATCGAAAGAATGTGCTTCCTGGCAAAAGGATCGGCCATGCCGACTTCCTTTTATGCGATACTCCGCGCCGCAAAAGCGACAGAGCCAAAGTCCGCGAGTTTACAGGTCGTACGCCGGAAATAAATATCCGATAGCACTTGGCGACCACTCAGCGGAACACAAGAACTGCCCTTGACAAGCTGTCAACTCATCGGCATGATTCGCGGCCTATTTTGTTTGCTATTCCCTAAAAAGTCTTTCGAGGAGCTCGACGGTGGCCAACACACCTTCCGCCAAAAAACGTGCAAAACAGGCTGAGAAGCGTCGCAGCCACAACGCCAGCCTGCGTTCCATGGTCCGTACCTACATCAAGAACGTAGTGAAAGCCATCGACGCAAAAGACGCTGAAAAAGCACAAGCTGCTTACGTTCTGGCTGTGCCTGTTCTCGACCGTATGGCCGATAAAGGCATCATCCACAAGAACAAGGCTGCTCGCCATAAAGGCCGCCTGAATGGTCACATCAAGGCTCTGAACCTTGCTGCTGCAGCCTAAGCGACCCGCTTGTTAAAAAACCGACCCAAGGGTCGGTTTTTTATTGCCTGCGATTTGGCGAAAACCAGTTGAGAGCCCCCCTTCGAGGCGAGGGAGCAAGTTGTGTGCGAATCCATTCGAGAAAGCTTTATTCCGGACACCGCCAATGTGTTGGATATACCGCCCCTTCGCGGATCCGACGATATTCACGCACTACTGTGGGAGCGAATTCATTCGCGAAAGCTTTATTCCGGACGCCGCCAAATGTGCTGGATGTACTGGCCCTTTCGCGGATGATTCCGCCCCCACAAGGCCAGCCCGCCTCCGCGCCAGACAATTACGGTGCCGGCGCAGGCGCCCACGGCAGGATCGGAATCGCCGTCACGGCATTCTGCGGACTGCCTTCGATGACACGGTCGCTATAGACCAGGTACACCAGGGTATTGCGCTTCTTGTCGAGGAAACGCACCACCTGCATGGTCTTGAACACCAGCGATGTACGCTCCTTGAACACCTCTTCGCCATCCTTCAGCTCTTCGCGAAAATGGATAGTCCCGACCTGGCGACAGGCAATCGATGCTTCCGCACGGTCTTCGGCCAGGCCCAGGCCACCTTTGAGCCCACCGGTCTTGGCCCGGGACAGATAACAGGTCACCCCGTCCACCTTCGGGTCATCAAAAGCCTCGACCACTATACGGTCGTTGGGGCCGACGAATTTGAATACCGTCGACACCTGACCAATCTCTTCCGCCGATGCCAATGCCGGCAAAACCAGCAGCGCCGCCAACAATCCCTTCATGATCCGCATAGCACTTCCTTATCAGACAGGATTTAAACCAGGATCAGGTTATCCCGGTGAACCAGTTCCGGCTCAGCCATATAACCCAACACACGAACAATCGCCTCGGACGACTGACCAATAATCTTCTGCGCTTCAAGGGCGCTGTAGTTGCTCAGGCCGCGAGCAATCTCACGACCGTCCGCCGCTACGCACACCACCATCTCACCGCGCCGGAAGCTGCCCTGGACCAGCTTCACACCGACCGGCAGCAAACTTTTGTTATCACGCACCAACGCCTTGACCGCACCATCGTCCAGCACCAGCGTGCCGCGGGTCTGCAGGTGCCCGGCCAGCCATTGCTTGCGCGCCGCGAGCATTTCACGCTCAGGCGACAGCAGCGTCCCCAGGCGCTCGCCGGCCTTGAGCCGCGCCAGCACCTGATCGATACGCCCGCCAACGATAATGGTGTGAGCACCCGAACGCGCCGCCAGGCGAGCTGCACGCAGCTTGGTCTGCATGCCGCCACGCCCCAGGGCGCCACCGGTGCCACCGGCCACCGCATCCAGTGCCGGATCGTCGGCACGGGCTTCGTAGATCAACCGGGCCTCGGGGTTATTGCGCGGATCAGCATCGAACATGCCATCGCGGTCGGTGAGGATCACCAGCAGGTCGGCCTCAACCAGGTTCGCCACCAGGGCCGCCAGGGTGTCGTTGTCGCCGAAACGAATCTCGTCGGTGACGACGGTGTCGTTTTCGTTGATCACCGGCACTACGCCCAGATCAACCAGCGTTCGCAGGGTACTGCGGGCGTTCAGGTAGCGCTTGCGGTCAGACAGATCGTCATGGGTCAGCAGAATCTGCGCGGTATGGCGACCATGCTCGGCAAAGCTCGACTCCCAGGCCTGCACCAGACCCATCTGGCCGATCGCAGCAGCGGCTTGCAGCTCATGCATGGCACTGGGTCGCGCCGTCCAGCCCAAACGGCTCATACCGGCCGCCACAGCCCCGGAGGACACCAGCACCAGTTCGACGCCTGCCCCACACAACGCCACCATCTGCTCGACCCAAACACCCATCGCGTTGCGATCAAGACCTTTGCCGTCCGCCGTCAGCAGCGCACTTCCGATCTTCACAACCCAACGCTGGGCACCTGTCACCTTGCTGCGCATGATCTTTCAACCTTAACCAGAGAGTCCAAATTCGAGATACAAAAACGCCGCTCAAGAGCGGCGCTTAGTTTACTGCACTCAATCAATCACGGACGTAAATGATTTCCGGACCGTCTTCATCATCCACATCCTCTTCGTCCCAATCATCATCGCCGATGTCGTGGACGCTCTTCACGCCACTGCGACGCAGGGCACGCTGATCATCCAGAGCCTGCAACTGGGCACGGGCCTCATCTTCGATGCGCTGATCAAGCTCAGCCAACTCTGCGGCGTAGGCCGGGTCATTGGTCAGGCGATCAAGGCGATCTTCCAGGTAGCGCATAATGTCGCGACTGAGCTGCTCGGTGCCTTCTTTGGCAATGGCCGAGATCACGTACACCGGCCCCGTCCAGTTCAGACGCTCGATGATCTCCTGCTTGCGCTCTTCGTGCTCTTCTTCAAGGATCTGGTCGCACTTGTTCAGCACCAGCCAGCGATCACGCTCGGCCAGGGACGGACTGAAACGGATCAGTTCGTTGACGATGACTTCAGCGGCGTCCGGCGCACTACTTTCATCCAGCGGCGCCATGTCGACGAGGTGCAGCAGCAGACGGGTACGTGCCAAGTGCTTGAGGAAGCGAATACCCAGGCCCGCGCCATCGGAGGCCCCCTCGATCAGCCCCGGAATATCGGCGATGACGAAGCTCTTCCAACGGTCGACACTGACCACACCGAGGTTCGGCACCAGGGTCGTGAACGGATAGTCAGCCACTTTCGGCTTGGCCGCAGAAACGGAGCGAATGAAAGTACTTTTGCCAGCGTTCGGCAAACCGAGCAGACCGACGTCAGCCAGCACTTTCAGCTCCAGCTTCAGGTCACGCTGATCGCCCGGCTTGCCCGGCGTGGTCTGGCGTGGCGCACGGTTGGTACTGGATTTGAAACGGGTGTTGCCCAGACCGTGCCAACCACCATGAGCCACCAGCAGGCGCTGGCCAGCCTTGGTCAGGTCGCCGATGATTTCCTGGGTACCCGCATCGATCACGGTGGTGCCGACCGGCACACGCAGCTCCAGGTCTTCACCCTTGCGACCGGTGCAGTCAGTGCTGCCGCCGTTGGAACCGCGCTCGGCATCGAAATGACGGGTATAGCGGTAGTCGACCAGGGTATTGAGGTTTTCGTCGGCGACCATATAGATCGAGCCGCCATCACCACCATCACCCCCATTGGGACCACCGTTTTCGATGAATTTTTCGCGACGGAAGCTCATGCAACCGTTGCCGCCGTCACCGGCCTTCACTCGAATGGAAACTTCATCAACAAACTTCATAACACACGCCTCCCGCCATTACGGCGAGCAGAACAACACTGAACACATAAGGCTCTTGCAAAGATGAGCGTTGCGATACCGATCAAAAACCAGCGATTCCAGAAGAACCATCACAACAGCTCGCACAAACAGCTTTGCAAGAGACTCACCGACTTCTAAAAACGAAAAAGCCCCGTCGCGAGACAGGGCTTTTCCAGCTAAGCGAGATTATGCTGCGACTTCAGTCGCTGGCACGATGCTCACGTAGCGGCGACCGAAGGCGCCTTTAACCTGGAACTTGATCACGCCTTCCACTTTCGCGAACAGGGTGTGATCCTTGCCCATGCCAACGCCGTAGCCAGCGTGGAATTGGGTACCGCGCTGACGCACGATGATGTTGCCTGGAACGATGGTCTGGCCGCCGTACATCTTCACGCCAAGGCGTTTGGCTTCTGAGTCGCGACCGTTACGGGTACTACCACCAGCTTTTTTGTGTGCCATGAGTTCAATACTCCTATTAGGGTATCAGGCTGAAATTCAGGCCTGGATACCGGTGATTTTGATCTCGGTGAACCACTGGCGGTGGCCCATACGCTTCATGTGGTGCTTACGACGACGGAACTTGATGATGCGGACTTTATCGTGACGACCTTGGGAGATCACTTCAGCCACGACGGTAGCGCCAGCAACAACTGGAGCACCGATGTTGACTGCGTCGCCATCAGCAACGAGCAACACACGGTCAAAAGTCACGGATTCGCCAGTGGCGACTTCCAGTTTTTCGATTTTCAGGTATTCACCTGGGGCGACTTTGTACTGCTTGCCACCGGTAACAATTACTGCGTACATGGGTATATCTCCGAAAATCCTGCTCACCCAGCTCTTTATAAGTAGAGTATCGGCTGGCATGGCTGCATGGGGCTGGAACGGCCCGCTAGCAATTGCGTAAGGCAGGTGCTGCCCAGGAAAGTTAGGGTGCGCGATTGTACGCAAGGCAGCAACGCCTTGCAATAGCGACTCCGTCATACCTTGACACGCTCTGACCCGCGACCTAGCATGCGGCGCAACCATTCTGGAGCACCTGTCGCTGATGCAACCCCAAGCCTTCTACCGCGCGGTGGCGGACGATTTTAGCGCCGTCGACCTGATTATCAAGAAGCAGCTGACGTCGCGGGTACCGCTGGTCTCGAAAATCGGCGACTACATCACCTCGGCCGGCGGCAAGCGCCTGCGTCCGCTGCTGGTGCTTCTGTGCGGCAAGGCCCTGGGTCGCGAAGGCGACGACCTGCGCCTGCTGGCCGCCACCATCGAATTCCTGCACACAGCCACCCTGCTGCATGACGACGTGGTCGACATGTCCGGTATGCGTCGTGGTCGCTCTACCGCCAACGCCCTGTGGGGCAATGCCCCAAGCGTGCTGGTCGGTGACTTCCTCTATTCGCGCTCCTTCGAGATGATGGTCGAACTGGGTTCCATGCCGGTCATGCAGATCCTCTCCAAGGCCACTCGGGTGATCGCTGAAGGCGAAGTGCTGCAGCTGTCGAAAGTACGCGACGCCAGTACCACCGAAGAAACCTACATGGAAGTCATCCGCGGCAAGACCGCGATGCTCTTCGAAGCTTCTACCCACAGTGCCGCCGCCCTGGCCCAGGCCTCGCCTGAACAGACCGAAGCACTGCGCACCTTCGGTGACCATCTGGGCGTGGCCTTCCAGTTGGTCGATGACCTGCTCGACTACCGCGGCGACGCTGAGACCCTGGGCAAGAACGTCGGTGATGACCTGGCCGAAGGCAAGCCGACCCTGCCACTGATCTACACCATGCGCGAAGGCACCCCGGAACAGGCTGCCCTGGTGCGTCAGGCCATCCAGAAAGGTGGCCTGGAAGATCTGGAAAGCATTCGCAACGCTGTAGAGGCCGCTGGCGCCCTGGACTACACCGCACAGCTTGCCCGTGACTACGCCAGCCGCGCCATCGCCTGCCTGGAGGCCCTGCCGCCCAGCGAATACCGCGATGCCCTGGTCGAACTCAGCGAGTTTGCAGTCGCCCGCACTCACTGATCCACGGCTAAAGTTGCGCAAGAGCCCGTCCATGTGACGGGCTTTTTATTGCCCCACATCAACCACCCGCAAGAAAATGCGAATTAATCTCAAATAGAACTTTGCGATTGGCTTGATAGGAACTATTCTCATTAAACCCTCAAACAAGGAGATGAGACATGACCTATCTGATTGATGCCTGGCTGGATCGCCCGCACCCTTACCTGCGAATCCTCCATCGGGAAACCGGACAAGTCTGTGCAGTGCTGGAGGAAGAAGCGCTGGACGAACTGCGTGACCAGGGCGACCTGGATGTCGACAGCCTGAGTTCGTGCGAACCGGTGGTGCTCAAGGAGATGGTGCGAAACCTGTTCCTGTTCTGCTATGCCCGAGCCTTGCGCCCGACCATCGAGTTGCATTGAACATGGCAGTAAAGCCCACCCCGCCCACTGCCGAACGATAATTCGTCCGGCAGTGGCGGAGCGTTTAGCAGCAGACGTAACTTAGAGAACGTCCAGCAGCTCGACATCAAACACCAGCACGCTGTGCGGTGGAATGCTGCCGACGCCTTGAGCGCCGTAAGCCAGCTCGCTCGGCACGTGCAGACGCCATTTGCTACCGGCGTTCATCAGTTGCAGGGCTTCGGTCCAGCCGGCAATCACGCCACCGACCGGGAATTCAGCAGGCTCGCCACGCTCGTAGGAGCTGTCGAACACGGTGCCGTCGATCAGAGTGCCGTGATAGTGGGTGCGCACCTGATCTTCGCGCGATGGCTTGGCGCCTTCGCCAGCAGTCAGGACTTCGAATTGCAGGCCCGAAGCCAGGGTGGTCACGCCTTCGCGCTTGCCGTTCTCGGCCAGGTAAGCCAGGCCGGCGCCAGCAGCAGCTTCAGCCTTGGCTGCGGCTTCGGCCTGCATGATTTCGCGGATGACCTTGAAGCTGGCGGACATGGCTTCCGGGCTGACGCGGCTTGGCTCGCCACCGAACGCATCGGTCAGGCCAGCCAGGATCGCTTCCAGGTTGACACCCGGTGGCGGGTTATCACGCAGCTGATCACCCAGCTGACGGCCGATGCCGTAGCTGACGCGGGTTTCGTCGGTGGACAGATTGACTTCGGACATAACACTGCTCCGCATAGGGGGCGCCCGCCCGGCACATTGCCCGCAAGCGCCCCAAACAAAAGGGCGAGCAGCCTAGCACATGACGCCGCGCAATCAATGCTTGGTCAGTTTGTCCAGCACCCCCATGAGCACGGCCGAAACAACGAAGGTCATGTGAATGATCACGTACCACATTAAATATTGTGTCTCGATATTGCGAGCATCCATGAACACTCGCAGCAGGTGAATCGAGGAGATGGCCACGATGGAAGCGGCGACTTTCATCTTCAGCGAAGATGAGTCCATCTTGCCCAGCCAGCTGAGCTTTTCCTTGTTTTCATCGATGTCCAGCTGGGACACAAAGTTCTCGTAGCCGGACATCATCACCATCACCAGCAGGCCGCCGACCAGGGACATGTCGACCATGGACAGCAGCACCAGAATCAGATCCGACTCGGCCATCGAGAAGATATTGGGCAGAACGTGAAAGACCTCCTGAAAGAACTTCAGCATCAAGGCCAGCAAACCCAGGGATAAACCGAAGTAAATCGGCGCCAGCAGCCAGCGCGAGGCGTACATCGCGTTTTCGAGAAAGCGTTCCATTGAAACTCACACGTGAGGAAATTTGCGCATGAGTATACCAGCCGTAATTTACGTTCTGAATTTGAATGCATCCGAGACCAGTCTTGCAGGACCGGCTTTAGCCGGGAATAGCGTCTTTGCAATTCCGGCACCGCCATGAGCCGGATGACGCCTTCCCGGCTAAAGCCGGTCCCACAGGGTCAGCCCAATCGAATCAGTACAGGGAAGATCGCTGCACCCGTGACCGATCGCCATTGAGCCTGCGCAATTCACCTTGCAGGTGCAGGCTCCATATCGGCACATCCCGGGCTTGCTGATAACCATACAACGAGAGACTTTCGGCAATTGCACGCAGTACTGATTCTGCGGCAGGCGCACCATCGAAAGGGCCTTGCGTCTTGATCGCGGAAGGTTGTTCCCCTGCCATGCCAGCGGCAAACAGCAACGTCCACATGCCGTTGTCGCCAGAGAGGGGGCGAATCGCACATTCAATCCGGGTGACCAGCCCCAGGCATTGACGGGTAAGACAGAGACTGCGCGTCATGGCGAGCTCCTCGATGAATACAGTATTCACCCTCCGTCCTGCTAGAGCGGTGCGTCAATCCTTTTGACCACTGTGGTAGCAGACAGAATAGAAGAAAAACGCAAAATCCAAAGTGCAGCGGATGAATGGCACCGCCGGGGCTGATCCCGCGGCGGTGCCTGCCTCCCGAGCGGATCAGCGCCGACGTCGGGCCTTCAGCTTGGAAGCTACCGCCACTTCGCCCTGAGCCTGGACGGCTTCCTTCTCCAGCTCCTCCTTGAGTTCTTCATCACTAAGCATTTCGGCGATATCGCGCAGACGCTCCACGACTCGTGCGTTGACACTGCCTTCCGGGAATTCACCATTCTCGTCCGGCGCGCCAGCGGGTTCACCAACCAGCAGACTCAGGGCCTCATCCGCCTGACGCACCGCATAGACATGGAACTGCCCGGCGCGCACCGCCTGCAATACCCGCTCATCGAGCATCAACGTCGCAACGTTGGCGTGTGGAATAATCGCGCCCTGCTCGCCGGTCAGGCCACGGGCCTCGCACAGACGGAAGAAGCCTTCGATCTTCTCGTTGACCCCGCCCACTGCCTGCACTTCGCCGAACTGGTTGATCGAGCCGGTAATGGCAAAGCACTGCTTGAGCGGCGTTTTCGACAGCGCCGAAATCAGTGTGCACGCCTCGCCCAGTGAAGCACTGTCGCCGTCCACATAACCGTAGGACTGCTCAAGGGCGATGCTGGCCGAGATGGCCAACGGGAATTCCTGGGCATAGCGGCTACCCAGATAACCGGTGAGGATCATCACGCCCTTGGAGTGAATCGGCTGGCCGAGGTTGACCTCGCGCTCGATGTCGACGATGCCGCTGCCGCCGGGATAGACGGTCGCGGAAATCCGCGCCGGTACACCGAATGCCGAGTCACCGACTTCCAGCACGGTCAGGCCGTTGCACTTGCCTACGGCCGCACCATCGGTATCGATCAGGATGATCCCGGCCAACATGTCGTCGAGAATCCGCGCCGAGACCCGTCCGGTGCGGGTGGCCTTGGCCTTGAGCGCCCGTTCGATATGACCGACGTCGGTCTGCTCGTCGTTGGCCAGTTGGCGAATGAAATCAGCCTCGCTGACCAGCTGGAACAGGTCACCGATCCGCGCCGACAAGCGCCCCTGATGCTCGGCCAGGCGCGCGCTGTAGGTTGCCAGACGCGCCACCGCATCGGCGGTCAGGGGCGCCATGCCCTCTTCCGAAGTGCGGGTCTTCATCAACTGGGCGAACTGCTCCAGGCTCTCGTCGACCATGGGGATGTCTTCGTCGAAGTCCACCAGGACGCGGAACATCTCCTGGAAGTCCGGATCCAGGTCTTGCAGGGTGTAATACAGGGAACGGGCACCGATGATGATGACCTTGACCTGCAACGGAATGACTTGCGGCGTCAGGGTCACAGTGGCCAAACGGCCCAGTTCGCCCAGGGGCGACTCCATTTTCAGCTTGCGCGACTGCAGCGCGCGCTTGAGCGCATCCCAGACGAACGGCTCGCTGAGCATCTTTTCCGCTTCCAGCACCAGGAAACCGCCATTGGCGCGGTGCAGCGCACCGGGACGCAGCTGCCGATAAGTGGTGTAGAGCGCACCCTGATCGGTGCTGTACTCGATGCGACCAAACAGGTTGTCGTAGGTCGGATGCGGCTCGAACACCACTGGCGCCCCGCCATTAGCCCCATGGCCCACCACCAGGCTTGGGCAGTATTGCTCTTCAAGCAGCTTGCGCGCCTGAGCGTCGGTCTTGCTGTCGTCGACCAGTTGCTCGACCACAGTTTTCAGCAGATAGACCTGCATGGCCTGCAGATAGGCGCAGACTGCCGCATTTTCCGCATACTTTTCCGACAATGGCGCCAGCAAGGGCTGCAAGGCCAGGGTGATGGTTTCTTCGTTGAGCTGACGCATCTGGTTGCTGGACTCACGCTTCCACTGCGGCAGGCTGGCCAGTTCTTCGTTGAGGCGTTCTTCCAGGCCGGCGATATCGTCATGGAAACGCTCGCGATCGGCTTCCGGCAACTGGGCGAATTCCGCTTCGTCCAGCGCCTTGCCCTCAGCCATGGGAGTAAAGGCGATGTTGGTGCTGTCGCGATACAGGGCGATGTCTTTTTCCAGGGCCAGGCGCTCGATCACGTCAAGAGCGCGGTCATAGCGCTGATTGAAGGCGCGATCGATACCGCTTTTCTTCTGCTGGTACGACGGGTGCTCGAAAACCGCAGGGAAGGTCGACAACAGGTTGTCGATCAAGCCACCGATATCAGTAATAAAAGCGGCGGCGCTGCCCGGCGGCAATTCCAGCGCACGGGGTTCGCGGGGCTCGTCGAAATGGTTGACGTAGACCCAGTCCGAAGGCGTCTGCATGCGCTTGCCTTCGGCCTTGAGGTAGCGTTTGACGAAGGAAAACCGGCCAGTGCCGGGCTCGCCCATGACAAACACGTTGTAACCGGGGCGCGGCATGGCCACGCCGAATTGCAGGGCTTCTACGGCTCGCTCCTGGCCGAGCACGCCACGAAAGGGTTCCAGATCATTGGTCGTCGTGAAGCTGAACTGTTCAGCGGAAAAAGGGCGGGTCAGCGCTTCAGGCGCAATACGCAGGCTGGCAGCAACAGGATCGGGCATCGGACATCCTTAAATCAGGCGGGGCAGTTGGCGCATTCTGGCGCTCGCTGCGCGTGACTTGCAAGGCAGGAAAAATCCCATGGATTTCAACGCACCTCATTCAAGCAACAAGTGTGGACCGGCACACACTGCCGTCAACAATTTGCAATAGATCACGGAACCCTTGGCGACGGCCTAAACTCCAACTTGCGCGGGTGGTCGTAAACCCATTCGTATCGGTACGAAATCTCCCTTGGTTGAACATAAATAGAGAATAACGCTATGAAACGGATTCTTCTGGGTACGCTCTTTACCGCTGTTTCCCTCAATGCCATGGCCCAAGCGCCAGGCGGCCCGGATTGCGGCTGGGGCAACATGCTGTTCGAAGGCCAGCGCGGTACACCGGCACACTTCCTCGCATCGACCACTAACGGCACCTCGGGTAACGCCACGTTCGGCATGACCTCCGGTACCAACGGCTGTTCCACCAACAGCGCACTGACCTATGGCGGCAAATCCTGGATTGCCATGAACGGCATGATGGACGAGCTCTCCAAGGACATGGCTGTCGGTAAAGGCGAAGCCCTGACCACCTATGCCGTCGTACTGGGCGTTGCACCGGAAGACCGTGCGCATTTCGCCGCTGTCACCCACGAGCACTTCACTCAGATCTTCAGCAAGGCTGACGACACGGCTGAAGACGTTCACACCAATACCCTCAATGTACTGAAGAACGATCCTACCCTGGCGAAGTACGCTACCCAGGCATAAGCTCGCTCTGCCGCCCCCTCAGCCTCGAGGGGGCGGTTTCGTTCCCCCTGACTAGTTGCCCTCTATGCTCAAACGCCTTGTGTACCTGGCGCTGTGTGTCTGCGCCCCGTTGTCCGTCGCAGCACAAGCCGCTCCCAACGTGGGAGCCGAGCGTTTGCAGCAACTGGCCAGCGCGCCGTTCTGGATTTCCCTGGGCCATTACGAAACCGGCAAGCTCGGTGGCTGGCGCAGTTATGTCGATGACCCCAAATTCTTTCTGGCCGCCGATGGCGCCCACGACCCCAAAGCCGAACTGAGCGCCACCCTCGCTGCGATCTACCAGCCGTTGCGGGCAGGCGACGATCCGGACAAGCACGCCCAATGCGTTTATCCGTCCCGCACGCGCTGGCTGCGTGATCAGTTGCAGCTGAATGATCTGCCCGCCGTGGACTGCAAGGCATTCAAACAGTGGTTCAGCGATGTGGCCCCGGACAGCGCCGTACTGGTGTTCCCGGCGGCCTATCTGAACAGTCCGTCGTCGATGTTCGGCCATACCCTGCTGCGTATCGACCAGGCTGACGTCAAAACCAACCACACCGCCCTGCTCAGCTATGCGATCAACTTCGGCGCTTATATCGAGGGCTCTGACAACAGCATCCTGTACGCCTGGAAAGGCTTGATGGGCGGTTATCCGGGCCTGTTTGCCCTGGTTCCGTATCAGGAAAAGCTCTCGGAATATCGCAGCCTGGAAAACCGCGACCTGTGGGAATATCACCTGAACCTGACCGCCGAAGAAACCGGGCGTATGGTCGAACATGTCTGGGAGCTGAAACAGATTCGCTTCGGTTACTTCTTCTTTGACGAAAACTGCTCCTATCGCCTGCTGGAGTTGCTGCAAGTCGCCCGACCTGGCCTGGACCTGCTGAAACAGTTCCCGCTGACAGCAATTCCGACCGATACCGTAAAAGCGGTCAAAGCCTCGGGCCTGGTGGAGAAAATCGATTATCGCCCGTCCCGTGAGCGCGAGCTGCTGGAACGGGCCAAACCTTTGAGCCAAGACGAGCAGGACTGGGTTCTGAAAGTCAGTGCCGACCAGCGCCAACTCAAGGACGCCACCTACCTGGCCGTGCCAGCCGATCGCCGCGCGCTGATCCAGGATGCCGCGTATCGTCTGGAACGCTACCGGGCCAACGGTGAGGAACGTGATCCTGCCCGCGCGCAACGCAGCTTCGAATTGCTCGGTGCCATCAGCAAGAATCCGCCGCCGGAACTGGATATCCAGCGCCCCGGCCTGCCGGAAGACGGTCACGAATCGCGCACCTGGCAGGCCGGTCTTGGCACCCGTGGCGACAAGGCATTTGGTGAATATGGCCTGCGCATGGCCTATCACGACCTCAATGACAACGCCTTTGGCTTCCCTCTGGGCGCGCAGATCGAGATCCTGCAACTCAAGCTGCGCCAGTACGAAGGCAACCACTGGCAGCTGCAACAGTTGGACCTGGCCACTATCCGTTCCCTGACCCCGCGCAACGAACTGCTGCAACCCTGGTCATGGCAGGTGGCGGGGGGTCTGGAACGAGTCTTGGGCAAACATGGCGATGAAAACCTGGTCAGCCACGTCAATGGCGGCGCAGGCGGTACCTGGCAACTGACCGATGACATGCTCGGCTTCGCCCTCGGTACCGTGCGGGTTGAACATAACAACGATTTCTCCGCACTGATTTCCCCGGCTGCCGGGTTCAATACCGGCGTGCTGTGGCGCAACCCCCTGGGCAACCTGAGCCTGGAAGCCAAGGGCGACTACTTCACCAATGGCGAAGTACGCCGCACGGTCAGTCTCAACCAACAATGGGAACTGTCGCGCAACCTCGGCCTGCGCCTGAGCGCCCAACGCGAGTTCAGCCAGTTGGCCTCACCGCAGAACGAAGTGATGCTGGAAGTGAAGTGGTACCACTACTGATAACGAATTTCTGACAACGCTTTTACAGCCCACTCACAGTAAGGCTTCTAGACTTCCTCCATATGCTGAGGAATTCATCATGAACCTGCGTTGGGCTGTACTGTTGTGGGTGGTTGTACTGACTGGTTGTCAGTCAACCCATGAACAGCTGATCGCCGAGGGCTATCCCCCTGCCTTCGCCGATGGTTTCCAGGATGGTTGCGGCAGTGGCCGCGATGCGGCAGGCGCAAATGGCCTGTACAAGAAAGATGTACCGCGATACTTGAAGGACAAGGTGTATGCAGGCGGCTGGGACGACGGTTTCCGTCAGTGCCAGGGGGAGGCGCTAAGCCGTGGCCGACCGGATGCCGGAAGCATCTTCAACGACCGGGATCGGCGTTGGGAACAGCAGAAGACCCAGGATGCGGGTCGGGCCTATAAGCCGCGATAGCCCGGATTCAAAACGTGGGAGCGGATAAATCCGCTCCCACATTCAGTTCACACCCTTTGAATCAAGCCAGCTTCTTGTGCCGTACCCGATGCGGCTGGGCAGCGGCTTCGCCGAGGCGTTTCTTGCGATCGGCTTCGTACTCGGTGTAGTTGCCTTCGAAGAATACGGCCTGCGAATCGTCTTCGTACGCCAGGATGTGGGTCGCGACGCGGTCCAGGAACCACCGATCGTGGGAGATCACAATGGCGGCGCCAGGGAAGTCCAGCAGCGCTTCCTCCAGGGAACGCAGGGTTTCAACGTCGAGGTCGTTGGACGGTTCGTCGAGCAGCAGGACGTTGCCGCCCTCTTTCAGGGTCAACGCCAGGTGCAAGCGACCGCGCTCACCGCCGGAGAGGTCCTTGACGAACTTCTGCTGATCGCCGCCCTTGAAGTTGAAGCGGCCGACGTAGGTACGCGACGGGATTTCATAGTTGCCGATACGGATCTGGTCGGAGCCGTCGGAAATCTGCTGGAATACGGTCTTGCTGCCGTCCAGGTCCTCACGGCTCTGATCGACGCAGGCCAGTTGCACGGTTTCACCGATCTCGATGCTGCCCGAGTCCGGTGTTTCCTTGCCCATCAGCATGCGGAACAGCGTCGACTTACCGGCACCGTTACCGCCAATCACGCCGACGATGGCGCCTTTGGGCATGGCGAACGACAGGTTGTCGATCAGCACACGATCGCCGTAGCCCTTGGTGACGTTCTTGAACTCGATAACCTTGTCACCCAGGCGCGGACCGGCCGGGATGTAGATTTCGTTGGTCTCGCTGCGCTTCTGGAACTCCTGGGACTGCATTTCCTCGAAGCGTTGCAGACGTGCCTTGGATTTCGACTGACGCGCCTTGGCGCCCTTGCGCACCCATTCCAGCTCTTCTTTCATGGCCTTTTCATGGGCCGACTGCTGCTTGGATTCCTGGGCCAGACGATCGGACTTGGCTTCCAGCCAGCCCGAATAGTTGCCTTCGTACGGAATACCGGCACCGCGGTCGAGTTCCAGAATCCAGCCGGCGACGTTGTCGAGGAAGTAACGGTCGTGCGTGATCGCAACCACGGTGCCCGGGAAGTCGTGCAGGAAGTGCTCCAGCCAGGCCACCGAATCGGCATCCAGGTGGTTGGTCGGTTCGTCGAGCAGCAGCATGTCAGGGGCCGACAGCAGCAGGCGGCACAGGGCCACACGGCGCTTTTCACCACCGGACAGGTGTTCAACCTTGGCGTCCCAGGCCGGCAGACGCAGTGCGTCGGCGGCAACTTCCAGCTGACGGTCGAGGTTGTGACCGTCGGACGCCTGCAGGATGGCTTCGAGCTTGGCCTGTTCGGCAGCCAGCTTGTCGAAGTCGGCATCCGGCTCGGCGTAGGCCGCATAGACCTCGTCCAGGCGAGCCTGGGCGTCCTTGATCACGCTGACCGCTTCCTCGACCACTTCGCGTACGGTCTTGCTCGGGTCCAGTTGCGGCTCTTGCGGCAGGTAGCCGACGTTGAGGTCCGGCATCGGACGGGCTTCACCGTCGAATTCAGTATCGACGCCCGCCATGATTTTCAGCAGCGTGGACTTACCCGAACCGTTGAGACCCAGTACACCGATCTTGGCGCCAGGGAAGAACGACAGGGAGATGTTCTTGAGGATTTCCCGCTTCGGCGGCACAACTTTGCTCAGCCGATGCATGGTAAAGACGTATTGAGCCATGGAATGAAAACCTGGGTTTGTGACAGATAAATAGGACGCCAGCTTAGTAGCTGGTCCCGAAAAAAGCTTTTTTTGCGACGGCGCTTGCTGTCCGACAGTTCCCGGCCTTGAATCAATCCTGTTCGATGCACTGCCGACAGGTATGAAAAGCAGGAGCTGGATCGATGTTTGCAAGCAATGCTGTTATGCGTGCAGGATTGGGCCGTACGTCGGGCAAAGCTACCCGAATGGCGCCGACAGGGCAAACGGCCCCGGATTTACGGGACTGGCACTTAGCCACAACTCCGGGCATGCTAGTCGCCATTTGGCTGTCCGGCTTATAGTGCGCTGCGCATTCGCTGCTTCTATTCAGTAGTCAGGGTCCAGGTTTGCCTACACCTAAACATACATCTCCTTCGCGCACGAACAACGGCGCGACAGCGGCGCCTTGGCGTGGCTCACTGAAAGGTGGGCTGGCGGCACTGGTGCTGCTGATGCTCGCCCTGCTTTTATGGCAACTGATCGAGCAGTTTCACCTGACCCAGGAGCGCCAGCGTCAACGCAGCGTCGATTACAGCGTGCAACTGGCCGACCGCCTGAGCCTGAATATGGCACTCAGCGCCCAGGTGGCCCTGAATCTGCTCGACGATTCCCGACAGAAGGCCCAGGGCATCGGCCAGCAGACCATGCTTCTGGACATGCTGCGCCAGGCACTGCCAGGCGTACGCAGCGTCGCCTGGCTCAACGCCGCAGGCGATGTCGCCCGGGACAGCCTCGAAGGCACCAACGACGGCGACCTCCTCAAGCGCTCGTTCCAGCAGGCGCTGGGGCGACCTTATTACTATGATAACTCCGAGGACAGCTCGCAACTGTATCTGCTGGTGCGTCAGCCGGGCGAGCTGACGCCGGGCTATTGGGCCCTGCGCATGGCGCCGGAAACCTTGAAAACCCTGACCCGCCAGACCAGCCAGGATTTCCAGCCACTCTGGCGCCTGGAAAACCGCACCACGCAAAAAGTGATCTTCCGCGACACCAACGGCCTGACCATCACCGGCCCACAGGTAGTGCCCGATGATCGTCCGGAAAGCGTCCTGCTGGAGGTGCTGACCAACAGTGACTGGCAATTACGCGGCCTGTTCGACGCCAACAAGGCTCGTCAGGACTTGCTGGCTCCGCTGTTCATCAAATGCCTGATCGCCCTGGCCTGCTCCATCGTGCCACTGCTGGCCCTGCTAAGCCTGCGCCGTCGCCAACGCCAGTTGCATGAGAGTCAGAAGCGCTACCAGAACATCTTCGACGGCGTCGGTGTCGCCATCTGCGTGCTCGACATGTCCGGGCTGCGCCATTACCTCGACACCCTGCAACTGCGCAGCAGTGAAGACCTGACTCACTTGCTGGAGCGCCAGCCCGGCCAGCTCAAGGGCCTGTTGCAGAGCGTGCGCATCACCGAAGTCAACCAGGTGGCCCTGAGCCTGCTCAAGGTCGAATCCAGCGACGAAGCCTGGGAGAAACTGATCTTCGGCAACCCGCGTTCACGTCAGAGCGTCGGCGAGCTGCTGATTCACGCCGTACTGGACAGCCGCGACCAGCTTGAACTTGAAGTACGTCTCAGCCACGAGAACGGCGCCGATCAGCACCTGTGGCTGGTGGTACGCCTGCCCGCTGATCAGGAAGACCGCCACTCGGTGATCCTGAGCATTGGCGACATCACCAGCCGCAAGCAAGTTGAACTGTCTTTGGTCGAACGCGAGGGTTTCTGGTCCGATGTGGTGCGTACCGTGCCCGATCATCTGTATGTGCAGGATGTCCTGACCCAGCGGATGATCTACAGCAACCACAATCTCGGCCAGACCCTGGGTTACAGCCGCACCGAACTGCATCGCATGGGCGAGTACTTCTGGGAAATCCTGCTGCACCCGGATGACGCCGAAAGCTATCAGGACATGCGCCTGCGCCAACGCCATCATGGCCATAGCGAACTGTTGCACTGTCAGCTGCGCTTTCGCGATGTCCATAACAACTGGCGCCGCTTCGATATCCGCGAACAGGCCCTGTCCCGGGATCGCAACGACCAGGTCACGCGCATTATCGGCGTGGCCAAGGACATTACCGAACAGCTGGAAGCCAGCGAATCCCTGCGCGACAGCGAACAACGCTACCGCATGCTCGCCGAAAGCATCAGCGACGTGATTTTCTCTACCGACAGCCGCCTGCAGCCCAACTATGTCAGCCCGTCGGTCACCAGCGTGCTGGGTTATGACGCCGAGTGGATCTTCGAGCATGGCTGGAATTCCACCGTGGCCAACCCGCAGCAACTGGCCGGGGTCTATGCCCTGATCGAGCGCATCGGCAAGGCTCTGGGCAAGCCGGAAGAACTGGCCAGATTGCGCCACGAACTTCCGACTCAACTGTTCCTGTTCGACTGCCTGCGTGCCGATGGTCGCAAGATCCCCATCGAGCTGCGTCTGGTGCTGGTCTGGGATGAAAATGGCACCTTCGAGGGCATCCTCGGTGTCGGTCGCGACATCAGCCAACAGCGCCGGGCCGAGAAAGACCTGCGCATGGCCGCCACGGTATTCGAGCATTCTACCTCGGCGATCCTGATCACCGACCCGGCCGGCTACATCGTTCAGGCTAACGATGCTTTCAGCCGCGTCAGCGGTTATGCGGTGGCTCAGGTCCTCGATCAGTTGCCGACCATGCTCACCGCCGATGAGCAACAGGAAGCCCACCTGCATTACATCCTCAAACAGCTGCATCAACGCGGCAGTTGGGAGGGCGAGGTCTGGCTCAAGCGTCGCAGCGGCGAGCATTATCCGGCGTGGGTCGGCATCACGGCGGTGTTCGACGAAGAAGGCGACCTGGCCAGCTACGTGTGTTTCTTCACCGATATCAGCGAGCGCAAGGCCAGCGAGCAGCGTATCCACCGCCTGGCCTACTACGACGCCCTGACCCACCTGCCCAACCGCACCCTGTTTCAGGATCGCTTGCACTCGGCCCTGCAACAGGCGGAACGGCAGCAGGCCTGGGTGGTACTGATGTTCCTGGACCTGGACCGCTTCAAACCGATCAACGACTCCCTCGGCCACGCCGCCGGCGACCGCATGCTCAAGGAAATGGCTACGCGCCTGCTCGAATGCGTCGACGATGACGACACGGTGGCGCGCATGGGCGGCGACGAGTTCACCCTGCTGCTGCAACCCAGCGCCACACAACAGATCGCCCTGACTCGGGCCATTCATGTGGCCGAGCAGATTCTCAACAGTCTGGTCACTCCGTTCGTGCTGGAAGGCCGCGAGTTCTTCGTCACCGCCAGTATCGGCATCGCCCTCAGCCCCCAGGATGGCAAGGAGCTGAGCCAGCTGATGAAAAACGCCGACACGGCGATGTACCACGCCAAGGAGCGCGGCAAGAACAACTTCCAGTTCTATCAGGCGGACATGAACGCCTCCGCCCTGGAACGCCTGGAGCTGGAAAGCGATCTGCGCCATGCCCTGGAGCAGAAGGAGTTCACCCTGTTCTATCAACCGCAGTTCAGTGGCGACGGCAAACGCCTGACCGGTGCCGAGGCGCTGCTGCGCTGGCGTCATCCACGGCGCGGGCTGGTATCGCCCATCGAGTTCATCCCGGTACTCGAAGAACTCGGCCTGGTGGTGGAAGTCGGCGACTGGGTGCTGACCGAAGCCTGCCGCCAGCTAAAGGCCTGGCATCAGGCCAAGGTACGGGTGCCCAAGGTTTCGGTGAATATCTCGGCCCGGCAGTTCTCCGATGGCCAACTGGGCACGCGCATCGCCAATATTCTCAAGGAAACCGGCCTGCCCCCGGCCTGCCTGGAGCTGGAACTGACCGAAAGCATCCTGATGCGCGAAGTCAGCGAAGCCATGCAGATCCTCGACGGCCTCAAATATCTGGGCCTTAGCATCGCGGTGGACGACTTCGGCACCGGTTATTCGTCACTCAACTACCTCAAGCAATTCCCCATCGATGTGCTGAAAATCGACCGCACCTTCGTCGACGGCTTGCCCTCCGGCGAGCAGGACGCGCAGATTGCCCGGGCCATTATCGCCATGGCCCACAGCCTGAACCTGGCGGTGATCGCCGAAGGGGTCGAGACCCACGAGCAACTGGACTTCCTGCGTGAACACGGCTGCGACGAAGTCCAGGGCTACCTGTTCGGCCGACCGATGCCGCCCAATCGTTTTGAAGCGCAATTCAGCAATGATGCGTTGTTCATGTTTGACTAGAGACAGCTGCAAGCTTTAAGCCTCAAGCGGCAAGTGAGCCTGAGGCCGCGCCTTCTTGTCGCTTGAAGCTTGAAGCTCGCAACTGATCAACATGACTGCCTTTCATATGCCAGATAAAACCCGATGCGTTAGAATGCCCACCTTTTCCCCTGCCAGACCCCGAGGAACGCTATGTTCAGCCGTAATTTGACTATCGCCAAGTACGACTCCGACCTGTATGCCGCCATGGAGCAAGAAGCTCAGCGCCAGGAAGAGCACATCGAGCTGATCGCCTCGGAAAACTACACCAGCCCAGCGGTCATGGAAGCCCAGGGCTCGGTACTGACCAACAAGTACGCCGAAGGCTACCCGGGCAAGCGTTACTACGGCGGCTGCGAATACGTCGACGTGGTTGAGCAACTGGCCATCGACCGCGCCAAGGAGCTGTTCGGCGCCGACTACGCCAACGTTCAGCCACACGCCGGTTCCCAGGCCAACAGCGCCGTCTACCTGGCTCTGCTGCAAGCGGGCGACACCATCCTGGGCATGAGCCTGGCTCATGGCGGTCACCTGACCCACGGCGCCAGCGTCAGCTCGTCGGGCAAGCTGTACAACGCCATCCAGTACGGCATCGACGGCAACGGCCTGATCGATTACGACGAAGTTGAGCGTCTGGCTGTTGAACACAAGCCTAAAATGATCGTTGCCGGTTTCTCGGCCTACTCGCAGATCCTCGACTTCCCGCGCTTCCGCGCCATCGCGGACAAGGTCGGTGCCTACCTGTTCGTCGACATGGCTCACGTAGCCGGTCTGGTTGCCGCCGGTGTCTACCCGAACCCGGTGCCATTCGCTGACGTCGTGACCACCACCACCCACAAGACCCTGCGCGGTCCACGTGGCGGTCTGATCCTGGCTCGCGCCAACGCCGACATCGAGAAGAAGCTGAACTCCGCTGTATTCCCTGGCGCCCAGGGCGGCCCGCTGGAGCATGTGATCGCGGCCAAGGCCATCTGCTTCAAGGAAGCACTGCAACCTGAGTTCAAGGCCTACCAGCAACAAGTGGTGAAAAACGCCAAGGCCATGGCCGGCGTGTTTATCGAGCGCGGTTTCGACGTGGTCTCCGGCGGCACCGAGAACCACCTGTTCCTGCTCTCGCTGATCAAGCAGGACATCTCCGGCAAAGACGCCGACGCCGCTCTGGGCAAGGCATTCATCACCGTCAACAAGAACTCCGTACCGAACGACCCACGCTCCCCGTTCGTGACCTCCGGCCTGCGCTTCGGCACTCCGGCTGTCACCACTCGCGGCTTCAAGGAAGCAGAGTGCAAGGAACTGGCTGGCTGGATCTGCGACATCCTGGCTGACCTGAACAACGAAGCGGTGATCGACGCCGTTCGTGCGAAAGTCAAAGCCATCTGCGCCAAACTGCCGGTATACGGCGCTTAATCAGCCCGTTCTATCAGCAACCAAAAAGCCCGCCATTCTCACGAATGGCGGGCTTTTTGTTGGCTAAGAAAATCTTCTGTGGGACCGGCTTCAGCCGGGAAGCGTATTCCCGGCTAAAGCCGGTCCCAAAGAGAATACAAACAGCCATTACACCTGAGTCATCGCCTCGAATCCTGCACGGATCTTTTCTTGCGGCAAATCATCGGCAATGAACACAATTACGCTCTCGCGCTGTTCGCCATCAGCCCACTCGGTATCCCAATCGAAGCCGTACAGCTTGAGTACGCCCTGGAAAACCAGCTTGCGCGCTTCCCCGGCAATGTTCAGCACGCCCTTGTAGCGCAGCAGCTGCTTGCCATGTTCTTCCAGTAACGTGTTCATAAATTCGCTGAGTTTGTCGATATCCAGCGGTTTATCACTGCGCAGCACCAGACTGCTGATACGGTCGATGCCGTTGCCTGCAGGCTTGACCGGTCGAAGGCTGAAACCGCCGCCCAGGTCAGCATTGAGATTGAAGCCGCGGACATCGAGCAACTCGGCCAGATCTATCTTGCCGTGCTCAACCACGCGGATCGGCGCGCGGCGGTTGATACGGGTCAGCCGTTCGCTCAGCGCCTGGAAAGCGGCTTCGTCCACCAGATCGCGCTTGCTCACCAACAGGCGGTCGGCAAAGCCTATCTGTGCCTGGGCGATGGTCTGGGCCAGGTGAGTGTCGGCATGCGCCGCGTCCACCAGGGTGATGATGCCGTCGAGGATATAGCGCTCGCGCAGCTCTTCATCAATAAAGAAAGTCTGGGCCACGGGGGCCGGGTCAGCCAGGCCGGTGCACTCGATCACCAGTCGGTCGAAGGCAATTTCACCGCTGTCCAGGCGCTCCAGCAAGAGGAACAGCGCCTTGGTCAGGTCGGTGTGAATGGTGCAGCACACGCAACCATTGGACAGGGTCATGACCTGCACCGGCTCGGTGCCGAGCAATTGGGTATCAATGCCGGCGTCGCTGAATTCGTTTTCTATCACGGCGATTTTCAGGCCGTGTTCTTCCTTGAGCAGATGACGCAACAAGGTGGTCTTGCCTGCCCCGAGAAAGCCACTCAGAACGGTAACGGGGATGGGTTGCGCAACACTCATGCCGACTCCTGCCTTTTATTCATCAGAAACGACAACGCGCCACGAGGGGTGGCGCGCTGGTTTAAACCTTGTAGCGATCCATCAGGCCTTTAGCAACACTTCGGCCCGCCCTTGCCGCCATACCGGGCCTCCTGACGCTCCCGAAAGAACATCTCGTAGCTCATCACCGGTTTGTCCGGATGAGTGGCCTGCATGTGCTCCACGTAAGTGTCGTAGTCCGGCATGCCGACCATCAGGCGTGCGGCCTGGCCGAGGTATTTACCCAAGCGACTCAGGTCATTGAACATGGGCTGATCCTCCGCCAATCATTGCTGCTGCACCGGCAACGCCTGGAATGGCGCTT
>NZ_JBGLYM010000034.1:0-52881 GCF_047303955.1 Pseudomonas sp. Pseusp88 | reverse complement strand
TTGGTGAAGTTGCGGTTGAAGTAGGCATTGCGCAGGGTGAGCGTGGCTTTGCTGTCCTCGATAAAGCCTTCGGCCTGACTGTTCAAGGGCATGCCGCCCGCGACGGCGGCCAGGGCCAGGGTGCCGGAGATCAAACGCGGATTACGTGTCAGGAATGAGCGCATTGCAGTGGACCTTTCTTGTATTTATTAGTAATTAACTGGTTCGTACATTTTTCGGCGTGCACACCGATCCTGCTGGGGCCTGTTTTCAGGCCCCTGATGGGCGCGTCAGTCGAGTTCCGGAACCTTGCGCGGTGCCATGAAGAACAGCCAGGTCAGGGCAATGAAGTACATGGCCGGGATGATAGTGAACAGCACGGTGTAGTTGTTGTGGGTCACCGTCAGCACATAGCCGACGATCTGGGTCATGAACATGCCGCCAACGGCCGCACACATGCCACCGAAGCCAAACACTGTGCTCATCATGTGCTTGGGTGTGTAGTCCATCACCAGGCTCCAGATATTGGCGGTCCAGGCCTGGTGCGCGCCGACCCCGAGGGAGATGGCCAGGACAGCGATCCACAGGCCGCTGGCGTTGGCAGCGAAGACCACGCAACCGATGGCGCAGGCGAAGATCAGCATCGAGATCAGGCGCGAGGTAATCGGCTTGACGCCGCGGCCGATCAGCCATGAGGAGAGAATGCCGCCGCCGACGCTGCCGAAGTCAGCGGTCAGCCAGATGATGATCAGCGGAATGCCCATCTGCGAAACACTGATGCCCAGGTTGTACTGTTGATTGAGAAACGGCGGCAGCCAGTACAGGTAGAACCAGAACACCGGCGCGGTAATGGCATAGGCCAGGGCGAAAGCCCAGGTACCGCGCATGCGCAGGATCTGGCTCAGGGGTGCGCCTTTTTGCACGGGCTCGGCGCCGTGCTGGATGTATTCCAGTTCGCTGGCGCTGACGCTCGGGTGATCTTCCGGTGCGTAGTACTTCAGGCCCCAGAACACCAGCCAGACGACGCCCAGCGCGGCCATCGACAGGAACGCGCCCTGCCAGCCCCAGACCGAAAGAATCAACGGCAGCAGCGCCGGGGTCAGCATGGCGCCGACGTTGGTCCCGGCATTGAAAATACCGGTGGCCAGAGCCCGCTCGCCGGCGGGGAACCAGGTCCGGGCGGTCTTGATACAGGCCGGGTAGTTGGCCGCTTCGGTAAGGCCGAGAATAAAGCGGCAGACCATGAAACCCACCGCCGAAGTGGCCAGGCCATGGGCGCCAGTCGCCAGGCTCCAGAGCAGTACGGCGAGGAAGAAGGCGCGCTTGACGCCGACCTTGTCGATGAACCGCCCTTGCAACAGGAAGCCCACGGCATAGCCGACCTGGAACCAGAAGTTGATGTTGGCGTAGTCCATCGCCGTCCAGCTCATCTTATCGGCGAGGATCGGTTGCATGACGCCGAGGGCGGCGCGGTCGATGTAATTGAGGGTGGTGGCGAAGAACACCAGAGCGAGCATGCCCCAGCGGGTTTTACCGACGGCCATGGCGCCGCGGATCTTGTCGCCGATGCCGGCATGAGGGGAGACGTTTTTCGTCCCCAGCGGTGAGCTATGAGATTGCATCATCTGCTTGGACCCGTTTTTTGAAATTGTTATTGGTTTGTTGCTGGGTGGTTGTTGCGTGGCTGGGCGACTGCCAAATACGGCTCATGTTGCACACAGGCACTGCAAGGTGGTGTCGATGTTGCGCACCGCAAGAAAAACCGTCAATTCGCCAAAGGCTATTTTGGGCGATAATCGAACACAAAACTAACCAGTTCGTACACTATATATTTACCGCTTCCCCGTGCCCATCAATAATCCCTCTATCCCTGATTCGTCTCCGGTTCGGTGTTTTCAACACGACGGGCCTTCTCTACAAAGGAGCTGAACAATGCAGCGCTCGATTGCCACCGTCTCTTTGAGCGGAACTCTGCCGGAAAAGCTTGAAGCCATCGCCTCCGCCGGATTCGACGGTGTGGAGATCTTCGAAAATGACCTGCTGTACTACGCGGGCAGCCCCCGGGAAGTGCGGCAGATGTGTGCCGACCTGGGCATTGCCATCACGCTGTTTCAGCCATTCCGCGACTTCGAAGGCTGCCGCCGCGAGCGTCTGCAGCGCAACCTGGAACGGGCCGAGCGCAAGTTCGACCTGATGCAGGAACTGGGTACCGACCTGGTGCTGGTGTGCAGTAACGCCTCGGCCGACTCCATTGGCGAGCAGCAGGTGCTGATCGACGACCTGCGCCTGCTGGCCGAGCGGGCAGGGGCGCGCCAGCTGCGCATCGGTTATGAAGCCTTGGCCTGGGGCCAGCATGTCAATACCTATCAGCAGGTCTGGGATATCGTGCGTCAGGCCGATCATCCGGCCTTGGGCGTGCTGCTCGACAGCTTCCACACCCTGTCGCTCAAGGGCGACCCAAGCGCCATTGCGCAGATTCCCGGCGACAAGATTTTCTTCGTGCAAATGGCCGACGCGCCGATACTGGCCATGGATGTACTGGAGTGGAGCCGGCATTTCCGCTGCTTCCCCGGTCAGGGCGAATTCGATCTGGCAGGCTTTCTCGCACCGATCATTCGCAGCGGCTACAAGGGGCCGTTGTCTCTGGAGATCTTCAACGACGGCTTCCGCGCCGCCCCGACCCGCAGCAACGCCGCCGACGGCCTGCGCTCGCTGCTGTATCTGGAAGAGAAAACCCGCAACCGACTGGAAGCCGAAGCTGCCCAGGGACTGGCGCCTGCCGTGGATCTCGAACAGCTTTTCGCGCCGCCACCGGCCAGTGCCTATGACGGCGTCGAGTTTCTCGAGTTTGCCGTGGATGGCGAGCAGGGCAATCGCCTCGCCGGTTGGCTGGAGCGTCTGGGCTTCGCCAGGGCCGGGCAGCATCGCTCCAAGGACGTCAGCCTGATGCGTCAGGGTGATATCAATATCGTGCTCAATGCCGAGCCATACTCCTTTGCCCACGGCTTTTTCGAGGCCCACGGCCCGTCTCTGTGCGCCACGGCCTTGCGGGTTGATGATGGCGCCAAGGCACTGGAACGCGCCCGCCAGTTCAAGGGCCAGCCCTATCGTGGCCTGGTCGGGCCCAACGAGCGGGAAGTTCCGGCAGTGCGCGCGCCCGATGGCAGTCTGATCTATCTGATCGGCAAGGCCGAGGCTGGTCAGAGCATCTACGAGACGGACTTCATCCTAAACCCTCAGGCCAGGCAAAGCGGCCATCTGCAACGCATCGACCATATGGCCATGGCCTTGCCTGCCGAGAGCCTGGACAGCTGGGTACTGTTCTATAAAAGCCTGCTGGATTTCGAAGCGGACGACGAAGTGGTGCTGCCCGACCCTTATGGCTTGGTGAAAAGTCGGGCGGTGCGCAGCCGTTGCAGCTCGGTCCGACTGCCGCTGAATATTTCGGAAAACCGCAATACGGCGATTTCCCACGCGCTGTCCAGTTATCGTGGCTCAGGCGTGCACCATATCGCCTTCGCCTGCGAAGACCTGTTCGCCGAGATCGAGCGGGCCAAGTCCGCAGGCGTGCCGCTGTTGCAGATTCCCCTCAACTACTACGACGATTTGGCGGCGCGCTTCGACTTCGACGACGAGTATCTGAGCGAATTGGCCTATTACAACGTGCTGTATGACCGCGATGCACAGGGCGGCGAGCTGTTCCATGTCTACACCGAGCCGTTCGAAGGGCGGTTCTTCTTCGAGTTGCTGCAGCGCAAGAACGGCTATGTCGGCTACGGTGCGGCCAACGTGGCGGTGCGATTGGCGGCCATGGCCAAGGTGCGCAGCGGCGGAGTTACCCAGGCGCGCTTGTAGGCACTTGCGGCGGGTGGCGCAAGGAGAGTTGCGCCGCCCGGTTTCTTCGTTACGCGGCGAGGGCCATAATCAGCGCTACCGTGTCTATTTGCCGTGAGCGCTGTATGACCATGACCGTCGAACTTCCCGAGCCTTCGCTTGAAGAGCCTCGCAAAAGTCGCAAAAACAATCCGGAAAAAACCCGTCAGGACATTCTTCAGGCCGCGATTACTGAATTTGTCCAGCAGGGCCTTTCGGGGGCGCGAGTGGATGCCATTGCCGAGCGCACGAAAACCTCCAAGCGCATGATTTATTACTACTTCAACAGCAAGGAGCAGTTGTACGTCGAGGTGCTGGAGAAACTCTACGGTGATATTCGCCACACCGAGGCCCAACTGCATCTGGGCGCGCTGGAGCCCCGGGCGGCGATCCAGCGGTTGGTGGAGTTCACCTTCGACCACCACGACAGCAACGTGGATTTCGTGCGCATCGTCTGTATCGAGAACATTCACTACGGCGAGAACGTCAAGCAGTCGACCAATATTCGCTCGATGAGCGGCAACGTGCGTAGCCTGCTCGATGAAACCCTGCGTCGGGGCGAGGCCGCCGGGGTCTTCCGGCCTGGGCTGGAAGCCATCGACGTGCATTTGCTGATGAGTTCGTTCTGCTTCTACCGAGTGTCCAATCGCCATACCTTCAGTGAGATATTTCAGATTGATTTGTCTGACCAGGAGATCAAGCAGCGGCAGAAACAGGTGATCTGTGAGTCGGTGTTGCGCTATATCCAGGCCTGATCAGATTTTCAGGGGGAATTGTGTAGCCGTGAATCGTGGGAGATTCTATGTTTGCTGTAAAGCCGGAGCAGCCTCTTCGCGGATGAACCCCACAGATCCGACGATATGCACGCACTACTGTGGGAGCGAATTCATTCGCGAAAACGGTATTCCAGGCGACAAATATTCATTGGATGTACCGGCCCCTTCGCGGATGAATCCGCTCCCACAGAACCGACGATATTCACGCGCTACTGTGCGGCTTCATCCGCGAAGGGGCCGTTCTGGCTTCACAGCAAACAAGCACCCACAATGCCTGGACCAGCGCCTGTATCGATCAGGCGGTCAGCCGACTGAAATGATCAAGCATGCGCCGGGCATCGGCGCTGACGCCGCTGAACAGCTCAAACGCCTTGACCGCCTGAAACACCGCCATATTGCCGCCGTCCAGAGTGCGGCAACCCAGGGATCGGGCTTCGCGCAGCAGTTCGGTTTCCAGCGGGAAGTAGACAATCTCCGCGACCCATAGCCCGCCGTGCAGCAGCGCCTTGGGCACCGGCATGCCCGGCAGCTTGACCATGCCCATGGGCGTGGTGTTGACCAGGCCATCAGCGCTGGCCAGGGCCGCAGCCAGGTCGAGGCCGACCTGGGCCGGGCTGCCGTTGAAGTGCTGGTTCAGGTTATTGACCAGGCTGCGCGCGCGTTCGGCGTCGACATCGAAAATCTGTAGCTGCCGGACCCCTTCCTTGAGCAGCGCATGGGCGACTGCTGCCCCGGCACCGCCAGCGCCCATTTGCACCACCCGGCCTTTTGCAACCTCACCCAAGCCACGGCGCAGGCCTTCGGCAAAGCCCAGGCAGTCGGTGTTGTGGCCGATGCGCCGGCCATCCTTGAACACTACGGTATTCACCGCACCAATGCCCCTGGCTTCGGCAGACAGCTCGTCGAGCAGCGGGATAATCGCTTGCTTGCACGGGAAGGTGATGTTCAACCCAGTGAAACCGGTGCGCTCAGCGGCGACCAATAGCTCTTCGAGGTTGTTGCTGTCCAGTTTCAGGACGTCCAGGTCAATCAGGCGGTACAGATAGCGGATGCCCTGGGCGTCGCCTTCCTGTTCATGCATGGATGGCGTCAGTGAAGCCTGAATGCCAGAGCCGATCAGGCCCGCGAGGATGGAGGGAGTCTTGGGCATGGGATCAAGCCTTGAGTAGATGGGCAAAATGTTCGATGGCCATCCGATAGCCGTTGCTACCCAGGCCACAGATCACGCCGACGGCAATGCCTGAGACAAACGAGTGATGGCGAAACTCTTCGCGCTTGTGCACGTTGGACAGATGCACTTCGATGACCGGCACCTCACTGGCGACCAGGGCATCGCGAATGGCGACCGAGGTATGGGTCCAGGCGGCAGGGTTGATGACAATACCCGCAACGCGGCCGCGGGCCTGGTGAATCCAGTCGAGCAACTGGCCTTCATGATTGGTCTGCTGAAACTCGATCTTCAGGTCAAGGGTGTCGCCGGTACGGCTGCACAACGCCTGGATATCGGCCAGGGTTTCGTAGCCGTAGGTCGCTGGCTCACGAGTGCCGAGCAGGTTCAGGTTAGGGCCGTTGAGCACCAGGAGGGTACGAGACATCAGGTTTTCTCCGTTGTTATAGCTTTTGGAGAAAATGTACTGGATGGTTAATTTCTGTCAATCAAGGGCGGGAAAGGCAGGGGTGAAAGTGTTCGATTAGTGAACACTTTCTCGGGATGTGGGAGTGAATTGGGTGGACGAATTGTGGGAGCGAATTCATTCGCGAAGGGGCTGGCACATCCGACCCACTTTCATCGCCTGAAATACCGCATTCGCGAATGAATTCGCTCCCACAGTATTGTCTGCTACAGAGTCCGACCTGCAGATCTCTAGTTCATCATCTCTTTTACCGCCCGCTCCTGATCCATCAAGTCCTTCTGCCGCGCATCGATACGTGATGCCAGTTGGAAGTTGTTGTTGGCCCGGCGCTTGGCGTAGTCCAGTTGCTGAATGGCCTGGCGGTAGTCGCCCATCAGCGCGAAGTATTCGGCACGGGCCTGGTGCAGGCCGATGGTATTGCCGTTCAGGCCGCGGGTTTCGGCGACGAGGTACCAGACATCCGGGTCATCAGGACGGCTCTTGAGCAGGCTGTCGAGGCTTTTCTCGGCGTCGGCATTGCGGTTCAGCTTGAGCAACACATCGATACGGCTCTGACGCAGTGGATAGTTGTCCGGGAACATATCAAGCATGTGCTCGACCCGCTTCAGCGCATCGGGCAGGCGGTTATTAGTGATATCCAGGTCGATCTGGGTCAGGTTGTAAGTGATGTTATTGGGCTCTGCGGCCAGCAGTGGCTTGAGCTCTTCCCGGGCTTCATTGAGCTGACCGGCCTTGATCTGGGCCAGGGCCAGGCCGTAGCGAGGGGCCGGGGCCTTGGGGTTTTCGGCCAGTTGCGCGCGGAAACGCTGCGCGGCGATGCCCGGGGTTTCTTCGTAGAACAAGGCGATACGGGCGCGCATCAGCTGATACAGCGGGCTGTCTTCCTTGCCGCCGGGCTTGGCCTGCTCGGCGCGGTTACGGGTGTCGGCGATGCGCGACTCGGTGACCGGGTGGGACAGCAGGAATTCCGGCGGGGTCTTGTTATAGCGGTATTGGCGGGCCAGGCGCTCGAACATGGTCGGCATGTTGCGAGGGTCATAACCGGCCTTTTCCAGGTTCATGATGCCGACCCGGTCGGCTTCCTGCTCGTTCTGCCGGGAGAAGCGCTGCTGTTCCTGGATCGCCGCTGCCTGGGAGCCGGCAATCGCCGCGATGCCGGCATCACCGGCGCCGGCAGCAGCCATCACCACACCTGCCAGCAGGGCGGCCATCACTGGCACCTGCATGCGCTGCTGAGCCTCGACGCCACGGGCAAAGTGGCGTTGCGACAAGTGCGCCAGTTCGTGGGCCAGTACCGAGGCGTACTCGCCTTCGGTCTGGGCGTTGAGAAACAGCCCGCCGTTGACGCCGACAATCCCGCCGGGTGCGGCGAAGGCGTTGAGTTCCGGGCTGTTGATCAGGATGAACTCGAGGCGACGGTCCTGGACCTGACTGGTTTCCGCCAGACGGTAGACCGAGGTCTCGACGTAGTCCTTGAGGATCGGGTCGGACAGCTGCTGCACCTGGCTGCGCAGCATCGCCAGCCAGGCACGACCCAGGGCGTGCTCCTGTTCAGGGGAGACAATGGCGGAGCTGGCATCGCCCAGCGCGGGCAGGTCGTCGGCAAAACCGGGCGCAGCGAACAGGCAGGCAAGCGTCAGCAGGGTAGGGCGCAGGAAATTCATGCATGAAGCTCGAGAGGCAGAAAGGTCTTACTGTAGCTGCCTGCATGGCTTGCTGACCAGAGTCGGGTATTCTGGCGGTCGTGTATGAAACTGCTAATTCAGGTGCAATCCAATGTGCCTGCCCGGAGATAAATGATGTCTGACGCTGTAGCCTGTCCCGCCGTATGCGACGCGGAGCTCGATGCCAGCGGGCTGAACTGCCCGCTGCCGTTGCTCAAGGCCAAGATGGAACTCAATCGCCTGGCCAGTGGCGCGGTGCTCAAGGTGACCGCCACCGATGCCGGTTCCCAGCGCGATTTTCGTACTTTCGCAAGGTTGGCGGGACACACACTGTTACATGAACAGGTCGAAGCCGGGGTTTATCGCTACTGGTTGCGCAAAGCCTGATTAATTTCTCTGTAAAAAGGATGTTTGATGTTCAAGGTGCTTCGCGACTGGATGCAACGCTACTTCTCCGATGAAGAAGCGGTGGTGCTTGCAGTCTTGCTGGTCGTGGCCTTTACCGTTGTCCTGAAACTCGGCGGCATGCTGGCGCCGGTGCTGGCCGGGATGGTCCTGGCTTTCCTGATGCAGGGCATGGTCAACCTGCTGGAACGCCTGCGGATGCCTGAATCAGGTGCCGTCGGTCTGGTGTTCATGCTCTTCATGGGCGTGCTGGCGGTGATCATGCTGGTGTTGGTGCCATTGCTGTGGCATCAGGTCATTACCTTGTTCAACGAATTGCCGGGCATGCTGATCAAATGGCAATCGTTACTGTTGCTGCTGCCTGAGCGCTACCCGCATCTGGTTTCCGACGAGCAGGTGCTGCATGCCATCGAAGTTGCCCGGGGCGAGATCGGCAAGTTCGGCCAACTGGCACTGACTTTCTCTCTGTCCAGTCTGCCGATGCTGGTCAACGTCATGATCTATCTGGTACTGGTGCCGATTCTGGTGTTCTTCTTCCTCAAGGACCGCCATCTGATTGCGCGCTGGGTTGTCGGTTATCTGCCTCGGGAACGCACGCTGATCACCCGGGTAGCCCAGGAAATGAACCGGCAGATCGCCAATTACATTCGCGGCAAGGTCATCGAGATCGTCTTGTGCGGTGGGGTGACCTATATCGCCTTCGTCACCATGGGCCTCAATTACGCTGCCCTGCTGGCGATGCTGGTGGGTCTGTCGGTGGTGGTGCCCTATGTCGGCGCCGTGGTAGTGACGGTACCGGTGACCCTGATCGCGCTGTTCCAGTGGGGCTGGAGCGACCAGTTCATCTATCTGATGGCGGTGTACGGGATCATCCAGATGCTCGACGGCAACGTGCTGGTACCGTTGTTGTTCGCCGGCGCTGTGAACCTGCACCCGGTGGCGATCATCTGCGCAGTACTGTTATTTGGCGGGTTGTTTGGCTTCTGGGGGATATTCTTTGCGATACCCCTGGCAACGCTGTTCAAGGCCGTGCTGGATGCCTGGCCGAGGAATGAGCCTTCGGTTGCGCCATTGTTGTAATACGTTGTTCTTGCTGCCAATTCATAGGGTGGATTGGCGCAGACCGGGTGGGAGCAGACCCTGTGGGAGCGAATTCATTCGCGAAGGCAGTTTTCCAGACGATGCATATGCGTCGAATGTACCGGCCAATTCGCGGATAAATCCGCTCCCATGGATTTCGCGCCTGCCCGATCTGTGGCTGAGCAGAATCAGCCCTTGTTCAAGGCCTCAGCCTTGGCCAGCACCTCGGCCACATGGCCCGGCACCTTGACCCCGCGCCATTCGTGACGCAGCACGCCGTCCTTGTCGATCAGGAAGGTGCTGCGGTCCACGCCCATGTATTCCTTGCCGTACAGCTTCTTCAGCTTGATCACATCGAACAGCTGGCAAACGGCTTCGTCCTTGTCGGAAATCAGCTCGAAGGGGAATTCCTGCTTGGCCTTGAAGTTCTCGTGGGACTTGATGCCGTCACGGGACACGCCATAGATCAGCGTGTTGGCCGCCTGGAACTGTGCGTAATGATCGCGAAAGCCCTGGCCTTCGGTGGTGCAGCCCGGCGTACTGTCCTTGGGATAGAAATAGATCACCACCTGTTGGCCCTTCAAGGCCGACAGGCTGACGGTCTGGCCGCCAGTGGCCGGTGCTTCGAAATTGACTACGGGTTGATCGACGGCAACAGCCATGACGATTCCTTACATGGGAGCTTGTGGGCGCCAGGGTTCGATCAGGGCGTCGAGGTTCAGCGCGTCGGCGAAATCGAGGAACTGATCGCGCAGCCAGCTGATCTGCGTCCCGGCAGGCAAGGTGACGGTGAAGGTTGCGTTGAGCATGGTGCCACCGGTCTGCGGAGCCTGATAGGTATCGCAGATCAGGTTTTCCAGCTCGACATTGTGATCCATGAAGAACTGGCAGAGTTCATTGATGATGTCCGGACGATACGCGGAACTGACATATGCCACGTAAGGCAGGGCCTCGGGACGGCTCTCCAGGGTGGCGCTGCGCACCACGCTGATGGTGAAGGTGTGTTTCTTGCCCAGGCTCGGCAGGCTGCCTTCCAGGCGGGCCAGGGCGTCCCAGCTGCCGGAAACCTGGAGGATCAGGGCGCTGTACTCGCCATGACGGGTCAGACGCGAGCTGACCACGGAGCAACGGCTCTCGTGGCTGGCGCGGCACAGCACGTTGGTCAGCTCCATGGGGTTGGCCCCGAGGGCACTGATGACAAGGAATTGTTCGCGGACTGTGGGGGTGGACGACATGCAGCATTCCTAAGCGATGAGTGGTCGGTACGTAAGCGGGCTTGCGTGAGTCGTTCGTTGATCGAAATCGCTGGAAACCCACCACGACCGGCGCCGCCTGATCGCTTGGAAAAGGCGAGTGGACAGCGCAGGGACGGGGCTTGCGGCAGTAAAAACGATCGATTGAACGAGGCCGACAGATGACCCGTACCAATCAAAGAACGAAGGGTAGCGAAAACCATCGCTCAGGGGAATGCTCAGAGCACGGTACTTCGCTTGTACAAGGCCGATGGCGCCAGTACCATTACCGCTCTCTTTTTCCGGCAGGAGCGGTTGCATGATTGCGGGCAGTATGGTGGCACTGGTCACACCAATGGATGCACAGGGTCGTCTTGACTGGGACAGCCTGAGCAAACTGGTGGACTTTCACCTGCAAGAGGGCACCAACGCCATTGTTGCCGTTGGCACTACAGGTGAATCGGCCACTCTCGATGTCAATGAGCACATCGAAGTGATCCGTCGCGTGGTCGCCCAGGTAGCAGGGCGTATTCCGGTCATTGCCGGCACAGGGGCCAATTCGACGCGCGAAGCCGTCGAGCTGACGACCAATGCCAAGAACGCCGGTGCCGATGCCTGCCTGCTGGTGACTCCGTACTACAACAAGCCGACCCAGGAAGGCCTGTACCAGCATTTCCGGCATATCGCCGAAGCGGTCGACATCCCGCAGATCCTCTACAACGTGCCAGGCCGTACCGCCTGTGACATGCAGGCAGAGACTGTGATCCGTCTGTCCACCGTGAAAAACATCATCGCCATCAAGGAAGCCACGGGCGACCTGCAGCGCGCCAAGGACATCCTGGCTGGCGTGAGCAGCGACTTCCTGGTCTATTCCGGTGACGATGCCACGGCGGTCGAGCTGATCCTGCTGGGCGGCAAGGGCAATATTTCCGTGACGGCCAACGTCGCGCCGCGGGCCATGAGCGATCTGTGCGCCGCCGCCATGCGCGGTGACGCCGTCACCGCCCGGGCGATCCATGAAAAGCTCATGCCGCTCAATAAAACCCTGTTTATCGAATCCAACCCTATTCCCGTGAAATGGGCTCTGCATGAAATGGGCATGATGCCGGACGGTATCCGTCTGCCGCTCACCTGGCTCAGCGAACCCTGCCACGAACCGCTGCGTCAGGCCCTGCGCCAGTCCGGCGTATTGGTTTAATTGAGGAAGTATTACGCAATGAAGCGATTGGCCGGACTTTCCGCACTTGCCTTGATTATCACCAGCACCAGCGGCTGTTCCTGGGTTTGGGGTCCTGAGGGCTACTTCCGGGATCGCAGCAGTGATTACCTGGAAGCGAACCAGACTGCTCCGATGCAGCTGCCTTCTGACGTTGCCACGCGCAAGCGTCTGGACCCTTTGCTGCCGATTCCGCGCAATGTCGCTGATGAAACAGTGAAAGGCGAATTCATCGTGCCGCGTCCGCAGCCTCTGTCCACCGTGGCCGAGTCCAGCGATTTCAGCCTGCAGAAGAACGGCGACGCGCGCTGGATCCTCGCGCAGCGTTCGCCTGCCGAAGTCTGGCCGATTGCTCACCAGTACTTCGAGGACAACGGCTTCCGCATTGCCGAAGACCGCCCGCAGACCGGTGAATTCAACACCACCTGGCAGCGCCTGGACGAACTGTCCGGCGCCGTGTCCACGCGCCTGAAGGCCAGCGGCCTGTCCGCCGACAGCGAAACCCGCGTGCGGGTACGCATCGAGCCCGGGGTGCAGCGCAACACCAGTGAAATCTTCGTGGTCAGCCTCGAGCGCCCGGCCGGCAGTACCACCGAGAGCGATTTCCCGGCGCGTACTGTCAACCTTGGCCTGGACTCGGCACTGACCGACGACATGCTGGCCAGCATGAGCCGCGGCGCCGAGAAGGGCAGTTCGATCTCCCTGCTCGCTGCGCGTGACTTCGACGCCCCGAGCCGTGTGGCCCTGAGCGAAGACGGCAGCGGCAACCCGGTACTCAACGTCGGCTCCGACCTGGATCGCGCCTGGTCGAGCGTCGGCCGTGCGTTGAACCAGGGTGAATGGCGTGTGGAAGATATCAACCGCAGCCTCGGCCTGTACTACATCAACCTGGCGGAACGCGCCGATCGTCCGGAAAACCAGCCTGGTTTCTTCGGCCGTCTGTTCGGCAGCAAGACCACCAAGGAAGAGATCGATGCCCGTGCCCAGCGTTATCAGGTGCGTCTGAGCAAAGTGGGTGACAGCGTCCAGGTCACCGTCGAGAAGAACATCAATACCGTGGCGCCGAGCGATATCGCCCGCCGGGTATTGGGTGTGATTCAAGACAACCTGGGTTAATGCGTTTCGCGGTTCTGGGAAGCGGTAGCCAGGGAAACGGCACGCTGGTCGCAAGCGACACTACCTGCGTGCTGGTCGATTGCGGTTTCTCCCTGCGGGAAACCGAGCGACGCCTGGCCCGGCTCGGGCTCAGTGCCCATCAATTGAGCGCTATTCTGGTCACCCACGAACACGCTGATCATGTGCATGGCGTGGGTTTGCTGTCCCGGCGCTACAATTTGCCGGTCTATCTCAGCAGTGGCACCCTGCGCGGGTTGCGAAAGCCACTGGAAGTTGCCGGATTGCTCGGCGGCGGCCAGCAGCTGCAGATCGGCGCACTGACCATCGACGCGGTGGCAGTGGCCCACGATGCGCTGGAGCCGACCCAGTTCGTGTTCAGCGATGGCAAGCGGCGCTTTGGCGTCCTGACCGACCTGGGTTCGTACTGCGAGTCGATATTGCACAGCTACACAGGCCTCGATGCCTTGATGATCGAAGCCAACCATTGCCGTGACCTGCTGGCCCGGGGTCATTACCCGTACTTTCTCAAGCAGCGGGTCGGTGGCGAACGAGGACATTTGAACAATCACCAGGCCGCCAATCTGGTGAGTGAGCTGGGATGGCAGGATTTACAGCACCTGGTGCTGGCCCATCTGAGCAGCAAGAACAACCTGCCGCAGCTGGCCCGGCAATGTTTTGTCGACACCCTCGGGTGCGACCCGGACTGGCTGCAACTGGCCGATCAAGATTCAGGGCTCGACTGGCGACATATCGCCTAGCCCATCTACTTAGCAAGCGGAGCCCATCATGGAAAAACGTGAAGAACTCTACCGCGGCAAAGCCAAGTCGGTGTACACCACTGACGACGCTGACCGTTTGATCCTGCTGTTCCGCAACGACACGTCGGCGTTCGACGGCAAGCGCATCGAACAACTGGACCGCAAAGGCATGGTGAACAACAAGTTCAATGCCTTCATCATGCAGAAGCTCGAAGCCGCAGGCGTGCCGACCCAGTTCGACAAGCTGCTGGGCGACAACGAATGCCTGGTCAAGAAGCTGGACATGATCCCGGTCGAATGCGTCGTGCGTAACTACGCCGCCGGCAGCCTGGTCAAGCGCCTGGGCATCGAAGAGGGCACCAAGCTCAATCCGTACACCTTCGAGCTGTTCCTCAAGAACGACGCCATGGGTGACCCGTTCATCAACGAATCCCACGTGGTGGCGTTCGGTTGGGGCACCGCCGAGCAACTGGTTCGCATGAAAGAACTGTCGCTCAAGGTCAACGAAGTCCTGAGCAAAATGTTCGACGACGCAGGCCTCTTGCTGGTCGACTTCAAACTGGAATTCGGCGTGTTCAGCGACGGCTCCATCGTCCTGGGTGACGAGTTCAGCCCGGACGGCTGCCGCCTGTGGGACAAGGACACGCGCAAGAAAATGGACAAGGACCGCTTCCGCCAGGGTCTGGGCGGCGTGATCGAAGCCTACGAAGAAGTCGCCCACCGCCTGGGCGTCCCGCTGTAACCTGCAAAACGACGCAAGCGCTTGATAGCACGAAAAAAACTTGGACAAAATGCTAGCATTCTCCATTTAAGCTGTTATCATGCGCGCCGTTGGAGAGATGCCAGAGTGGCCGAATGGGACGGATTCGAAATCCGTTGTACTGGCGACAGTACCTAGGGTTCGAATCCCTATCTCTCCGCCATATATCGAAAAGCCCCGAGTGTTTACGCACTCGGGGCTTTTTGCATTTGGGGGAAGGATAGGGGAGCGGTTCACCATTCCCCCCAGGAATGCCCCCATAAAAATCCCGAATTTTATTTAAGTCCCCGGATACAGTAGCTTGATCACCATCGAATATGGAGATCGTGCGATGCCCAACTCCCGCCTGCAGCTTTACGTTGACGCCCAGCTCACCAGCCCTTACGCCCTGTCGACCTTCGTCACGTTGCGCGAGAAAGGTATCGAGTTCGAGATGGTCGCCCTGGACCTGGATAAATCGGAAAACCAGGAAGAAGGCTATGCCAGCCTGTCCTTGACCCAGCGGGTGCCGACGCTGGTGCATGGCGATTTTGCCTTGTCCGAATCTTCGGCGATCACCGAGTACCTGGAAGAGGTGCTTCCGCAGACGCCGGTCTACCCACGGGACCGTCAGTTGCGGGCAAAAGCGCGGCAGGTGCAGGCCTGGCTGCGCAGCGATCTGCTGCCGATCCGGCAGGAGCGCTCCACGCTGGTGGTGTTCTACGGCGTGAAGGGGGCGCTATTGTCGCCTGCTGCCGAAGCTGCAGCGCACAAGCTGTTCGCCGCAGCTCAGGTGCTGCTGGCGCGCAATCCGGATTACCTGTTCGGCCAATGGTCGATTGCTGACGTCGACCTGGCCCTGATGCTGAATCGGCTGATTCTCAATGGCGACGAAGTGCCCTCTGCGCTGGTGGAATATGCACAGCGCCAATGGCAGCGGCCGACAGTACAGGAGTGGGTGAAATTGCCGCGACCGGAGATTCAGTAACAATTCTGCGAACATGAAAAAGCCCCGGGCGTCCACACGCCCGGGGCTTTTTCGTCCAGCGTGCTGTCAGCAGGTTCTCAAGCCTTGGAAAGCCTGCCCACCGGCAACAACAACCGCTCTGCAACAACGCCAAAGATCAGGCCCAGACTGGTCCACAGGACCAACTGGATGCCCAGCGCGGCGGTGCGGAATTTCCACAGCAGTACCGGCGAGAAATTCTCCGGCACTTCGTTGAAGGTCGGGAACAGGTAGGCGGCCACCGACACGATCACCAGGTACGCAGCGACGCCTTTGATGGCGCCATTCCACAGCCCGGAGCGGGCGATGAATTTACGTCCCGCGTTGATCGCGATCACCGCCGCAGCGACGGATACCAGCATCATCAGGAAGAACAGCCGGGTGCGCTGGCCGATGGTGTCGGGATCGCCCACGGCCGGTGGGTTGGGTGGGTAGACCAGGCCTGGCACGACGAACACCGCGACAAACGCGACCAGGGCGAGCAGGGCGGACAGACCGCGCGGGCCGACCTTGCCGATGCGGCCCAGGGAGTAAGCGAACACCAGGGCGAAAATGCCACCCAGAGAGATGCTGTAGACGACGACGCCTGTCAGCAGGCCGAAGGTGCTTTGTACATCACGGCTGACCAACTCTTGCTCTTCCGGCTCTGCTGCAGCGTCGCCGTGGGAGTGTTGGTGAGCCTGGCCTGCTTCGAACGCGATAGCGTTATCAACCTGCGGTTCGCCGAAAACCTTGGCAAAACCAAAGGCCAACAGGCCAGCCATCAGGCCGACAAGCATGCCCCTGACGAGTAAACGACCAGTCATTGGAAAAACCTCAAGTCAGTGGCAGGGAAAGCCCAGCAGGTGGCGGCCATCGTGTACGAATTCGTGAACGTACGTGCCAGAGAACATTGCGGTTGCACCTTGCTCGGCGCCGACGAAATACAACGCCAGCATCAGCAGCAGGCCGCCGAAGATCGCCCAGGGCAAGACTTCGCCCAAGGGAATGGTTGGAATGGAGATATCGGTTTGACTAGCAGCGCTATAGGCCATGATTACCTCTAGGGATTACGCGTCCCGGTTACGGTGGGGAAGATCGAAGAAAGGTCTGGCTTTCGGCTTGGAGCCGACCACAGTGGCGCGACCGCGTCGGTTTTTGACCGACTTCTTTTTTCGCAATATTTGGATACAGCGCGCCTAGTGTACGCTTTCGGCAAGCACGCATCACAGGAATTGCACAATGGCCTTGCGCCTCACTCTGGTATCCCATGCCGCAACATTGACGCAGAAGCAGGCACGCTTTCCTGCAGACGAGCCGGTGCTTATGGATTGGCAGGCACAGGCCAACAAATATAGTCAGTTCGCCGGCCGACGAACCCGTTTCGTCCATGGACCCGAACTGCGTACAAGCCAGACGGCTACGCTGTTCAGCGAGCAATCGGACATCGATCATGGTTTGCGTGACTGCGATTTCGGTCAGTGGCAAGGCTTGAGCATCGAAGAGATCGAGCAGGCCGATCTTGGCGCCTGGATGAGCGACTGGCAGGCGGCGCCCCATGGCGGGGAGTCTATCGAGCGTCTATACCAGCGGGTAGGGGAGTGGATGGATGGGCTGACCGGCACGGGGCATGTGGTGGCGATTACCCATCCATTTGTGATTCGTGCGGCATTGATGCGGGTGTTGCAGTGCCCGCCGGTGGCGTTTCATGCCATTGATATCGAGCCGTTATCGGCAGTGGATCTGCGCTTCAACGGGATATGGCGGATGCGGGCTGTTTCTCTATAGCTCCGCGAGCGCGGGAGATTGGCTGTGCAACGAACAACCGCCTGTGAGACCGGTCTTAGCCGGGCGTACGCCTTCCCGGCTAGAACCGGTCCCACAGGTATCATTTCAAGTCAGATGCTTGCACAGGAACACACCTGTTACGCCAACTCGGAGCGCAACTGCCGCGCCGCCGCCACCATATTCACCAACGCCGCTTCGGTCTCCGGCCAGGCGCGGGTTTTCAGGCCGCAGTCCGGGTTGACCCACAGGCGTTCGGCTGGCACACGCTTGGCCGCCTTGCGCAGCAGGTTGATCATCTCCTCGGTCGGCGGAACCCGTGGCGAGTGGATGTCGTAGACGCCCGGACCGATATCGTTGGGGTAGTCGAAAGCTTCGAAGGCGTCCAGCAGCTCCATGTCCGAGCGCGAGGTTTCGATGGTGATCACGTCGGCGTCCATGGCGGCAATGGACTCGATCACATCATTGAACTCGCTGTAGCACATGTGGGTGTGGATCTGGGTTTCGTCCCGTACGCCCGAGGCGCAGAGGCGGAAGGCTTGCACCGCCCAGTCCAGGTATTCCTGCCATTGCGCACGGCGCAGCGGCAGGCCTTCGCGGAAGGCGGCTTCATCGATCTGCACGATCTTGATCCCGGCGGCTTCCAGATCGACCACTTCATCGCGGATGGCCAAAGCCAGTTGCTGCGCCTGAACCTTGCGCGACACGTCTTCCCGGGGGAAGGACCACATCAGCATGGTCACGGGGCCGGTCAGCATGCCTTTCATGATTTTGTCGGTCTGGTTCTGGGCATAGCGGATCCACTCGACGGTCATGGCCTGTGGGCGGCTCAGGTCACCGAAAATGATCGCCGGTTTAACGCAACGCGAACCGTAGCTCTGTACCCAGCCAAAACGGGTGAAGACATAGCCGTCCAGTTGCTCGGCAAAGTACTCGACCATGTCGTTGCGCTCGGCCTCGCCGTGCACCAGTACATCCAGGCCCAGACGCTCCTGCAGCTGCACCGCATGACGAATCTCGTGATGCATGGCGTCGGTGTAGTCGCTGATGGAAATCTTGCCCTGCTTGAAAGCCTGACGTGCCAGACGAATCGACGAAGTCTGTGGGAACGAGCCGATGGTGGTGGTCGGAAACGCTGGTAGATCCAGACGTGCACGTTGCAGTTCGATGCGTTGGGCAAACGGCGAATGGCGCCGGCTGTCGGCGTCGTTCACGGCAGCGATGCGTGCCTGCACGTCGGTTTTGTGGATGCGGCTGGACTGCTGACGGCTGGCCTGGACTGCGCGGCTGTCCTGTAGGGCCTGCTGCACAGTGAGATCCTGCGGATTGACCACGGCGGTGCTCAGCACGGCGATTTCGCGGCACTTCTGCACGGCGAAGGCCAGCCAGCTTTGCAGTTCGGTATCCAGCTTGTCTTCACGGTCCAGATCCACCGGGCTGTGCAGCAACGAGCAAGAACTGCTCACCCATAGATTGTCACCGAAGCGCTGCTGAGCCAGTTGCAGTTGTACCAGGGCCTTGTCCAGATCGCAGCGCCAGACGTTACGGCCATTGACCACGCCCACGGACAGCACTTTGTAGTTCGGCAGGCGGTCGAGCACGCTGGCCAGTTGCTCGGGAGCGCGGACCAGATCGATATGCAGACCATCCACCGGAAGTTCTGCGGCCAGGCCGAGGTTGTCTTCGAGGCCGCCGAAGTAGGTGGTGAGCAGTTTTTTCAAGGGCGAATATTGCAGGATGTGATAAGCCCGTTCGAAGGCGCCTTTCCATGCCTGCGGCAGGTCCAGGGTCAGGATCGGCTCGTCGATCTGCACCCACTCGACGCCCTTGCGAGCCAGGCGACCGAGGATTTCGCCGTACACCGGCAGCAGGCGTTCGAGCAGGTCCAGCTTGTCGAAGTCGTCGCCCTTGGTCTTGCCCAGCCAGAGGTAAGTCAACGGGCCGATCAGCACCGGTTTGACCTTATGGCCCAGAGCCAGCGCTTCGTCGACTTCGTCGAACAGTTGTTCCCAGCTCAATAAAAAGCGCTGATCGGCGCTGAATTCCGGGACCAGGTAGTGGTAGTTGGTGTCGAACCACTTGGTCAGCTCCTGGGCGTATTGCGCTTTTGAATGCTCGCCACAGCAGGCAACGCTGGCGCCACGGGCCATGGCGAACAGGGTGTCGAGGGTTGGCAGGTCGTGCTTGCCGAGGGTGGGAGCGAAACGCTCGGGAACCACGCCGAAGGCCAGGGAGTGGCTGAGGACCTGGTCGTACCAGGCGAAGTCGCCCACCGGCAGTAGCTCGATACCGGCATCGCGTTGCAGCGCCCAATGTTGCGCACGCAGGTTGCGGCCTATGGTCGTCAATGCCTGTTGGTCGATATCGCCTTTCCAGTAGGATTCCAGAGCTTTCTTGAGTTCACGGTCGGCGCCGATGCGCGGAAAACCGAGGGAATGTGCCAGTGCCATAGCAATACGTCTCCAATGGGTTAAGTGGCGCGCATTGTCGACAGCCAGGTCTGTATGAGACAAACTCATTATTTTCCAGATCAACACAAGATTCATTCATGTGTGGGGTGGCCACAAACATTTATGAAAAAGATCCTGATCATCGGTATCGGCGCCGGAAACCCTGAATACATCACGATTCAGGCGGTCAAGGCGTTGAACCGGGCCGACGTGTTCTTCCTGATGGACAAGGGGCAGGGCAAGGAAAAGCTCAACCAGCTGCGCAGCGAGATTCTCGAGCGCTACATCGACCAGCGCGATTACCGCGTGGTGGAGGCGTTGAACCCCGAGCGTGAGCGCGGGGAGGGCGATTACCTCAAGGCGGTCGGTGAGCTGAACAGCGAAAAGCAGCGCACCTTCGAGCGACTGATCGGTGAAGAGCTGGCCGATGGCGAATGCGGGGCGTTTCTGGTGTGGGGGGATCCTGCCCTCTACGACAGCACGATCAGAATCCTCGACGGGATTCTGGGCACGGGTCGCCATGCCTTCGACTACGAGGTCATTCCCGGCATCACCAGTGTTCAGGCCTTGACTGCCCGGCACAAGGTACCCCTTAACAACATCGGCCAGTCCGTGGAGATCACCACCGGGCGCAGACTGGCGCAAGGCTATCCCGAGAATGTCGACAGCGTGGTGGTCATGCTCGACGCCCAGGACAGCTATCGAACCGTGACGGATCGTGAACTGGATATCTATTGGGGCGCCTATCTGGGGACCCCGGATGAAATCCTCATTTGCGGCAAGCTCAAGGATGTGGCCGACGAGATCGAACGCACGCGCAAGGCGGCGCGCGAGGCCCATGGCTGGATCATGGATACCTATCTGCTCAAGCGTGAAGTCTGACAGCCGTTGCTGCTATGGGAGCGAATTCTGTGGGATTCATCCGCGAAGGGGCCAGTACATCCAACACATTGGCGGCGTCCGGAATAAAGCTTTCGCGAATGAGTTCGCTCCCATAGTAGCGCGTGCTTATCGTCGGATCTGTGGGAGCGGATTCATCCGCGAAGGGGCCAGTACATCCAACACATTGGCGGCGTCCAGAATAAAGCTTTCGCGAATGAATTCGCTCCCACAATTCCCCTTCAATGCGCTCCCATATACTTATCGCCGACATCATATCGCCACGTCATAAGTGACAAAATGTCGCAATGCCATGCATCGCGAGTAAGATATGCCCCTTGCCTGCACCCGGATTTTTCCGGCGCGGGTCTGATGAGCCGGCGAAAAGAAGAAGATAAATGCCAGGCTGCCCGTGCCGTCGATGTACCGATATTACGAGTAGACGAAAAAGGCGATTAGAGAAAATGACCAAAACTTCGCGTCCGCTGTACATTTCCTACGCAGGTCCGTCCCTGCTGGAAATGCCCCTGCTGAACAAAGGCAGTGCTTTTACCCCGCAAGAGCGGGTCGAATTCAACCTGATCGGTCTTCTGCCGCAGAACGTAGAGACGATCGAAGAACAAGTGGCTCGGGTATTCAGCCAATACAAGCAATGCGCCAGTGACCTGGACAAGCACATCTACCTGCGCTCGATCCAGGACAACAACGAAACCCTGTTTTTCCGCCTGCTGGACTCGCATCTGGAAGAGATGCTGCCGATCATCTACACACCGACTGTCGGTCAGGCGTGTCAGGAATTCTCCAAGATCTACCGCACCCATCGCGGCCTGTTCATTTCCTATCCTGAACGCGATCGCATCGACGACATCCTGCGCAGCGCCACCAAGGACCGTATCAAGATCATCGTCGTCACCGACAGCGAGCGAATCCTTGGCCTGGGCGACCAGGGCATCGGTGGCATGGGCATCCCGATCGGCAAGCTGTCGCTGTACACCTCCTGTGGTGGCATCAGCCCGGCCTACACCCTGCCGATAGTGCTGGACGTTGGCACCAACAACCAGGAACTGCTTGACGACCCGATGTACATGGGCTGGCGCAACAAGCGCGTGACCGGCAAGGAATACGACGATTTCATCGCCCTGTTCATCGAAGCCGTACAGCGTCGCTGGCCGGATGTACTGTTGCAATTCGAAGACTTCGCCCAGACCAACGCCATGCCGTTGCTGGAGAAGTACCGCGACGAGCTGTGCTGCTTCAACGATGATATCCAGGGCACCGCGTCGGTAGCCGTGGGTACCTTGCTGGCTGCGTGCAAGGCCAAGAACGAAACCCTGGGCCAGCAACGTGTGGTCTTCCTCGGCGCCGGTTCAGCCGGGTGCGGTATCGCCGAGCACATCATCGCTGCGATGGTCATCGAAGGCCTGAGCGAAGCTGAAGCGCGCAAGCGGGTGATGATGGTCGACCGTTTCGGCCTGCTCACCGACAGTATGGACAACCTGCTGGACTTCCAGAAGAACCTCGCCCAGAAAGCTGCCGATACCAGCGGCTGGTCGAGCGGCGCCGGTTACCCGGAGCTGCTGGACGTGGTCAGCCACGGCAAGCCGACTGTGCTGATCGGTGTATCCGGTCAGCGCGGCCTGTTCACCGAGCAGGTCATCCGCGAGATGCACAAGCACTGCGCCAAGCCGCTGGTCATGCCGCTGTCGAACCCGACGTCGAAAGTCGAAGTGACGCCGCAGGAAGTCCTGACCTGGACCAACGGCGAAGCGCTGGTCGCAACCGGTAGCCCATTTGCCCCTGTGACTGTAGGCGATCGCACGTTCCACATCGCTCAGTGCAACAACTCCTACATCTTCCCGGGGATTGGTCTGGGTGTAATCGCGGCTAAAGCCACGCGCATCTCCGACAAGATGTTGATGGCGGCGTCCAACGCTCTGGCCGAATGCTCGCCAATGGTCACTGGCAAAGGCGACGCCGTATTGCCGCCATTGAAAGAGATCCAGGAAGTCAGCCGCAAGATTGCCCTGGCGGTGGCCAAGCAGGCACAAGCCGAAGGTCTGGCGCTGGAAACCACGGAAGAAATGCTGATCGAAGCGATTCAGCGTAACTTCTGGCAGCCGAACTACCGCTCGTACCGTCGTAGCGCTATCTGATAGCGTTCTGACGAGCCCCACGAAAAACCGCAGCAGGGCAACCTGCTGCGGTTTTTTTTCGCTTGCGGCAAAGGTGGCTCAGTCGAAGCTCAGGATTTCACTGCCCCTGGCTTGCAGTATCTCGGTGAATTCCGGCAGCCGGGCGACAAATTCGTCTTCGAATGCCAGATAGCGATCCTGGGTGTGCACGTAGCGAATGTAGGGCTTGATTCTCGGTGTGTCCTTCGAGGACAGCTTGAGCACCTGATTGCTGCGCTGATTCCAGAACCAGGCCAGGGTCTGGGTGCCGAAGCTGTTGGACCGGTAGTTCCAGACCCACCAGTCGCCGTGCCCGCGTGATGCATGAATCTGACCGTGAAAGGTACGCATCGTGATGGTCCGTTTCGGCTGGGTCACGAGCATTTGGGTCTGCTGGCGGATCTCGCTGCCAAAGTCAGCCAGCACCGCTTGGGTCGTCCGCCCGGCGAGAAAGTCGAAGCGCCATGCATGCAGCACGGTCTCCTGATAGCCCGGGTCCTCGAGATTTTGCCGCGCGCCTTCGCTGAACAGCATGATTTCGTCGCCGCCCAGATAGACCGCCGACCGGGTGAGTTTATAGCCTTCGACCGGCAACGGCCGGGCGGGGCTGACCTGCTGCGGCTGATCCTGATGCCAGATCCAGCACAACGGGCCGCTCAGCTCCATGAACAGCAAACGCCCGGGGCCAATGGCTAGCATCGTCATTTCGCCGGGGTGCTCGAAAATGATTTCGCTGGAGTCAGCGGTTATGCGCCAGATGCGGCATAGCCGGTCGGGCTCATAGAGGTACTGACGTTCGAACACCTGGGCGCCCAGTACCAGGGTGGGGTCCTCGAACTCGGGCCATTGCAGCTGTGCCGGACCAAAGCGCTGAGTGTCGTTGCCTTGACGGCTTTCGTACTGAAACAGGTCCTCACCGCTGCGACTGCCGCGATAACCCCGGCGTTTCCACAAGCTGCGCTGGTGATTGGCATCAATGAGCCACAGATCGGCACCGTCGGCACCATCGATGCGGTCTTCGAGCATGTCCTGTTCGGCCGGTGGCCATTGATTGAAATCGACCAGGAAACACAGCCACTGCTCGTCATCCTGCTCGGTGATGGAGGCCCAGCCGTTATGGTAGTTGTGTTCATTGATGTAAGTGGGGCCGGGGAAGTCGTGAACCTCCTGCAGCAGGTCCAGCTTCCTGCGCCTGGTTTTGGCGGGCTTGGGCCCGGAGGGATCGGGCTGCTGCGGTTCGATCCATTGCGGCGTCAACTCAAGTTCCGAGTGGTGGTTTTGCCAGTGCTGCACAAAAGCCTGGCGCTGCCCGGCAGGGATGATCACCGGTCGATAATCATCGCCACCGGCGTCCAGATTCCACAGTTCGAGCCCCTGTCGAGCGAGCAGGGGGGCAAGGGCTTGCAGGCAGACTTCGGGCATTTGCGTGGTCAGTTCGTCCAGCAACCTTTCGAACGTCGGGCCGCTGAACAGGCTGATGCCGGGGTAGTAATGCTGGAACAGCGCAAGCAGCTCGCCGCCCGGAGTCTTCCAGTCGATATGAATCAGCGGAGCAAAGTCGGGTTGCGTCACGCTTGCCTTCCTTGAGGTGGGGGAACTGCGCCATCTTAGCGGGGCAGGAAAAAGGATATTGAGGTACAGCACACAAGACAGAGCAGTGACTGGCTTCCACGGAGCCGTGCTTGCCGGGGTTACTGTGCCCGGTTTAATGTCGATCGAATTACCTTCTTCTCCAAAAAATCGAGAGCACCCCATGCCGCACATGACCCTGGAATACACCTCCAATCTGCCACCTTTCGATGTGCGCCGGACCCTGCTGGCGCTGAACCAGGCGCTGTTTGCGTCCGGGCAATTCACCGCCGAGGCGGATATCCAGAGCAAGGCCGTCGCGGTGGGAGAGTTTCAGGTAGGTACCTTGTCTACGCCCCGGGGCTTCATTCATGTGCAAATGGCGTTGTTCAATGGTCGTTCCGCCGAAGTGAAGCGGCAGCTGTCGGCGAGCCTGCTGGCGGTATTGCAGGAGGTGTGCGAGTGGCCGTCCGGACTGGAGGTGCAATTGAGTGTGGATATCGTCGACCTGGACCGCGATGCCTATGCCTGGACCACCCTGAAACCTTGAAACCCCGAAGATAAAAGGCGTAAGACCTTTTGTTCTCATCCTTTTCACAAAAAATTGATGGCGGTCTGCTTAAAGTCTGCGCTATCGGAGGAGTTGCCCAACTCGATCGCTCCGGCGTAATTCATTAATCAAGCAGACCGTTATGCTGAACGTTAAAGCCGTCCGTCCCGAGCTGGTGACTTTGCTCGCCAGTTGTTTCTTGCTGCTCGGGTTTAACGCCACTCTTTGGCAACATGTGTTCTCGATTACCGAGTTTGACGGCAAGGGCCTTGTGCTTCGTGTGGCTTTCGGTCTGCTGGTTTTCTGCATCTTCAATATTTTCCTCACCTTATTTGCCTTTCATCGTGTATTGAAACCCGTGCTCACGGCGTTGTTTCTTATCAGCGCCGGCGTGGCTTACTTCATCAATGAATATGGGGTGATGATTGATGCGGGCATGTTTCGCAACTTTGCAGAAACCAATGTCACCGAAGTACAGGGCCTGTTATCGCTGAAGTTGGGGATTTATTTGCTGTTGCTGGGTGTCGTGCCCTCTGTCCTGTTATGGAAAACCCCGATCAATTATCGCCACTGGCCTCGTGAGTTGCTGAGCAAGGCACTGGTGAGCGTCGCCTGCGTGGCGGTGCTTGGTGCGGTGGCAATGATCAACTATCAGGGCTTGTCCTCGATGTTCCGTAATCATCATGAGCTGCGCCTGATGGTGGTACCCAGCAACTACATCGGTGCGTCGATGGGCTATTTGAGCGAGCAGGTGGTGTCGGCGCGGCGGCCATTCGTGAAGATCGGTGAAGACGCCCGGCGTTCGCCGCGCTGGGCCGGCCATCAGCGCAAGTCCCTGACTGTACTGGTGGTGGGTGAAAGCGCCCGGGCCGAAAACTTCGGCCTGCTCGGTTACGGTCGCGACACAACGCCGAAGTTGAGCAAGGAAAACGGCCTGGTTGCCTTCAGCGACGTGCACTCCTGTGGCACCGAAACCGCTGTATCCGTGCCGTGCATGTTCTCCAATATGGGCCGCAAGGACTACAACGCCAGTCAGGCGAAGAATCAGGAAGGGCTGCTCGATGTGCTGCAGCGATCCGGCCTGCAGGTGATTTGGCGGGATAACCAGTCCGGCTGCAAAGGCACCTGTGACCGCGTCACTTTGCAGGACGTGAGCAATCTCCAGGACCCGCTGTTGTGCGCCAATCATGAGTGCCGCGACGAGATCCTGCTGCAAGGCTTGCAGAGCTTTATCGACAATCTCGATCAGGACACCGTGCTGGTCCTGCACCAGATGGGCAGCCACGGCCCGGAGTATTTCAAGCGCTATCCCAAGGCGTTCGAGAAATTCACCCCGGTGTGCGAGAGCAACGCCCTGAACAACTGCTCGCGGGAGAGCATCGTCAACGCTTACGACAACACCCTGGTCTACACCGACCACGTGCTGGCGACCCTGATCGACCTGCTGCGCAAGCAGTCCCGGGTCGACACCGCCATGCTTTATCTGTCGGATCACGGCGAATCCCTGGGCGAATACAATTTGTTCCTGCACGGCACGCCTTACTTGCTGGCGCCGGATCAGCAGAAGCATGTGCCCATGCTGGCCTGGTTCTCCGACAGCTATCAGAAAGCCTTCGCGGTCGATCCCCAGTGCCTGGAAAAACAGCGCAATGCGCCGCTGAGCCAGGACAACCTGTTCCATTCGATGCTGGGGCTGTTGCAGGTCGACACCAAGGTCTACAACGCGCAATTGGATATGTTCGCGGGTTGTCACGGGGCGCTGGCCAATGAGTAGTGTGTCCCTGCAAACGTGGCCCGGCCTGTGCGTTCGCCTGGGAATCTGGCGTGACCGGCAACTGGCCCGGCACGCCCTGAAAATCGCTGGCGAACCGGGGCTGGTCCTGGATTTGCCCAGTGGTACCGGGCGGTTCTGGCCAGTGCTGGCCGAACACGCCAATCGGGTGATCCTTGCTGCGGATCCATCCCGAGACGCCCTGGATCTCGGCGAAACCCAGTGCGACGGGCAGACCCTGCAACGCATCAAGACTTTTCAGACCTCGGTCCTGGCCATCGACCTGTCGGCCAACGCGGTGGACTGCATTTTCTCCATGCGCCTGTTCCATCACATTGCCAGCAGCGAGGAGCGCCTGGCCGTCCTGCACGAATTCCATCGGGTCACCCGGGATACCGTGATCATCGCCCTGTGGGTCGATGGCAACATCAAATCATGGCGGCGCAAGCGCATGGAACAATGTCGCGCCAATGACGGACAGAAGCCGCCACGCAACAACCGCTTCGTGGTCAGTCGGGGGCAGATCGAGACAGAGTTCAGCGATGCCGGCTTCGACATCCTCAGTCATCACGACGTGCTGCCCGGTTACGCCATGTGGCGGGTGTATGTGTTGCGCAAGAGCTCCTGAGGCGATCCGATGGCCGGTCGCCCTGGGCGCCAGTGTTGGCCAGCATTCAAGATGAAGATGTTCAAGACTTGCAGGACAGATGCCCGGTAATCGCCGATGGCGATATATACTGCGCGCCATTCTTCAAGGGAGAGCCGTGTGGCCATCGATATTCACTGGATTCGCGACGACGACAGCCTCGCCCTGCATTGCGCACAGTGGCAGACCCTGCCCTTTGTCGCCCTCGACACCGAATTCATGCGGGTCGATACCTTTTATCCCATTGCAGCCCTGTTGCAGATCGGTGATGGCAGCAGTGCCTGGCTGATCGATCCATTGCTGATCAAAAACTGGCAGCCGTTTTCGGCGCTGCTGGAAAACCCTGACGTGGTCAAAGTGGTCCACGCCTGCAGCGAAGATCTCGAAGTTCTGCTGCGCCTGACCGGCAGCCTGCCGACGCCGCTGTTTGATACACAGCTGGCGGCCGGCTTCCTGAACCTGGGTTTCTCCATGGGTTACTCGCGACTGGTGCAGGAAGTGCTGGGCATCGAACTGCCCAAGGGCGAGACCCGTTCCGACTGGTTGCAACGTCCGCTGTCGGAGACCCAGATCAGCTATGCCGCCGAGGACGCTGTGCATCTGGCTGAGGTCTACGCCATCCTGCGCCCGCGCCTGTCGGACGAGAAATATGCCTGGTTGCTGGAGGACGGCGCCGAACTGGTGGCCAACCTGCGCCGCGAGACCGATCCATACGAAGCCTACCGCGACGCCAAGCTGGCCTGGAAACTGTCCGGCGCGCAATTGGCCGTTCTGCGCGAGCTGTGTGCCTGGCGCGAGCAGCAGGCCCGCGCGCGCAATCTGCCGCGTAACCGGGTAGTCCGTGAGCAATCGTTGTGGCCATTGGCCAAAACCCAGCCGGACAACCTGACGGCCCTGGCGCGGATCGAAGACATGCACCCCAAAACCGTGCGCCAGGACGGTGAGTTCATTCTCGACCTGATTCAGCGCGCCGCCAGCCTGCCGCCCGAGCAGTGGCCCAAGCCGCTGCCCGAGCCGCTGCCGATCGACGCGGCCACGCTGCTCAAGTCGTTGCGCGCCATCGGCCAGCAGTATGCCGAGCAGCTGCAAATGGCCCCTGAGCTGATGCTGCGCAAGAAAACCCTGGAAGCCCTGCTCAAGAGCGGCTATCCCGACGGTCCCTATCAATTGCCCGATTCGCTGCGTGGCTGGCGTCGTGAGCGCATGGGCCAGGCCCTGCTCGACAGTCTGGCTAGCGCAGGAGAACAGCCGTGAAACGTATTTGCTCCATTTACCGCAGCTCGAAAAAAGACGGCATGTATCTGTATGTGCTCAAGGCCGATGAACTCAAGCGCGTGCCGCCTGAGCTGATGGTCGCTTTCGGCAAGGCGTTGCATGCCTTCGATCTGGTCCTGAGTCCAGAGCGTGCCCTGGCGCGCGAGGACATCCACAAGGTGCTGGATAACCTGGAAAAGCAGGGCTATCACCTGCAGATGCCACCGGCTGAAGACGAGTACATCGAACATCTGCCCGAAGAATTGCTGCGGCGCAACGATCCTGTCTGATCCTGCTCCCAGGACTGTTTTGGCATGCGCCCGGAAGAATGAGGGGTAACCCCGCCGGTGGGCGCAGGTCTGGTTTTTTTAAGGTTTTGAAACCATGCGTGTGCTGATTGCTGAACACGATTACGCCGTCTACACCCAATTGCTGCGCCACGCGGTTCCCGATATTACCGTGATGAGCAGTGGCGATTCCGCCGAACTGTCCCGCCTGGCGGCGGACTGCCCGGTCTGGCTGGGCCAGCCGGATCTGTTGGCCAACCTGCTGCGCCAGGGCCACACGCCGCAGTGGCTGCAGTCGACCTGGGCGGGCATAACGCCACTGCTGGTCGACGGCTTGCCCCGTGATTACCGTCTGACCCGTGCCGTGGGGATTTTCGGCCAGGTCATGGCCGAGTTCGTCTTGACCTACATGCTCGGTCACGAGCGCGAGGTCCTGGCTCGCCTGGTCAGCCAGGTCGAGCGCAAGTGGGATAACCGCATGGGCCGCAGTCTGCAAGGGCGCAAGGCGTTGATCGTCGGCGCCGGCGATATCGGCCTGACGGTTGCACAATTTCTCGTGCCGTTTGGCGTCGAGGTCTATGGCATTGCCTCCCAGGCCCGCACTCAGGCGCCTTTCGTCGAAGTGGCGGCCCTGACGGATCTGGAGCGTATGGTCGGTACAATGGACTACGTGATCAACCTGCTGCCCAATACGCCGAAGACCCACGATCTCTACGATGCCAGGCTGTTCGCCAGATTCAATCCCGACTGCCTGTTCATCAACGTCGGTCGTGGTGTGTCGGTGGTCGATGCCGATCTGGTGGAAGCCTTGAAGGAAGGCCATCTGGCCGGAGCGGTGATCGATGTCTGCCGTCAGGAGCCGCTGCCGCAACGCCATCCGTTCTGGACCGCCTGGGGGCTGCTGCTGACCGGCCATAGTTCGGCGCCGACCTCGCCACCGGCAATGACCCGATTGTTTGTTGAAAACCTCAAGGCGTTCGTTGCGGGCGAGCCGTTGCGTGGGGAAGTGGATTTCGCCAAGGGTTATTGATGCCTGCACCGATGTGCAAACCATTGTGGGACCGGCTTTAGCCGGGAAGACACCAGCGCAGACGATAGAGGTTATCGGCTGTACCGGCCTTTTCCCGGCTAAAGCCGGTCCCACAGTTTGTTTTGCAAATCAGGGGGTTACAGCGAGAAATCACCTTCAGCTGCCAGTTCCGCCACCGGACGGCGCGGGCTTGGGGTTTCCCGGGCCTGCAGGTAATCGGGCAGGCTCGCCTTGTCACCCAGCTTGCCGATGGCCACGGCCGCGTGCAGGGCATAACCCTCGGGGATATTCAGTTCCTTGCGCGTCAGTTCCTGATCGAAACCGGCCATGCCGTGGGTATGCCAGCCGCTCAGGCTCGCTTGCAGAGCCAAATGGCCCCAGGCCGAACCGGTGTCGAAGGTGTGCCACAGGGCAGGGGTTTCTTCAGTTGCGCCAGGTGCGGTAAAGGTGGTCTTGGAGATCACGATCACCAGCGCCGCCGCATGCTGTGCCCAGCCACGGTTGAACTCGTTCAGCAAACCCAGGTAACGCTCCCAGTTCGGCGTGTCACGACGCGCGTAGAGAAAGCGCCATGGCTGCGAGTTATAGGCCGAAGGCGCCCAGCGTGCCGCTTCGAAAAAGCTCAGCAGGGTGTCCTGGGGGATGCTTTCGCCGCTGAATGCGCGAGGCGACCAGCGTTCGGTGAATTGTGGGTCAATGGCATGATCGGCGATACGAGGATTGCTGCTCATAAGGGTTATGGCCTGACTGTAGATCGGAAGGGAAATGAATGGATGGGCCGTGGACGGCAGGCATCGCGAAAACTGCCTAAAGTTACTGTGCAGTCAGAACTGTTACAAGCCTGTTTGTGCCAATAGTCGTCTGCACTTGGCCGCTGACGCCGGAGTCTCTAGACTGGCGCCCCTTTCCATCAGCCCGATACCGAAACCCCCATACCATGGCCGCCAAAGTCGAACCTTTCTGGATACGCAAGACCCTTGACCAGCTCGATCAGCAGGAGTGGGAGTCGTTGTGCGATGGCTGCGGCCTGTGCTGTTTGCAGAAGCTCGAAGATGAAGATGATAACAGCGTCTATTACACGCGCATCGCCTGCAAGCTGCTGGATCTCAAGACCTGCCAGTGCACCGACTACCCCAACCGGCGCGCTTCGGTACCCGACTGTATCCAGCTGACGCCGGGCAAGGCCGACGAATTCAAATGGCTGCCGCCGACCTGCGGTTACCGCCTGGTCAGTGAGGGCAAGGACTTGCCGCTCTGGCATCATCTGGTCTGTGGCGATCCTGAGGCTGTGCATCACGAGCGCATCTCCCAGTCCGGGCGCATGCTCGCTGAAGGCAGCGTGCCGGAAGACGACTGGGAAGATCACCTGATTTTTCGGGCGGGATAAACCCTCGGCGGTTACCCTGCATCGGGCTGGACGCACAGGCCCTGTAGGAGCTGCCTAAGGCTGCGAATAACCGATACGTCGATTTCGCAGCCTTCGGCAGCTCCTACAGATCGCGTTTCAGGTCATGGCCGGATATCACCTTAGTGACTGGTCGGCTTCAACGCCTCGGCCGCATTGTTCACCACATCTTTGGCCACGGCCTCGGCGTCGTCTTTCAGGGCGTTTAGCTCGGCCCCGGCGCGGTTTACACGCAGGCGGGCGACTTCCAGGTCACTGCGGGTCTTTTCCAGCAGACTCTTGGCCGAGCAATGCCCGGTGATGCCGCGCGCCAGTACGGCGCCACCAACGGCCAGTTGCACCAGCCCCAGCAGGCCGCCACGACGCAAACCCTTGCCCATCATCAGCACACCGCCAGCCAGCGAGCCGATGCGCTCCCAGCCCTGTACGTTCTGTTGGACATTGCCGTTATGCAGCGGGGTTTCGATGCGTTCAATGATCGGGGTGTCGCTCATGAGGGTTCTCCTTGGCGAAAAAAGTCGGGTCAGTTCAACTGACTGCCGCTGCGCCGAACTGTTCCATGGGATTAGCGTTCGGCGGACGGATCGACCTGTTCGCGGCCGAACTGCGGGCCGGAGCGGGTGTTATTGCCCTTGGCCATGCGGTCGTAAAGCACCACATTGACCGTCGCCGCCAGGTTCATGCAGCCCTGGGTGGGGATGTACACCACGTCTTCGCACCAGTCGCGAATTTCCTTGTCGAGAGAGCCGTCTTCCGGGCCGAAGATGTACAGGGCGCGGTCCGGATGGGTGTATTCGGGCAATGAGCGAGCGCCGTCGACCAGCTCCACCGCCACCGGGATGCAGCCCAGGGGCAGAATATTCTTCAAGTCATCGATGCCGATCAGCGGGATGTCCTGGTGGATCTTTTTGGTGTCGGTGACAAAGTCACGGGCACGCTCGTAGCGCTTGCCGGTGTAGAACACCGACGCCACGCCATAGCAGCCCGCAGCACGCATGACCGAACCGACGTTTTCCGGGGATTTTGGGTTGTACAGGCCGATACAGGCGTAGCGTTTGTTGGCCACGGGGAGTTGCTCGCTGGGAAAAACGGGCGATTATACGGCAGGACCCGCCTGGATGCCTGCCGTCGACGGCCTCAGTCTTCTTTCTTCATCAGGCCCGCAAGTGCCGCAAACGGATTATGCGTTGCCTTGGCCGTCTTGGGCGTGCTCAGGGAGCTGTCGGAGAAATACTGCTGGTCGGTATAGCGCGAGTGTTCGTTGTCGTGGCAGTAAAGGCACAGCAGCTCCCAGTTGGAGCCGTCCTGAGGGTTGTTGTCGTGGTTGTGGTCGCGGTGATGCACGGTCAGTTCGCTCAGGCGCTTGCCAGCGAACTCCCGGGCGCAGCGCCCGCACACGTGGGGATACATGCGCAACGCCTTGTCGCGATAACCCATCTCGCGGTCGCGCTGGGCATCGGCAAGGATGCGGTCCAGCTTGGCGGTGTTGGAGGGAGGATTGGCCGAGCTCATGGGGTCACCTGTTTCATGTTCAGTAATGACGCCAGTCTAGCGCTTCGCGATGCGTTCGGCTGCCGACTTTTGACGGACGAACTGCCAGGCCAGGCAAGTTTTTGCCCGCACAGGCAAGGCAAGGAGTAGCCTGAGCCGCATTCTGACTGCATGGCATGGGAGGCCATTGATGAAACGCTTTATTTTGCTTGCCGCAGCGCTGCTGGTGGCGCCGTTCATGGCAGCGGTTGCCCAGGCCGATAACACACAGCCGCCAGCCTCCGGGCTGACGCCGGGCTCACCGGGTACCGCCACGCCAACGCCTTACCCGCAAGTCACGCCACCGAGCATTCCGCGCGCTGGCGGCACTCAGGGCAATTCGCCATTGCTGCCGAAAATCGAAGTGCCACGCCCGCCCAAGGATCAGTCGTTGCCAGGCCTTGAGCAAAATCCCGATGCCGACAAGGACGCGCCGGGTAAGCCTTGATAGGCGTTTTTGAAATGAAATGCGCTTTGTAGGAGCTGCCGAAGGCTGCGAAAGCGGTATTTCAGGTAGACCCATTCGCAGCCTTCGGCAGCTCAGCTCCTGCGAGACTGTGTTCGTCAAACCTGCTGCGCCAATAACTGCCCGTCAACCATGCGCAGGCGCTTGGACAGGGAAATGGCCAGGGCGCGAATGATCTTCGCCGCGATCTTCGGCGCTTCTTCGAGCATTTTTTCCAGGGAGTCCCGGCCCAGATTCAACAGCTGGCAGGGCGACGCTGCGATGCAGCTGGCCGAACGCCTTTCGCCGTCCAGCACCGCCATCTCGCCCAGGGCCCGGCCCCGGCGCAGTACGGCGATTTCGACCTGCTGGCCATCAGGGCTGAGCTTCTGCACCGACACGCTGCCTGCGTGAATGATGCACATGAAGGTCCCCGCATCGCCTTCGTGAAACAGCTCCTCGCCCTTATCGATGCTGCTGATGCTGAAATAACCCGCCGCCGCCTGGAAATCGGCGGGCAGCAGGGCGTCGAACATGCCGCAGTCCATCAGCATGTCGCGGATCGCGTTGTTCAGGTGAGACGGTTGTTCTGTCATGGTTCGGTCGTGTCGCTTCGGGTGGCGATTTTGAAAGAATAGAGGGCCCGCGCGGCAAAGCGCAGGCCCGAGCTATTAAGACAGGGGAATTGCCTGTAGTTCCATCAGGCCCGCTTGAGGACCTTGAAGATAAACCCGTATTCGAGAGCTACGTCACGTAATCCCTGATAGCGACCGCTCATGCCGCCATGCCCGGCGCCCAGTTCGGTCTTGAGCAGCAACAGATTGTCGTCGGTCTTGTGGGTCCGCAACTTCGCCACCCATTTGGCCGCTTCCCAGTACTGCACCCGGCTGTCGTTGTACCCGGCAATCACCAGCATCGCCGGATACGCCTGGGCGCTTACATTTTCGTAGGGCGCATAGGCCTTGATGCGTGCGTAGACCTCAGGCTCTGCCGGGTTGCCCCATTCGTCGTACTCGGTAACGGTCAGAGGCAGGTCCGGGTCGAGCATGGTGTTAAGCACGTCGACGAACGGCACCTCGGCAATGGCCGCCTTGAACAGCTCGGGGCGCTGATTAAGCACCGCACCGATCAACAGGCCGCCGGCACTGCCGCCACTGATTACCAACTGTTCGGCACGGGTCAGGCCCTGGACGATCAGGTGTTCGGCGCAGGCGATGAAGTCGTCGAAGGTGTTCTGCTTGTGCTCCTGCTTGCCGTTGCGATACCAGGCTTCGCCCAGTTCACCACCACCGCGCACATGAGCAATGGCGAAGGCTACGCCGCGATCCAGCAGACTGAGGCGGGCATGGGAGAACCATGGGTCGAGGCTTTCGCCATAAGCACCGTAGCCGTACAGATACAGCGGCGTGGCCTGGCCGAGCAGTTCACGCTTGACCACCAGGCTGATCGGCACCTGAGTGCCGTCCGGCGCCTTGGCCCACAGGCGCTGGCTGACATAGGCGTCGGCGTCGAACGGGCCGAGCACCGGGGTTTCCTTGAGTACCTGTTGTTCTCCGGTGGCCAGGATCAGCTGACGTACTTGTGCCGGACGATTCAGGGACTGGTAGCGCAGGCGGATCTTGTCGCTGTTGAACTCCAGGGAGTCCTGCACATACAGGCTGTAGGCGGCGTCCGGCAGTTGCACGCGGTAGGCGGGCAGGCCTTGCGGGCGCACTTCGATGACCGGCAGGCCGCCTTCACGCAGGCTCAGACTCAGGGCCTTGGCGTTAAGGCTGACGCCTTCGAGCATCACGGCCTCATCGTGGGCGATCAGCGTTTGCCAGTCGTTGCGGGTCGGCACCGAGCCGGCCTGTTCGGCGGCCTGATAGAGGGCAAAGTTGATGCCGTCCTGGTTGCTGCGGATCAACCAGCTCCACACGCCATCGACCTGACCATGATCGGGGAAATACTCATGCCCTTCGACCCGCGGGGCCAGACAGACAAACCGGTCCCGGGGATGTTCGGCATCCAGTACCCAGGCTTCGCTGGTGGTCTTGCTGTTGAGCAGCACGATCAGTTGCCGCTCGGAGCTGCTGCGGTAGCAATGCAGGAAGAAGCGCCCGTCAGGTTCGTCGAACACCAGCTCGGCGCCTTCTTCGCCCAGACGATGGCGGTACAGCTTGCCAGGGCGGTGGGTGTCATCCAGTTCGCCGAAGAACAGGGTCTGGCTGTCGTTGGCCCAGGTCATGCTGCCGTCGCAGTCCTCGAAGGGCAGGCTATGTACGTCACCGCTGGCCAGTTCCTTGACATATAACTGATAGACCTCTTCGCCGCTGGTATCCAGGCTGTAGGCCAGGCGCTGGTGATCGGGACTGATGCTGAAGGTGCCGAGGGAGAAGAAGCCGCCATTGGCCAGTACGTTGGGGTCCAGCAGCAGTTCTTCGCGGCTTTCATCGACTTGCTGCGAATCGTCCTCCGGGCGTGGGCAGCGATAGTGGCGAGCGTACTCGTCGCCTTCGGTGGTACGGGTGTAATACAGGTACGGGCCCCACGGGGAGGGCAGCGACAGGTCGGTTTCCAGGATGCGGCCCTTGATCTCCTGGAACAGGGTTTCGCGCAGTTGCTTTTCCCCGGACAGTTGTTGTTCCTGCCAGGCGTTTTCGGCCTTGAGGTAGTCGAGCACTTCCTCGGTGTCGCGATTCTGCAGCCAGGCGTAGGGATCGGCGCCATCGGCCTGACGGGCTGACGGGGCGGCGGAGGGTGCTTTGGATGCGGACATGGGCGGGTCTCTAAAGAAAGTACGAACCGGCAGACGGGCCGGGCGCAAGGCCTGATTTGCTGTACAGGCGGGCGAATACTCAAGCCGGGGCAGCCCGGTGGGCTAAAAGTCGTTATGATAAGCGCCACTCTACCTGCCTTACCACGGACACCATGATCAACAACGACTATACGATCGCCTGGAGCCTCTACGCCTTTGCCGCGCTGGGATGTCTGTGGGTGTGGTTCAAGCTGACCGGCTGGATGTGGCGCTATGTGAAAGAGCCGTTGCGCGTGATCGGTCTGGTGTTGCTGTTCACTCCCACCATCGTCGATCCGGCCCGCGAGCAATATGCCCCGGCCCTGGCCATCAGCGCCATGGACCTGGCGCTCAAGGTCGGCAGCAATGTCTGGCGCGCGGCGTCAGACCTGCTGATGTACGGTATGTTTGCGTTTGGCCTGTATCTGCTGTTCGTGCTGATCCGCTGGCCGATTGAAAAGAGCCGCAAGGCCCGTCAGCCGCAGCCTGTGGTGGAGCAACCGGCAGGCGAAACAGACAGTGACGTCGATGCTGACGACGAGCCGTTCGCCCGGCCCGCCGCTCGCAAATCGTCGCCTGCGGTCAACGCCAGTCGTGCCAGGGTCGAGCCGCGTTTGTAGTGTTTCCGCTTCGTTGGCAGGCGCCAGCTGAGTCACAGGATTGAAGCGAGAACCCGAGCATGTGTGAACTATTGGGCATGAGTGCCAATGTCCCGACCGATATTGTTTTCAGCTTTACCGGGCTGATGCAGCGCGGCGGGCGCACCGGTCCCCACCGCGATGGCTGGGGCATCGGTTTCTATGAAGGGCGCGGCCTGCGCCTGTTCCAGGACCCGGCGGCGAGCAGCGAGTCGGAAGTCGCGCAACTGGTGCAGCGCTATCCGATCAAGAGCGAAGTGGTCATCGGCCATATCCGCCAGGCCAATGTCGGCAAGGTCTGCCTGTCCAATACCCATCCTTTTGTCCGCGAACTGTGGGGCCGCAACTGGTGTTTCGCCCATAACGGCCAACTCGCCGATTTCCAGCCCCCCGCCAGTTTCTATCGGCCGGTGGGCGATACCGACAGTGAAGCGGCGTTCTGTGACCTGCTCAATCGGGTGCGCGAAGCTTTCCCCGAGCCTGTGGAGGTCGAACAGCTGCTGCCGTCACTGGTCGATGCCTGTAATGAGTATCGCGGTAAAGGCGTGTTCAACTGTCTGCTCAGTGATGGCGACTGGCTATTTTGTTTCTGCACCACCAAACTGGCGCAGATTACCCGTCGCGCACCTTTTGGCCCGGCGCGGCTCAAGGACGTTGATGTCATTGTCGACTTCCAGGCGGAAACCACGCCCAACGACGTGGTAACGGTGATTGCCACCGAACCCCTGACCGAGAACGAAACCTGGAACCGCTACGAGCCCGGCCAATGGGCGCTGTGGCGTCGCGGGGAATGCGTGGCCCAGGGGCGAGGCTGAGTACCGGCCCATACCATAACGAGAGGGATCTAAATGCTGCGAAGTTATCTGCGATTGGTCTTGTTTACGGCGGGTCTGTTGTGTGGCGTGCAAATTCCCGGTTTTGTCAGCGACTATGGCAAGCGGGTCGAGGCGCACCTGATCGAGGCGCAGCAAAGCTTCAAGGGCTACAACGCGACGGCGCAGCAGTTCTTCAAAGGCGATGTGCAGGCGCTGATCCAGCACTATCGCAGCAGCGATGATCCGGTATTCCGCAGCGATGCCGATACCATCGCCAATCTGATGCAACGTACCCAGATCCTCGACCGCGAATGGCTGGCCATGCAGGGGCCTTGGTACGCCAAGGCCTGGCACGTCGCGGTATTCGCTGATGACGATATCCGTCGCGAGACCTGGAACGGTTACACCTGGCAGGTCTTGATGTCGCCGGACGTGATCGCCTGGGGCATCGTGTCTGCACTGGTGCTGGCACTGGTGATCGAGAGCGTCTTCCTGCTGCTGGGCTGGGTGGTCAATGGCGGGCGGCGGCGCAAGCCGGCCTTTGAGCGCGACTGGCGCTGATCCGTATTGTGGGACCGGCTTTAGCCGGGAATGACAATGCAACCTGCAAGGCGTCTTCCCGGCTAAAGCCAGTCCCACACAGATTTGCTGTTCGCTGCACCCCATCAACTTTTCTTATCCCCCCCAGCGGCTTTTATTAGTTGGACGTCCAACGCGCGCGCCTCAAGAATGCCAGCACAAGAATGGCTTGTTGCGGCGCGGTGAGCGTTAGACTTCAACCCTGTACCTGAATAGTCCTGCACAGGAGATACGCCCTTGGGCCGCCTGTTACTCAACTGTGATATCGGCGAAAGCTACGGCGCCTGGACCATGGGTCTGGATGCCGAAGTCATGCCATTTATCGATTGCGCCAATGTCGCCTGCGGCTTCCACGCCGGTGACCCCAGCGTGATGCGCAAGACCGTCGCCCTGGCGCTCAAGCATGACGTGACGATTGGCGCGCACCCGGCCTATCCGGACCTGGTGGGCTTCGGGCGGCGCTCCATGGCCTGCACCCCGGAAGAAATCCAGGACCTGCTGCACTACCAGATCGGCGCGCTCGACGGTGTCTGCCGGGCCCAGGGCGGCCGCGTGCGCTATGTCAAACCCCATGGTGCGATGTACAACGACATGATGGCCAGCCCGACCCAGCTGCGTGCGGTGATCGAAGGCATCGCCCGCTATGACGAAAGCCTGCCGCTGATGCTGCTGGCCATGCGCGATAACCGCGCCGCTCAGGCCATCGCCGACGAGTACGGCGTGAAACTCTGGTTCGAAGCCTTTGCCGACCGTGGCTATGATGCTGAAGGTCGGCTGATGTCGCGCAAGCTGATCGGCGCCGTGCATCACGACCCGGATGTCATCGTTGCCCAGGCCATGACCCTGGCCCGTGGCGAGCCTTTGCGCGCCTGTGACGACAGCGAACTGCACCTGAGCGTCGATACCCTCTGCGTACATGGTGACAACGCCAGTTCGATTGCCGCCGTACAGCGCATTCGTCAGTCCCTGGACGAGCTGTCGGCCTCATGAGCTGGCGCATAGAAATCGTTGCCATCGATTGCCTGATGGTGCGCCTGTTCGACGCCATCGACGAAGCCAATATGCCGTGGATGCTGGCCGCCACTGCGCGCCTGCGGGAAGCCTTTGGCAGCCATCTGCGTGACCTGGTGCCGTCCTATACCACTCTGATGGTGCATTACGATTTGCTGGCGGTGAGCCCGCAGCAGGCGCGGCAGCTGATCGCCCAGGCCATGGCCGACCTGAAGCCGGACCCACAGGCAAAAGGGCGCCAGCATGTACTGCCGGTCTGGTATGACCTGAGCGTCGGTCCCGAACTGCCGTTGCTCGCGCGCAATAGCGGGCTGTCTGTCAGCGAAGTGATCAGTTGCCACAGCGAGCGCGAGTATCAAGTATTTGCCCTGGGTTTTGCGCCGGGCTTCGCGTTCATGGGCCTGGTTGATCCATGCATCGCCACGCCACGCCTGAGCACTCCGCGCAAGCGCGTGGCGGCGGGCAGTGTCGGTATCGGTGAGCAGCAGACGGCGGCCTATCCGGTGACGTCCCCCGGCGGCTGGAACATTATCGGGCGTACTCCGGCAAAACTGTTTGATCGCGAACTGGACGGCTACAGCCTGATGCAACCCGGTGACAGCGTGCGTTTTGCCGCAATCGATCGCGCTGAATTCATCCGTCTGGGCGGCGACGACACCCCCTTGGAGGCGCAGGCATGACTGCACTGTTGATTGAGAGCAGCACGCCGCTGTGCCTGTTGCAGGATGCCGGCCGCTTCGGCGTGCGTCATCTGGGTGTGACTCAGGGCGGGGCGGCGGACTGGGTATCGATGTCCTGGGCCAATTCGCTGCTGGCCAATCCGTTGGACGCCGCCGTGATCGAAATTACCCTCGGCGGCTTCAGTCTGCTGGCCGAAGCGGATTGCTGTCTGGCCCTGGCCGGTGCCGATCTTGGCGCCATGCTCGACGACCGACCCGTGCTGCCGTGGCGCAGCTTCTTCCTGCGCAAGGGCCAGCGCCTGCGTTTCGGCCAGCCCGAGGTCGGCGCCCGTGCCTATCTGGCGGCCCCAGGCGGCTTCGATGCGCCTCAGGTACTGGGTAGTTGCGCCACGGTGGTTCGTGAGGAACTGGGTGGCCTGGACGGCCATGGCAAGGCCTTGAACAAGGGGGACCGTCTGACGTATTCCGGTTCGTCGTTTTTGTTGCGCAGCCTGACCGATTTGCAGGCACCGAAATTCGACGACGACGCGCCGCTGGAAGTGATATTGGGCGCGCAGATCAGCGAATTCAGTGGCCTGAGTTCATTCGAGGCATTCAATAGCGAGTGGACCCTGGACAGCCGCGCCGACCGTATGGGCATTCGTCTGTTGGGACCGGTGTTGCAGTATCAGGGTGCGCCGATGATTTCCGAGGGTATTCCCCTCGGGGCGATCCAGGTGCCACCGGATGGCCAGCCCATCGTACTGCTTAATGATCGCCAGACCATCGGCGGCTATCCGCGTCTTGGTGCCCTGACGCCGCTGTCCCTTGCGCGCCTGGCGCAGATGCTGCCGGGCAGCACGCTTCGCCTGAAACCGGTGGTGCAGACCGTGGCGCATCAGCGGCAGGTGGATTACATGCGCAGGCTGCAGGCGTTTGCCTGAACGACTTCAAACGTGGTCGGATCTGTGGGACCGGCTTTAGCCGGGAAGGCGTCATTTCTGATCACGGCAATGTGTTGTCAGTCCTGATATCTTCCCGGCTGAAGCCGGTCCCACAAATATAATTCCAATTCAGATGGTTATGGCGTGTTTGATCGGAGCGCTTCTACTTGGACAGGAATCGCATCCCTTCCTCCAACCCCCGCAACGTCAGCGGATACATCTGATCCTCCACCAGATCCTTCACGATATGGGTCGAGGTGGTGTAGCCCCAGGCATCCTTGGGGTAGGGGTTGATCCAGATAAGCTTCTTGAACTTGGCCTTGAAGCGCTGCATCCACAGGTAGCCCGCTTCTTCATTCCAGTGCTCGACGCTGCCGCCGGCCTGGGTGATTTCATAAGGCGCCATGGCGGCGTCGCCGATGAAGATCACTTTGTAGTCGGCGCCGTATTTGTGCAGCAGGTCCTGGGTGGAGAATCGTTCGGAGGTACGGCGCAGGTTGTTCTTCCACACCGATTCATAAATGAAGTTGTGGAAGTAGTAGTACTCCAGATGCTTGAACTCGGTCTTGCAGGCGGAGAACAGCTCTTCGCAGGTCTTGACGTGGGCGTCCATCGAACCGCCGATATCGAACAGCAATAACAGCTTGATGGTGTTGCGCCGCTCCGGACGCATCTGGATATTCAGCAGCCCGGCGTCCCGGGCGGTGTGGTCGATGGTGCCGTCGATATCCAGCTCGTCCGCAGCACCCTGACGGGCGAACTTGCGCAGGCGGCGCAGGGCAACCTTGATATTGCGTGTGCCCAGTTCGACCTGATCGTCGAGGTTCTTGTACTCGCGCTGATCCCAGACCTTGACCGCCTTGCCCTGACGCTTGCCCGCATCACCGACGCGAATGCCTTCCGGGTTATAGCCGCCGGAGCCGAACGGGCTGGTGCCGCCGGTACCGATCCATTTGTTGCCACCGGCGTGGCGTTCCTTCTGTTCTTCCAGGCGCTTCTTGAATTCCTCGATCAGCTTGTCCAGACCGCCCAGAGACTGGATCTGCGCGCGTTCTTCGTCGGTGAGGGAACGCTCGAATTCCTTGCGCAGCCATTCTTCGGGGATCAGCGCCTGGAGGTGGTCGTCGAGTTTTTCCAGACCGTTGAAGTAGGCGCCGAACGCCCGGTCAAACTTGTCGTAATGGCGCTCGTCCTTGACCAGGATCGCCCGGGACAAGTAGTAGAACTCGTCCATATCGGCGAAGGTCACCCGCTGTTTCAGGGCGTTGATCAGGTCCAGCAGCTCGCGCACCGACACCGGCACTTTGGCTGCGCGCATTTCGTTGAACAGGTTGAGCAGCATGGCTGACGTACCTCCGGAAAATCAGCGACTGCCGCGACGGCTCATGAACGCCAGGCGTTCGAGCAACTGCACGTCCTGCTCGTTCTTGACCAGGGCGCCGGCCAGAGGCGGAATGGCCTTGGTCGGATCACGCTCGCGCAATACCGCTTCGCCGATATTGTCGGCCATCAGCAGCTTGAGCCAGTCCACCAGTTCCGAGGTTGATGGCTTTTTCTTCAGGCCTGGCACCTTGCGCACGTCGAAAAACACGTCCAGGGCTTCGCTGACCAGGTCCTTCTTGATATCGGGGTAGTGCACGTCGACGATGCGCTGCAGGGTCGGGCGATCCGGGAAGGCGATGTAGTGGAAGAAGCAGCGGCGCAGGAAGGCGTCCGGCAGTTCCTTCTCGTTGTTGGAGGTAATGATGATGATCGGGCGCTTCTTGGCCTTGATGGTTTCGTCGATTTCGTAGACGTAGAACTCCATCTTGTCGAGTTCCTGCAACAGGTCGTTGGGAAACTCGATATCGGCCTTGTCGATCTCGTCGATCAGCAGGATCACCCGTTCTTCGGACTCGAACGCCTCCCAGAGCTTGCCTTTCTTAAGGTAGTTGCGCACGTCATGGACTTTGTCCACGCCCAGCTGCGAGTCGCGCAGGCGGCTGACGGCATCGTATTCATACAGGCCCTGATGGGCCTTGGTGGTGGACTTGATGTGCCAGGTAATCAGTTTGGCGCCGAAGGATTCGGCCAGTTGCTCGGCGAGCATGGTCTTGCCGGTGCCCGGTTCACCCTTGACCAGCAGCGGGCGCTCCAGGGTGATGGCTGCGTTGACCGCCAGTTTCAGGTCGTCGGTGGCGACATAGGCTTGGGTGCCTTCGAACTTCATCGGTGAATCCTCGAACGGAGCGCAATAATGCCCCGACTATAGCGTGCGGCTGCGGGCGCTGTGAACGCAGACGGGGCATTCAGTCGCTGAATGGGGCGTCAGATGATGACTCATCCGCTTTTGTGGGACCGGCTTTAGCCGGGAAGAGGTTCGTACATCCAATACATATTTATAGCCTTGAATATTGCCTTCCCGGCTAAAGCCGGTCCCACATACTGGACGTGCACAGGCCGTGGGCATAGGCTTTGAACCCTTAATCAATGCCAACAAGGACCTTGCCATGAGTCGCATTTACGCTGACAACGCCCATTCCATCGGTAATACGCCCCTGGTGCAGATCAATCGCCTGGCGCCGCGCGGTGTAACGATCCTGGCCAAGATCGAAGGGCGCAATCCGGGTTACTCGGTCAAGTGTCGCATCGGCGCCAATATGGTCTGGGACGCGGAAAGCAGCGGGCGGCTCAAGCCGGGCATGACCATTGTCGAACCGACCTCCGGCAATACCGGCATCGGCCTGGCGTTCGTGGCCGCCGCCCGCGGCTATCCGCTGGTACTGACCATGCCGGCGTCCATGAGTATCGAGCGGCGCAAGGTGCTCAAGGCCCTGGGGGCCGAACTGGTACTGACCGAGCCACCCTTGGGCATGAAAGGCGCCATCGCCAAGGCCGAAGAACTGGTCGCCAGCGATCCGGCCAAGTACTTCATGCCGGCCCAGTTCGAAAACCCGGCCAACCCGGCCATCCATGAAAAGACCACCGGCCCGGAAATCTGGAACGACACCGACGGCGCTATCGACGTACTGGTTGCAGGCGTCGGCACGGGCGGCACCATCAGCGGTGTGTCGCGCTATATCAAGCAGACGGCGGGCAAGCCGATCCTGTCGGTGGCCGTGGAGCCGTTGAGTTCGCCGATCATCACGCAGAAACTCGCCGGTGAAGAGATCAAGCCCAGCCCGCACAAGATCCAGGGTATTGGCGCCGGTTTCATCCCGAAAAACCTCGACCTGTCGTTGGTTGATCGGGTCGAGCTGGTCAGCGATGACGAGGCCAAGGCCATGGCCCTGCGCCTGATGCAGGAGGAGGGCATTCTTTGCGGGATTTCCTGTGGCGCGGCCATGGCGGCTGCGGTGCGTCTGGCGGAAAAACCGGAGATGCAGGGCAAGACCATCGTCGTGATCCTGCCGGACTCCGGCGAGCGTTATCTGTCGAGCATGCTGTTCAGTGATCTGTTTACCGATCAGGAGTTGCAACAGTAAGGCGACAAGGGACCTGACCGCAGCGGCCACAAGGGTTTATCATGGCCACCTTGCAAACCGCCGGATCTTGCCCTGCATCATCCGGCGGCGCTGTGCAGTCCTTTACTATCAACGGCATTCATCAAGACAGCGGCGCGTTCGACGACCGCTCATTGCCGTTTCGAGGAGATTTTCATGACGTGGTCATTTGCTGCCAAGGCATTGATTCTGATGCTGTTTGTGGCCAGCACGCTGTATGTGCACCTGCGCGGCACCGCGCGTTTGCCCCTGTTGCGCCAGTTCGTCAACCATTCGGCGCTGTTCGCTCCTTATAACGCCCTGATGTACCTGTTTTCCCGCGTGCCGTCTGAGCCGTACCTGGACCGCAGCAAGTTTCCCGAGCTGGATGTGTTGCGCGATAACTGGGAAGTGATCCGCGACGAAGCCATGCACCTGTTCGACGAGGGCTATATCCGCGCCGCCGAGAAGAATAACGACGCCGGTTTCGGTTCGTTCTTCAAGAAAGGCTGGAAGCGCTTCTACCTCAAGTGGTACGACAAAGCCCTGCCGTCCGCTGAAACCCTGTGCCCGCGCACCGTGGCCCTGGTTAACAGCATTCCCAACGTCAAGGGTGCGATGTTCGCCCTGTTGCCCGGTGGCAGCCACTTGAACCCGCACCGCGATCCCTTTGCCGGCTCTCTGCGTTACCACTTGGGCTTGTCCACGCCCAATTCCGATGACTGCCGTATCTTTGTCGACGGCAAGGTCTACGCCTGGCGCGACGGTCAGGACGTGATGTTTGACGAAACCTACGTGCACTGGGTCAAGAACGAAACCGACGTGACCCGCGTGATCCTGTTCTGCGATATCGAGCGCCCGCTGCGTTCGCGCCTGATGACCTCGATCAACCGCAGCGTCAGTGCGTTCCTTGGCCGCGCCACGGCGCCACAGAACCTCGATGACGAACGTGTCGGCGGAATCAACCAGGCTTATGCCTGGAGCAAGCGCTTCAGCGACACCTTCAGCGGCAAGGTCAAGCAGTTCAAACGCGGTAACCCCAAGGCCTATCGCATCCTGCGTCCGGTATTGGCGGTGATTGTCCTGACCCTGCTGGGTTACTGGCTGTTCGGCTGACCCTTCGTTGCATCCCCTGGCCCGTTCGCGGTCAGGGGCTCTGAATCGGCCATTTCCGGCAAAGAAAGCACAGCCATACAATTTCACCGCCGACTCTCGGCGGAGCATGAACGCAGTCCTTTCTCCAGGAGATGCTGTTCATGGGTTCCAGATTCTTCGTGATTTCCGCTGCCTTGTTCACCCTGTCCGTACCTGTGGCGGCGGTGGTGGCACCGGCTGCGGCACTGGCTGCGTCGAGCAAATCGGCCATTGCCGTCGCGGTTGCGCCGCAATACGACACCACCCACGTCTATGTGGCGCCGGAAGACGTCGACAGCTTCGTGCAAAGCTTCACCGCCACCTTCGGCGGCAAGAGCACCCCGCAATACGTGGTGACGGTGACGCCGACGCCGAGCACCACCTCTTCGCAACTGATCCAGACGCCAGTGGGCACCGTTTCGCTGTTCGGCTTCAAGACGCCGATTCCCCATCCTTTCGGTTACGAGCGCAACGGTTATCTGGTCAAGGATATTGATGTCGCCCTCAAGGAAGCGCGCAAGGCCGGGGCGGATGTCATCGTCTCCGACTTCCCCGATCCCATCGGCCGCGATGCCGTGGTGCAGTGGCCGGGTGGCGTGAATATGCAGCTGTACTGGCACAATACTGTACCGAGCTACGCGCCATTCCAGACCGTGCCGGAGAACCGCGTCTACGTCTCGGCTGACCGCGAGGCGGCCTTCGTCAAATCCTTCCTGGCCTTCTCCCACGGCAAAGTGGTGAGCGATGACAAGAAGGCGCCGGGGATCGAGATCGGTCGTCCCAACGACACCTATCATCGCCTGCGTATCGAGTCGGACTTCGGCAAGATGGCGGTACTGGTCACCGACGGCCACCTGCCGTACCCCTACGGCCATGACAACACCGGCTACGAAGTCAGCAACCTCAAGGACACCCTGGACAAGGCCAAGGCTGCCGGCGTGACCACCCTGGTCGAACCATTCAGCTCCGATGGTCGCAGCTCGGCCGTGGTGAAATTCCCGGGCGGTTATGTCGCTGAGATTCATCAGGTGGCCGCCAAATAATACTTCACGGTTGGTGAAACCCTGTGGGACCGACTTTAGCCGGATAGGCGTATTCCCGGCTGAAGCCGGTCCCGCAGGTTGTGTTAATTCGGAAGATCAGGTTTTGATGACTATGCGCCCCACCCATCTGACCGGCTTGTGCGTGGCCATGCTGTTGCCCCTGTACGCCGTTGGCGCCAAGGCTGACACCAGCGAAACCCGGCCCGCCATCAAGGCCAATCGCTGGCAGGAAGACTGGTCGGTACTGGCCGATCCGGCGCTGCGCACGGCGCCCCTGGACAACCTCAAGTACATCCCCCTGTCAGCCGATGATCCGGCGGCTTACCTGTCCCTTGGCGCCACATTGCGTGAGCGTTTCGAGATGCAGGATGCCAGTGGCTTCGGCACCAAAGGTGTTGCCCGGGATGCTTATCAGCTGCAGCGCTTCCAGGTCCATGCCGACCTGCACCTGAATGAAAACTGGCGCATCTTTACTCAGCTCGAAGACGTGCGCGCCTTCGACAAGACCACTTTGTCCCCGGCCGATCAGAATCGCACCGATCTGCGTCTGGCCTTTCTTGAATACACCAGGGCATTCGGCGCCAACACCTTCAAGGCTCGGGTCGGGCGTCAGGACTTTGCCTTCGACTTGCAGCGCTTCATCTCGTCGCGGGACGGCCCCAACGTGCGTCAGTCCTTCGATGCCCTATGGGCTGACTGGGAGACGGGTGAATGGCGTTTCATCGGTCTTGCCAGTCGCCCGGTGCAGTATCAGGACGAGCGCAATTTCGATGACCGTTCTAACCATGAGCAGCGTTTCCACATGCTGCGGGTAGAGCGCCAGGTGTTGGGCAGCAATGAGCTGTCGGCGTATTACGCGCTGTACGAGCGCGATACTGCCAGCTATCTGGATGCCAGTGGCGCGGAGCATCGCAATGTCTTTGACGGACGTCTGGGCGGCGCTGCCCTGGGCTATGACTGGGATCTGGAAGCCATGGGCCAGAGTGGCTCGGTCGGCTCGAAAAGCATTCGCGCGTGGGCGGCGGGCAGTCGTATCGGTTACACCTTCAAGGATGAGCCCTGGACCCCGCGCATCGGCCTGCAACTGGACGCCGCCTCGGGGGATCGGCACAAGGGCGACAACACCCTGGGTACCTTCAACCCGCTGTTCCCCAATGGCTACTACTTCTCCCTGGCCGGCTACACGGGCTACGCCAACCTGTTGCACGTCAAACCATCCCTGACTGTTACGCCGCTGAACAAGCTGACGGTCATGACTGCCATTGGCCTGCAATGGCGCGAGACCACCGAGGATGCGGTCTACGTGCAGCCCAATATTCCGGTGGCCGGCACGGCAGGCCAGGGCGGTCGCTGGAGCGGGGCCTACGCCCAGTTGCGCACCGACTACGCTTTCAATGCCAATCTGACCGGTGCCATTGAGGCGGTGCATTACGATATCGGCCAGGCCGTGCGCGATGCCGGTGGGCATGACAGTAATTACCTTGGGGTTGAACTCAAGTTCGGCTGGTAGGCCCGCACACCACCTGTCTCAGGATTGTGAATGCGGTTCTGTAGGAGCTGCCGAAGGCTGCGAATGGATTTATCTGATGCACCGCTTTCGCAGCCTTCGGCAGCTCCTACAGGCCAGATATGCACCGCGAGATGGATAAAACGATGTTGCGCAATCAGCTCGGCGCTGGTTATAGTCAGCCCCGGTCTTGTAACGCCTTGTTGCGAACCTCTCCCTCATTTCAGAAGACGAGCCTGATGCCAGCTTCCAGCCCTCAATCGATGTTCGATGCCGCAGCGTTCGCGGCTGTCGGGCTATTTGAGTGCAAGCAGCTCGCCTTTATGCGTTTCCCGCCTCCATCCCCTGTGACCAGTCCGGTCGTGTGCGCTGTCGTCGCACCGCCAGGCGTTGTTCTGTTCGGCTGATCGGTTTCCCCGCAATACCGACTCGCCTGCAAACGCCCGCAAGAATTCCGTGAATCCGGCGTGTGCCGGGTCCGATTTTGTCTGAATCACAGGTGACACCATGTTTGCCAATACACGACTGGCCTCTCTGGCCACGACGACCCTGTTTGTCCTGCTGTGGAGCAGCGGCGCCATTTTTTCCAAATGGGGCCTGGCCCACGCTTCACCCTTTGCCTTCCTGCTATTGCGCTTCCTGCTGGCCCTGGTTGGTCTGTCGCTGCTGTTCCCGATGCTCGGCTACAAACTGCCCAACACGCGCAGCGCGCTGATCTACGCGGCGGCCACCGGTACGGTGTTGCTGGGTGCTTATCAGATCTTCTACCTGCTGGCCCTGAACATGAAGGTCACCCCCGGCGTGATGGCGACCATCATGGGCGTGCAGCCGATCCTCACTGCAGTCCTGGTGGAGCGCAACCGTTCCTGGAGCCGCATGTTCGGCCTCGGCCTGGGACTGGCCGGGTTGGTGCTGGTGGTTTATCAGGGGATCGGTGATGGCGGTTCGCTCGCCGGGATGCTGTTTGGTGTTCTGGGTATGTTGAGCATGACCGGCGGCTCGATCATGCAGAAACGCATCACCAGCAACCCCATGGGGACCGTCCCTGTGCAGTATCTGGCCGGGGCACTGGTCTGCGCGGTGTTCGTGCCGTTCCAGCCATTCCACTTCGAGCAGAGTATCGGCTTCTTCGTGCCGGTGCTGTGGATGGGTCTGGTGGTCTCGGTGCTGGCGACATTGTTGCTGTACCGGCTGATCGCCCAAGGCAACCTGGTCAATGTCACCAGCCTGTTCTACCTGGTGCCTGCGGTGACCGCGATCATGGATTACCTGATCTTCGGTAATCGCTTGGCATGGCTAAGCCTGTTCGGCATGGTGTTGATCATCGTTGGCCTGGGGTTTGTGTTTCGCAAGAGCACATGATGGCGGGTGAGTAAATGAAAAGGCCGGTGCAGTCAATGCACCGGCCTTTTCATTGATTGGAACACGTCCCAGTAGGAGCTGCCGCAGGCTGCGAATGGATCTGCCTGAAAAATCGCTTTCGCAGCCTTCGGCAGCTCCTGCAGAGTTTGCTACCTCCTCAGCCCAACTGTTCAATGGCCTTGCGCACACCCGCCCCATAAGCCGGATCAGCCTGGGTGCAGTGGCCGATATGGCGCTCGATCACTTGTTGCGACGCACCTTTGATCGCCCGTGCAGTGTTATCGAACAGTGCCTGTTGCTGAACCGGAGTCATCAACTGGAACAGCGCCCGGGGCTGGGAGAAGTAGTCGGTGTCTTCACGATGGTTCCAGTGATCGGCCGCGCCTTCGATGCTCAGCGGCGGTTCGGCGAAGTCCGGTTGTTCTTCCCACTCGCCATTGCTGTTGGGCTCGTAGGACGTTGTGCCCCCCATATTGCCGTCCACGCGCATGGCGCCATCACGATGGTAGCTGTGGGTAGGACATTTCGGCGCGTTGACCGGGATCAGGAAGTGGTTGACCCCCAGGCGATAGCGTTGGGCATCACCATAGGAAAACAGTCGACCCTGAAGCATCTTGTCCGGCGAGAAGCTGATGCCCGGCACGATATTGGCCGGGTTGAACGCTGCCTGTTCCACTTCGGCAAAGAAGTTGTCGGCATTGCGGTTCAGCTCCATGACGCCCACTTCGATCAGCGGATAGTCGCCATGCGGCCAGACTTTGGTCAGGTCGAACGGGTTGATGTGGTAAGTCCCGGCTTCGTTCTCCGGCATGATCTGCACGAACACCGTCCAGCGTGGGAAGTCGCCGTTTTCGATGCTTTCGTACAGGTCGCGCTGATGGGTCTCACGGTCGCCGCCGACACGTTCGGCCGCTTCGGCATCGGTCATGTTCTTGATGCCCTGTTGAGTCTTGAGGGTGAACTTGACCCAGAAGCGCTCGTTGGCGGCATTGAGGAAGCTGAAAGTGTGGCTGCCGAAGCCATGCATATGGCGGAAGCTGGACGGGATGCCGCGATCACTCATGACGATGGTGACCTGATGCAGCGCTTCGGGCAGTGAACTCCAGAAATCCCAGTTGCTGTTGGGGCTGCGCAGACCGGTGCGTGGATCGCGCTTGATGGCGTGGTTCAGGTCGGGAAATTTCAGCGGATCGCGCAGGAAGAAGACCGGCGTGTTGTTGCCCACCAGGTCCCAGTTGCCTTCTTCTGTGTAGAATTTCAGGGCGAAGCCGCGAATATCGCGTTCGGCATCGGCCGCGCCACGCTCACCGGCTACGGTGGAGAAACGGGCGAACATCGGCGTCTGCTTGCCGATCTGCGAGAACAGCCTGGCCTTGGTGTAGCGAGTGATGTCGTGGGTCACGGTGAACGTGCCATGGGCGCCGGAGCCCTTGGCATGCATACGACGCTCCGGGATCACTTCGCGGTCGAAGTGGGCCAGCTTTTCCAGGAACCAGACGTCTTGCAACAACGCCGGGCCGCGGGGGCCTGCGGTCTGGATATTGTTATTGTCGACGACAGGAGCGCCAAATGCAGTGGTCAGCTTTTTCATGCAGTCATCCTCAGGTCAGGCTGTGATTCACGGGATTCGATGGGTTTTTTCTGATGGTCCACCCCCGAGATGACAGCGGTGGGGGCGGTTTTGAATTCGAATGGGTGGTATCAGGAGCAAGTGAGTGTAGACAGTGATGGCTCTCAGAGGTGCCGCAGGGGAAGAGCCATAAGAGAACGAGTCGTGGGAGCGACTATTGTAGGAGCGACTACTGTGGGAGCGAATTCATTCGCGAAGGCTATATTCCAGCTGACCGAGATGTATCGCCTGGATTGGCCTCTTCGCGAATGAATTCGCTCCCACAATTCGCCCCCACAACTCGCTCTCACAGTTCGCGTCCACCGATCCTCTCCCTCAGAAATATCATTTCAAGGATGAGTTGGTCGCGCTCTTGACCACCGCCGCAGGCTTCAACACCAGCCACAAGGCCACGGCAATCAACAGGCCGCCGTACAGGTGCGCCATGGACAGCGGCTCATCGAGGAACAGTGCGCCCCACAGCACGCCGAAGGGCGGGATCATGAAAGTCACGGTCATGGAGCTGAGCGGGCCGATGCTGCTCATCAGGCGGAAATACAGGATGTAGGCGAACGCCGTGCAGACCAGCCCCAGGCCCAGCAGCGACAGCCAGACATTCAGCCCGCCCCAGCTGGCCGGAGGATGGGCCAGGGCGTTATAGCCGAACAGCGGCAACAGCAGCAGCGTTGCGCCGAGCATGCTGCCCATGGCCGACAGACGACTGTCGAGACCGCCCTGATGATCGAGCCAGCGACGGGTGAGAAATCCGGCAAAGCCGTAGGAGGTTGTAGCCAACAGGCAGGCGACGGCACCCATCAGCAGGTCGGCATTGAAAGTCACCGGCCCCGCGCGGGTCAGCACCGCTACGCCGAACAGCCCAAGGAAGACCCCGGCCAGCTTGTTGACGGAGAGTTTTTCCGCGAAGAACAGGCCGCCAACCAGAATGCCCATCAAGGGCGTGGTGGCATTGAAAATCGATGAGTAGCCGGCAGGCAGTACCTGTGCAGCCAACGAGTAGAGGGTAGCGGGCAATCCGGAGTTGATCACCCCCAGCATCAGGCAGATCTTGAATTTGCCGCGAAAGTCCCAGTTGACCCGCATCACCCAGAGGATCAGCAGCAGGCCTACCGCAGCGATGGATACCCGGAAGAATGCCGTAGGCATTGTCCCAAGTACCGGTGCGACGATGCGCATAAAGAGAAAACTGGCGCCCCAGATGGCGGCCAGCACCAACAAACGGACGATATCGACAGGCTTCACGGTAAAACTCCTTCCATGGCGAGGAGCAGAGTTTTACCGGAGATTGCAATGGTTACAACACAAACCGCGACACCAACCCATTCAAGCCAATCGCCAGGTGCGTCAGCGCCTCACGGCAAAACCGCGACCGGCTTCACCGGCGCGCCCCGCGAACAGATTTCGTTGCTATTGGTCCGTTCAACGCGGTTCGAAATACTCCAGTGAGCTATCCAGATCACTCTGGATCACTTCGGTCAGGTGCAATGCCGAGAAGGCCAGGTCACGCTTGGGGCCGCTGAGGCTGTCGCCGGTTTCGTAGATAACTGCGGCGAGGCAGCGCACTACGGCTGAGGCGTGGAGCAGGGATTTTTCGAGTGCAGCAAGGGATGGATCTCTAGGTAAATCGCTCATATTGTTTGCTCTGGTTAGGCCACCTGATCCCCGCTGCTAAACGATAAAAGGTGGCGGCTTTGACGCGGGTTAGCAGACCGGAGAGCGATAGAACCCGGCGCGCCCGAAGACGCCCCACGCAAAGCCACCATGACGGTGAAACTTGCACTATCTAACGCTGGCAGGCTGCTAAACCCGGTCGCTGATATTCAACGACCGGCGCAGACTAGAGAGCGAAAACGACCCGCACAAGTGGGCGGGGATTGTCTCGGAAACTTCATACAGAAGAAAAGGAAAGGCCCGGCCTAGAAGGGTTACGGCATCTTTCGGCGTTAGCCCTGACACCCGGTGGTTGAGGGGCAGTAGAAGGCTAATGTGGGACCGGGGGTTTTCCGGGGGGGGGCCCGCCCCCCGAAAACCGGGCCCCCGGGGCAAGGCAGCCGAGGGCCCCCAACCCCAAAAAAGGGGCCCAAAAAAACCCCCCC